>JAZNMZ010000009.1:0-95020 GCA_045580005.1 Eubacteriales bacterium | reverse complement strand
CTTGTTGTCATAAATGATGCAGGGAACAGGATTGAGTGTATGGCTTGTCTTTGACTTGAGTGTTCCGTCGGGATTTGTCGCAGGTGCGTTGGTCTTTTTACTGATTTCGTACATTTCGTCGGCATTGCCGTGGTCTGCTGTGATGAGAGCAACACCGCCTACGCTGTCAACCACATCAAGGATTCTCTTAAGGCAAAGGTCAAGTGCTTCAACAGAACAGATGGTGGCAAGATAGTTGCCTGTATGTCCTACCATATCGCCGTTAGGAAAGTTAACGCGCATAAATCTGTATTTACCTTCGTTGGCTGTTTCGATAAGTCTGTCTGTGATTTCGGCACACTTCATCCAGGGACGCTGCTCAAAGGGAACAACATCCGAACGGATTTCCTCGTACTTTTCTGTGTTCTCGTCAAACTTGCCACTCTTGTTGCCGTTCCAGAAGTATGTTACATGTCCGTACTTTTGTGTTTCGGAAAGGGCGTACTGTGTAACGCCTGTGTTGGCAAGATACTCTCCAAGAGTGCCTGTAATCTCGGGAGGGGCAACAAGATATCTTGAGGGGATGTGGAGGTCGCCATCGTACTCGAGCATACCTGCATATGTGACATCGGGGTATATCACTCTGTCAAATTTGTCAAATTTTTTATCGTCAAACGCTTTTGATATTTCGATGGCTCTGTCACCTCTGAAATTGAAGAATACTACGCTGTCGCCGTCGAGAATTTTGCCGACGGGCTCTCCGTTTTCAGCAATAACAAAGCAGGGAAGATCCTGGTCGATAACAGAAAGCTCGGTTCTGTATGTTTCAACAGCTTCCTTTGCACTTGCAAACTGTCTGCCTTCACCGAGCACATGAGTATGCCAGCCACGCTCAACCATTGACCAGTCTGCCTCATATCTGTCCATAGTAATATTCATACGACCGCCTCCGGATGCGATCTTTGCACAGAAGCCGGCGTCATTCATACTGCTGAGGAAGTCTTCAAATGGGAGTATATAATCAAGCGCCGATGTTTCGCCAACATCACGGCCGTCAAGAAGTATATGAATTCTTACATTCTTTACTCCGTCTTCCTTGGCGCGTGTTATCATAGCCTTTAAGTGGTCGATATGAGAGTGAACATTACCGTCAGAGAAAAGACCAAGGAAATGAAGTGTCTTGTCCGTTGCTGCAACAGAAACTATCTGCTTCCACGAGTCGGATGCAAACATAGCTCCGCTCTCGATGGACTTTGTAACAAGCTTTGCGCCCTGAGCAAATACCTGACCTGCTCCAAGTGCGTTGTGTCCCACCTCGGAGTTGCCCATATCGTCGTCGGATGGTAGACCTACTGCCACACCGTGAGCCTTGAGCTTCAATGTGGGATACTTTGACATAAGCATGTCAAGTGTAGGTGTTACCGCGTTTTTTACGGCATTGCCCTCCGAGTCGGGTGCAATACCGATACCATCCATTACGATTGTAAATACAGGTCTTGTATAGGCTGTATTGTCATCAGTTTTGAACTGAAGCTTCTTTAACTGTTCTTTCATTGTTGTCTCCTTTATATTAGATAATTTATATTATATGTTTTGAAAGACTGTCTTTTACAGTCTTTACGGCTTCTTTGTAGTTTTCACATACGATATAGAATATATAGTCGCCGCATATTTCAATAGAGCAATTCTTGGCCTTTTCGTACTCGAAGGGAAGATAATCGATATACTCAGCCTCAAGAGCTTCAATCGCGCTCTCAAGACCTGCAATGGCAGCGTTTTGCGATTCTTTGTCAACGAGCTTGCCGATAAAAATTCTCTCTATTGCGGGATATTCTTCTGCAACTGCCGCTTTAAACTCGGTGAAAAGCTCGGGAGATATCGCAAAATACTCTGAAAGCTCATCGTCATACAGCTCATACATAGGCGGAAAGTCATCTGCAGAGATTACAGTTTCATATATATCCTGAAGGTTTGCAGATGTAACTGCAGGAACTGTGCTGTCCTCGGTGTCGACAACGGGAACATTGTCGTTAACATCGTTTTTAGACTGTTCCTGCGCTGAATTATCGATTACTATACCGTTGTTTGCACATGAAATAAGCATTCCTGCACAAAGTGTGAATGCTACAAGTGTAATAAGTATTTTTTTCATAATCTGTCTCCAAAAACATTAATAAAATTATTTGTTCATTCTTGCAACAATATCAAAAATTGATATCTTTTTTACTCTCTGTAAAAGTATAAGATTTCTCGCAAAGGTTTCAATTTTTTCTTTCCATATCTCATAAGCTGAATTTCTCAGGTGCACATAGTTATCGCTAGAGTAGTTTACATCAAGATATCCGTTTGCGTCAATAAGAGGAGATATCACATCAACGAAGTATGCATTGCCGTCCATACAGTACTGCATAAGACGCTGATTGAGATCGTATAGCTGAGCCCTGTATGCAATCGCCTCCTCATAAGATATGTTTCCGGGATATTGTACGGGGTATGTCGAGCTTATGATAAACACAGCAATATCGGGGTTTTTAGCCTTGATTCTGTTTATCATTTCGATATAATTCTCGTAGTATGAGTTTGGTGTAACTCTTACATCGTTGAGTCCGAGTGATATAAAGACCTTATTCACGCCGGCAAGCTGCAGAGCGTCCTCAACAAGCATTTTTTGTCCGTTATAATCGGGATGATATGAGCTATCCGATACCTCTTTGAGAGCGTGGCGAGCAGCAAAGCTTGTTTTTGTCAGAAATGTTGAGCTTGCCTGTATCGTCTTTTTTCTTGTGGTATACAGCTCAAATCCGTACATAACAGAGTCACCGACAAATGCTGCGTTGTCAAAGAATTGTTCGACAGTCTCATCGGAAAAATCGCCCAAATTACCGAAAGAATATATATTCTTCAGCGAAATGGGTGACTCGGACGCAGTAGTGTAAATTTGATCATCTGCACTAAGCACCGCCGACATACCCGAAGTGAGTATACATAGGGATAAAATGGACGCAACAAAGCCTTTGATATAGTTTTTCATATAGATGTTTCCTTATTCTAATTTGTAACTATTTTATTCTATCATTTTATGCAGAATTTTGCAATATATATTTGTAAAATTTATTTGTGTTTATTAAAATTTTATGTAATTTTATCGGACTTTTCTGTTGTAAAATATCTAGTAATATGATAAAATAAAATAAAGTCACACTTTTGGGGGACATTATGGATAAAAAGGAAATAAAAACACGCATAGATGAGCTGAGAGATCTTATCATTTATCACAGAAGCAAGTACTATATGGACGACAGTCCCGAAATATCAGACTATGAGTTTGACGCCCTTATGCAGGAGCTTATGAAGCTAGAAAGCGAGAATCCAGAGTTCGATGACGACAGCTCTCCGTCCAAAAAGGTCGGGGGAGCGGCATCCGAAAAATTTGAAAAGGTAAAGCATGTTGTCCCTATGGGCAGTCTAACAGATGTTTTTTCAAAAGAAGAACTTTTCGCGTTTATCGATAAGACAACAAAGAGCCTTGACGGCGTGGATGAGTCTCCCGAATTTGTTGTTGAATGTAAGATTGACGGACTTTCCTGCGAGCTTGAGTACGAAAACGGAGTTTTTGTACGGGGCGCCACCCGTGGTGACGGTATTGTCGGTGAAAATATTACCGAGAATCTTATGACAATAAACGACATCCCAAAAGTGCTTCCGCAAAAAATCCCATATCTCTGTGTAAGAGGTGAGGTGTATATGCCAAAATCTGTTTTTGTAAGGCTCAATGCTGAGCGCGATGAACTGGGACAGAGCACTTTTGCAAATCCGAGAAACGCGGCTGCAGGCTCACTCAGACAGCTTGACTGTGAGATTACAAGAAAAAGGCGGCTTAGTATTTTTGTTTTCAATATCCAGGCACAAAGAGGAGCAAAGGAGCTTTCATCTCACAGGGAAAGTCTTGAGTATCTCGAAAGCCTTGGATTTAAGGTGTCACCTTTTAGAAAGAGCTTTAGAACCAAGGACGAAATCTATACCGAAATAGAGAAATTTAACGCTAAAAGGCAAGAGTTTGATTTTGATATTGACGGTGCTGTTGTAAAAATTGACAACTTCGGATACCGCGAAATGATAGGCGAAATATCGAACGCTCCCAAATGGGCAGCTGCATACAAATATCCTCCGGAGGAAAAGAAGACAAAGCTTGTGAAAATCGCAATAAATGTCGGCAGGACAGGCGTACTAACACCGTTTGCTATTCTTGAGCCGGTAAGGCTTGCAGGCACAGTTGTGTCAAAGGCAACCTTGCACAACGCAGATTTTATTTCCGGCAAGGATATCCGCGAGGGTGACAGTGTTATCGTGAGAAAAGCTGGCGACATTATTCCCGAGATTGTTTCTGTTGATAAGTCCGAAAGAGAAGATACCGCTCAGCCGTTTGTGTTTCCGGATGTATGCCCCGATTGTGGCGGCAAGGTGATACGAGACGAGGGACAGGCGGCATATAGGTGTGTGAATGATGTCTGTCCTGCGCGCATTATACGCAGACTTTCCCACTTCGTGTCGCGTGATGCCATGAATATTGACGGACTTGGTGAAGCGCAGATTACACAGCTTGTCGAAAGGGGTCTTATAAAAGATGCTGCAGATATATATAGTCTCAAAAAGGATGAGCTGCAGAATCTTGACAAGATGGGCGAGAAATCGGCAGAAAATCTTATAAATTCTATCGAAAAATCAAAGAGCGCAGGCCTTGCAAGACTTATCTTTGCGCTTGGTATAAGACACATAGGCAAGCAGACAGGCGAGGTGCTTGCTTCACACTTTGGGTCAATGGAGGCTCTTATAAATGCCACTGCCGATGAGCTGTGTACAATAGAGGACATCGGTGCAGTAATGGCAGACAGCATAGTTTCATATTTTTCGTCAGAATATAATGTTATGCTCGCTCACAGGCTTGCTGAGCAGGGAGTGCTTGACAAAGCCGTTATCGTAAAAAACGGCAATCAGCTTGAGGGTCTTACCTTTGTAATCACAGGCACTCTTGATGGTTATACGCGAGACGAAGCGTCAGAGCTTATAACTTCGTATGGAGGAAAGGTTTCTTCCTCTGTTTCCAAAAAGACAAGCTATCTGCTTGCCGGTGCCGACGGCGGCAGCAAATTACAAAAGGCCAATAACCTCGGAGTCGAGATTATCAGCCTTGAAAAGCTAAAAGAAATGATAGTGTAAACTTAATATCAAAAAGGACGGATGACAAGCGGTATAAGAATACCGAGAAAAGCACCGCATAGTACCTCAATGGGCTTGTGACCTACAAGCTCCTTGAGGTCTTTTGTAAAGTATTCGCTGTTTTTCTCTACAAAAACATCGTGTGCGAGCTTGTTAAGAACCTTGGCATTTTCGCCTGTTGCGCGCCTTACGCCTGTCGCATCTACCATAACTACCACAGCGACTATTGCGGCAAGTGCAAAGGACGACGAGCCGAAGCCCTCGGTAAATCCGATGCTTGTAGCGAGAGCACACACGGTTGAGGTGTGAGAGCTCGGCATACCGCCTGTGGCAATAAATGCTTTGAAATCCACAGTCTTTGAAAAGGCAAGTGTAAGTATAAATTTAATGAGCTGAGCAACCGCCCACGCGGTTATTGCACATACAAGAGGGTAGTTATTTAATATTTCAAAAAAATCTGTCATTATAATCTTCCTGTCCCTTTTAGTTATCTCTTTGTACTATATAGTCAGCAAGGCATTGTAAAAATTCAGAGCCGGCATAGTGAGATATCGCTGCTTTGGCAACATTTACCTGTTCGGCCGCTTTTTGCTTTGCACCGTTAAGACCATAAAGAGTCACATAAGTCATTTTGTTCTCTTTCTCGTCGCTGCCGCAGTTCTTGCCTAGCTTTTCGGAGTCGCCTACAACATCAAGAATGTCGTCTGCAATCTGGAACGCAAGCCCTATTGCTTTTGAGTAGGAAAGGGCATCTGCATATTCGCGGCTGTCAGCATACTTACCTGCGGCAACACAACCGAGAAGACACGCACAGGAAATGAGAGCGCCTGTTTTCTTTCTGTGCAGGAGCTCGAGTATTTCCCCGGAAATATTCTTTCCCTCAGAGTCTAGGTCGATCTGCTGACCGCCTATCATACCAAATATGCCGGTACACTTTGCAAGCAACATAAGTGCGGCAATGTTCTGCCTGTCGGAAAGCGCGTTGTTGCAGGCCGTTTCAAAAGCATATACACTGAGAGCATCTCCCGCGAGAAGAGCAGTGGTTTCTCCGTATACAATATGGTTTGTCGGTTTGCCTCTACGCATATCATCGTTGTCCATACACGGCATATCGTCGTGTATCAGAGAAAAAGTATGTATCATCTCAAGTGCGCACGCGTAGTCGAAAGCTGCACTTTCATCTGCTCCGAACAGCTTTGCAAATTCAAGTGCAAGACACGGGCGGATTCTCTTGCCGCCGGCGAGCAGGCTGTATTCCATAGATGAACACAGGTTTTTGATATATTCATAGCTTGCGTCTTCCTTGATTGGCAGAAGCTTTTGTGCGAGCCTGTCGTTAATTATTTTTGCATTATTATGCAAAATACGCAAAAATTCTGCATTATTCATCTGTTTCTTCCTTGTCTGAAAAGCCATTTTTGTCTGTTATTACTTTGATTTCTGCCTGAGCGTTCTCAAGCAGTTTTTTTGCTTTATCTATAAGCTGAGCGCCCTCCTTATATAGGTCAAGAGCCTCTGATAACGGCAGGCGAGAGTTCATTATGTCTGCAATCTCGTCGAGCCGTGCAAGACATTGCTCAAGATTCAGATCTTGTTGTTTTTTTGTTGCCATATCCGGTTCCTTTCTTTGCTTTCACCTGTACTGTCAGCTCTCCGTCGTGCAAGGTGAGCTTTAGTGTGTCGTCGATTTTTATTTTTTTTGTTTCTGTCAGGATGTTTCCGTTTCCATCTGATACAACCGCAAAACCACGCGACATGACAGCTATAGGACTTAGCGCTTCAAGCTGTTGAGCGCTTGCCGTAAGAAGGGAAGTTTTGCTGTCAACCAGCACTTCCATCTGCCTTTGCAGAGCGACCATGATATCTTTCAGCTTTTGTTTTTCAAGCTCAATAATTTCTGAGGGAGCCGTAAAGATTCTCCCTTTTGAATGCTCGTATATGCGTTGCCTGTAGTTTTCGGCTTTGTTTTCAAGCGCATTTTTGATAATGGCACTATATTGACTGAGAGAAAATGCAATGTCTGTTATATCCGGAACTGCAAGCTCTGCTGCTGCCGACGGTGTCGGTGCCCTAAGGTCGGCTGCAAAATCGCATATTGTGAAGTCGGTTTCGTGGCCGACAGCTGATATAACGGGAATTTTGGAATTATATACAGTATATGCAAGCTCCTTGCTGTTAAATGCCCACAAGTCCTCGATAGAGCCGCCTCCGCGCCCTATGATGATAGTGTCGACAGGCTCGTTTTGATTGAAGTACCTGATGCCTCGACATAAGTCCTCGGGAGCCTGTCTGCCTTGTACGAGCGACGGATATATGATGATTTTCGCGAGAGGGTAGCGGCGTGTAAGAATATTTTTCATATCGGCGACTGCTGCGCCTGTTTTTGCAGTTATAATGCCGATTTTTTTCGGATACTTTGGTATCTGGCGCTTGTGCTCAGGAGAAAAGATCCCTTCTGCCTCAAGAGCAGTCTTGAGCTGCTCATATGCAAGATAGAGAGCACCCACGCCGTCAGGCTGTATGTCGCTTACATATATCTGGTATACACCGTCACGAGGGTATACAGATACTTGACCGCGCGCTATAATTTTCATACCGTCCTCGGGGACAAAGGTAAGCCTTGACGCATACGAACTGAACATAACAGCCTTGACAACAGACTCACTGTCCTTGAGCGAGAAGAACAGATGCCCTGTCTTGAAGTGGTTTGTAAAATTTGATATCTCGCCTTTTATATATATGTCGTAAAGAAGTTCTGAAGAATCAAGCAACGCTTTTACATATTCGTTTAACTGCGATACTGTCAAAGTTATTGCGCTGTTCATACATTCTCCGTTTCGTATTTATAATATGCCAGAAGTCCTGTTCCGCAGGCATTGTCGCTAGAAAGCTCTCGCGAGGCGAAATATACATTGTCGTGTGCTGTAAGCGTTCTGCGTATTCTTGTGTTTGACATAACTCCGCCTGCATATATTATCGGCAAATCATATTCATTTTTCAAATTTTCGGTAAGCTTTGATATAACTGTGGCTATGTATTCAAAGAGAAAAGCAGCAATATTCTCGCTTTTTACACCGTCTGCATACATCTTTTTTGTCTTGTTTTCGAGCCCTGAAATTGAGCACGAAAAACCTTTTACACTGACAGGAATCCTGCCGAAAGATGCGTCCGAGTCAAGCGACATTTTGTCAAGCTGTGCGCCACAGGGGAAGTGCAGTCCCATCATAACGCCTGTTCTGTCAACTGCCTGACCGATGTTTAGGTCGTCTGTGCCGCCGATGAGCTTGCAGTTGATTCTGCCGTTCTTTTTTCTGCAAAGCACTATTTCTGTTGTGCCGCCCGATATATGAAAAGAAATGAAATCTCCTTTTCCAACATCATCGTTACCGCAGCTGTGGAGAGCTGCCATGATGTGTCCCTCTTGATGTGAAAAGGAATACATCGGCACTCCAAGACTTTCCGAAACAGCCGATGCAAAGGATACTCCAGCCAAGAAGCAGGGCATATACGAGCCGCAAACTGGTCTCGGTGTCGTTGACACTCCCACGCAGCAAAGGTCTTCTTTTGAATATTCTGACTCCGAAAACAGCTCTTTTGCAAGCTCAGGCAAAGCCTTTGTATGACAAAAAAGAGCGTCACTCTGTCGTAACCCTCTTTCGTTTTCGGCGACAGGCAGGAGTCGTCTTGTGTTTTTTATTATTACACCGTCTTTTATGAGAGAAAGACTTGTGGTGTAATTGCTTGTGTCTATGCCTATTGCTATTTTACTCATTGCTTTCTCTTTCGGAAACAACCGACGACATTACAGCGCCGAGTACGCCGTGAATGAAGGTATAGCTGTCTTCTGTGTCGAACTTTTTGGAAAGCTCTACCGCTTCGTTGATTGTTACCTCGTGAGGAATGTCTTTTATATAGAGAAGCTCATATATTGCTATGCGGAGTATCGAGACCGAAACTCTTGATATTCTTTCGAATTTCCATTTCTCAGAGCAGTTTTTAATAATCTCATCAAGCTCGTCAACATTCTCGGCAACGCCGAAATACACCTGCTGAATATAGTTGTTGCTTTTAATCTGTTCAGCGGTTTTTTCTGCGTTTTCTTCAGGAAAGTATCTGAGATACAGCTCGAGGAGTTCCTCAGGCTTTTCCTCGCTGTTGAATCCGAAATCAAAAACCAAACAGAGTGTAATTTCGCGTGCCTGTCTTCTTGTAAGTTTCATTCTTTTTTCTCCGAAAATTGTAAAAGTTCAGTGTGAAATATCTTATTAGGTATATTATACGCTTTTTTGCCGTTCTTGTCAATAAGTTTATTTTTTTTGATGAGCTAATATATTTAATTATTTAGTGAAACATTTGAGCAAAATATACTTGCAAATAAAGTGCATTTGTTGTATAATGTACACAGGAAAATATTACAAAAAGGATGTATTATGTCAGAGAGAATTGTAGACAACCTAACACACGAAAAAATATCTGCAATATTCGGCAGCTTTGATGAGTATGCTGAGATTATCGAGAACGAATGCGCGGTTTCTCTTTTTGCCGGAAACGGAAGTATTAAGATTACTGGTGAGGATGAAGCAAGTGTTGCAAAAGCACACGATGTCATTGAGAAGCTTTCGCTTCTTTTGAACACAAGCGTTTCTCTTACCGAGCAGAATATTAGATATGCAATTTCTACTTCGGGTGAGGAAAGTGCTGAGGATATTGTAAAGCTTGAGGAAGACTGCATATGTATTACAAGCAGAGGCAAGCCTATCAAGGCAAAAACGGTGGGACAGAGAAAGTATGTCGATGCGATACGCGATAACACGGTTGTTCTCGGTATAGGTCCTGCAGGCACAGGTAAGACTTTTCTTGCCGTTGCAATGGCTGTAAATGCGCTCCGCTCAAAAACAGTTAGCAGAATTGTGTTGACACGACCTGCAGTCGAAGCGGGAGAAAAGCTTGGTTTTTTGCCTGGTGATTTGCAGAACAAGATTGACCCGTATCTCAGACCCTTGCATGACGCTCTTTTTGAAATGCTCGGTGCTGAGGGCTATGCGAGAAATGTAGAAAAGGGCGCTATCGAAATAGCACCCCTTGCATATATGCGAGGCAGAACGCTTGATGACTCGTTTATCATCCTTGATGAGGCGCAGAACTCAACTCCAGAGCAGATGAAGATGTTCCTGACAAGACTCGGCTTTGGTTCGAAAATTGTTGTGACAGGCGATGTTACGCAGATTGATCTGCCGGAGGGACATCGTTCGGGACTTATTGAGGCGGCAAAAATAATCAAGGATGTTGAGGGCGTATCGGTACACAGACTATCTGACAGGGATATTGTAAGACACGCACTCGTACAGAAGATTATACTGGCATACGACAGATATGAACAGCAGAGAAAGGAAAAGAATTTTAAAAATGAAAAATAAAATTTATTTTGCAGACAATCAGAAAAAAATCAAGGTTTTGCCTGAGCACAAGAATACAGTAAAAAAAGCTATAAATGCTGCACTGAAGTTTGAAAAAATTTCTTTTCCTTGTGAGGTATCTGTTACCTTTGCCGATAACGAAAGTATAAGGAGTCTTAACTGTCAGTTCAGGAACAAAGACAGTGCCACTGATGTTCTGTCTTTTCCTCTTTTTGAAAAAGAGCAGATATCGGGCATTGTAGGCGACGAGAGCGTTGCTGTCGGCGATATAGTTATCTCGCTTGAGAGAGCTGCCGATCAAGCAGAGACTTTTGGCCACAGTTTTGAAAGGGAAATTGCGTTTCTTGCAGTTCATTCGGTGCTACATCTTTTGGGCTACGACCACGAAACAAGCTCGCAGGACGAGGTGTATATGAATGAGTCGTGCGAGAAGATTCTCTCATCAATCGGCATTACCCGTGGTTTGCAGGACGAGGAGGAATCAAAAGAAGAGACTCAGGAAATGAGAACGGGCTTTATAAGCATTCTCGGACGCCCGAATGTTGGTAAGAGTACGCTGCTCAATGCCATTATCGGTGAAAAGGTTGCAATAGTTTCCAAAAAGCCTCAGACCACACGCAATAAGATTACAGGTGTTTATACCAAAGGAGCAGATCAGTTCGTTTTTGTCGATACTCCCGGTATCCATAAGCCAAAGAATAAGCTTGGCGAATATATGATGAAAACAGTAGGCGAGTCTGTTGTAGGTATTGATGCTGTTGTGTTTGTTGTTGAGCCGACTGAAAAGCCTGCTAAGATTGAGCTTGAAATTGCAGAAAAAATCAACTTGATGAAAGTTCCTGCGATTCTTGTTATCAACAAAGCAGACGCTTTCAAAAAGACAAAGATATTAACAACTATAGACCATTTTTCAAAGTTGTGCGAGTTTAAATCGGTCATTCCGATTTCTGCACTTAACAATGACGGAGTTGATATTGTTATAGATGAGCTTTCGCCTTTTCTCAAGCAGGAACGCTGGTATTTTCCTGACGATATTGTTACAGACCAGCCTATGCGTCAGATAGCGTCTGAGATTATAAGAGAAAAGCTCCTTCGTCTTCTTGATGATGAAGTACCTCACGGTATTGCTGTTGTAATTGAGCAGTTTGAAGAAAAGCCCAAAATAGTGAGCATCAGAGCAGAGGTATATTGCGAGAAAGAAGCTCATAAGAGAATTATAATAGGCAAAAACGGCGAAACTCTCAAAAAGGCTGCGACCTATGCCCGCGAAGATATGGAAAAGATGTTTGAAAACAAAGTATTCCTTGATATATGGGTAAAAGTAAAAGAAAATTGGCGTGACAGCCAGGTAACCCTTAACAGATTAGGGTTCAAAGATGAAAAATAATCTTGCGGGATGTACCGAGGAAACTTGTGTCGGTATTGTGCTTAAGGAGACGCTGAAAGGCGAGGGCGACAAGATAGTCACGGTCCTTACATCGAAATACGGCAAGATTGATATTCTTGCAAAGGGAGTGAAAAATCCCAAAAGCAAAAATGCATATGCAGTACAGCAGTTTTGTTATTCAGAATTTGAGCTTATCAGCCGCAATTATATGTATCTTCTCAAAACTGCGACGATAAAGGATACGCACTATCAAATAAGAAACGATGTAAAAAGGTTTGCTCTTGCTTCTTATTTTGCGGATATTGCTCTTACGGTCTGTACAGAGAACAACGATGAAACAGAAATGCTGCGTCTTTTGCTCAACAGCTTTTATGCACTGTCAAAAATGCAAAGTGTTCCCTTGTGGAAGATAAAGGCAGCATTTGAACTTAAGACCATGGTTACATCGGGATATATGCCCCAGCTTTCGGAGTGTGGTATATGCCAAAAGGGAATAGCAGAATGTGCGAACAAGAAAGGTAAATATTTCTTCTCGCTTTCCGACGGAAGTATTCTTTGCGATAGCTGTGCCGACAGCGGAAGTGTTTTTGTTACAGAGCTTGGCGAGGATATGGTTGCTGCTTTCGCTTTTATTGTACATACACCCCAGTCAAAAATGCTTAGCTTTGAGCTGTCAGACGATGGGGCAGATATGCTTTCGCTTATTTGCGAAAGGTATGTTTCTTACCATACAGGAAAAGATTTCAAAACACTTTCATTCTACAAAAGTATTACTGATTTGGAGTAAATATATGTCACAGGACAAAACAAGCTCTATGCGTGGTGTGCTTTATTCTGACGGAATAAACGATTATGCCGCGCAGGGATTTTCAAAGGCGCTGACAACGCTTGAATTTGACAAGATTATAGATATGCTTGCAGAGTGCACTGTCATTGATAGTGCAAAGGAAATTATCAGGCAGCTTCGTCCGTCAGTATCAGCAAAGCATATCAAGTATATGCTTTCTCAGACAAGTGAAGCCAAAAATATTATGGCTTCAAAGGGAAAGCCGTCTTTCGGCGGAGTTACCGATATAACAAATACGCTCAAGCGTGCACGCAAAGGAGCGCCCTTGAATATGGCAGAACTTCTGCGTGTTGCTGCAGTTCTTACTTGTACAAGAAGTATTTCTGAGTATTTCGGAACATTTACAGATAGCGAAAAGTCATCGCTTTATGACATTGTAAGTCTTCTCCAGCCAAATAAATTTCTTGAGGAGCTCATAGCATCTTCAATTATCTCTGAGGAGGCTCTTGCAGATACTGCATCAGATGAGCTGTATAACATTCGCAGAAAAATCCGTGCTGCGTCAAATAAAATCAGAGACAATCTTCAAAAATATGTTTCGGGCGGCGGTTCAAAATATCTGCAGGAGAATATTATCACAACACGAAATGGCAGATTCGTAGTGCCCGTTAAGGCTGAGTACAGAGCAGAGATAAAAGGACTTGTACACGACACCTCAGCAACGGGTGCAACGCTTTTTGTTGAGCCTATGAGCGTTGTCGAGGCCAACAATGAAATAAGGGTACTTCAGTCAAAGGAAGAGGCTGAGATAGAAAGAATTCTATATAATCTTTCATCAGAGTGTGCAAGGTTCTGTGATTCTCTTGTCGCAAACTATGAAAATCTTTGCGAGTTGTCTGTCATTTTTGCAAAGGCTGATTTGTCGTACAAAATGGACGCGACAGAGCCTATTATTTCAATGAAGAACAATATTGATTTAAAAAACGCAAGACATCCGTTGCTTGACAAGAGCACTGTTGTGCCGATAAATGTATATCTCGGCAAGGACTTTAATATGCTTGTCATAACAGGCCCTAACACGGGTGGTAAAACTGTTACGCTCAAGACACTCGGACTTTTGTCTGTAATGGCTCAGTGTGGTCTTCATATTCCTGCAGGGGACGGCTCTACACTTCCTGTTTTTGATTCGATACTTGCGGATATAGGTGACGAGCAGAGCATTGAACAATCGCTCTCTACCTTTTCTGCTCACATGGTGAATATTGTTGAAATATTAAAGAAAATAAATTCGTCTTCACTCGTGCTCTTTGATGAGCTTGGTGCAGGTACAGACCCGATAGAGGGCGCTGCGCTTGCTGAGGCTATTCTTGAAACCGTAAGAGGCAGGGGCTGCCTTTGTGCTGCTACTACTCACTATGCGGAGTTGAAAGCGTATGCATTGTCTACCGAGGGCGTTATGAATGCCAGCTGTGAGTTTGATGTTGAAACTCTTAAACCGACATACAGGCTTCTTATCGGTCTTCCCGGCAAATCCAATGCTTTTGCCATAGCAAAAAGGCTCGGCATACCCGAGGATATTATCGACAGCGCAAGAGACAGTGTTGCGGGCGAAACGAGAAGATTCGAGAGTCTTCTTGAGCAGCTTGAGGACGAGCGTTCGCACTACGAAAAAGAAAAGCAGAAAGCCACAGCGCTGCGAAAAGAGCTTTCCGAGATGCACAAAAAGACAAGGGAAGACAGAGAAAAGTTCAATAAGCGTCTTGAGGCAGAAAGCGAAAGGTCACAAAAAACCGCTACAGCCCTCATTGACCAGGCAAGAGCCTCTGCTGATTATATCTTTGCTGAGCTCGACAAGATAAAAAAGCAAAAGGACAGTGAGCATTTTGCCGAGAACCTCCAGCAGGCGAAGAGTCAGGTCAAAGCCCAACTTAACGCAATGGACAAAAAGATCGGCTCGAGCGTCACAAAAAAACTCGAGGAGGAGTATGTCCTGCCGAGAGAGCTTGTTGTGGGGGATACTGTTATACTGCGCGACATCAATAAGCAGGGAACAGTGCTTCAGATTGACGGTAAGAATGTAACCGTACAGGCAGGCATTATAAAGACAAAGACAAAGCTCAAAAATCTCATGCTTGTAGAGCGTACCGCGACCCCCGAAAAGAATGTTAAACTCACAAAGGCACCCAAGGCAAGTATGTCGGTGAGTGCCGAGATTGATGTGCGCGGTATGATAGGTGACGATGCGTGGTTTGTCGTGGATAAGTATCTTGATGATGCTCTTATGGCAAATCTTTCTCAGGTCACAATCATACATGGCAAGGGTACAGGAGCGCTCAGAGCAGCTCTCACAACCCAACTGCGTCGTGATAAGCGTGTTGAGTCAATACGCGGCGGTATGTATGGAGAGGGAGACGCAGGAGTCACTGTTGTAAAACTCAAATAAACGGGAATTTTGAAAAATATACGAAAAAATTCCAAAAAGCATTGAAAAAAGCGTCAAGATGTGATACAATCATTTTGTATAAATTTAGCAAGGAGCAAGATCTATGAACAAGATTACCTTTTGTGCTTTTGCTGACTTGCAGCACTTTCCCGGCACATTCTATACACAGTCCGAGGAAAGGCTTGCTGTAATCAAAAAAAGTGCAATTGAGGCGAAAGCCGATTTTGTTGTACAGCTTGGAGATTTCTGCCACGGAGCAGGCAAGTTTACCGATGTTATAGAGATGCTTTCTGATTTCCCTATGGAAGTATATCATGTGTTCGGCAATCACGAGTTTGATAAGAGCACATACAAAAGCGCCCTGCAGGGCTTTGGACTCGAAAACGGCTACTATTTCTTTGATAAATGCGGCTTCAGATTTATCGTGCTTGACTTTAATGCATTTGTGATTGACGGTAAGAGATATCACTATTCCAACGGCAATCAGTACAAAAAAGCACCGTTTGCTTCTGCTATAGCATCGTGCGGAGATGAACAGCTCAAGTGGCTTGAAAATACTATTATGGAGTCAGGCTTTCCGTGTGTTATCTTCTCGCATCACAGTCTTGAAAGATTTAATAACGGTCTTTCCAGAGAAGAGAATGACAAAATATGGGCACTGCTTGACAGAGTGAATTCAGATAAGCAGAGGGTCCTTATGGCAATAAACGGCCATCACCACAGAGACAATCTGAGAATTTTTAAGAATATTGCTTTTCTTGATCTTAACTCGGTTGCAACCGACTGGCTCGGGGATAATTTCAAGCATGATTTTTTCCCTAAAGAACTCACAAAGAAATACAAATATCTTTCGCGCACGATTCTTAGAGAAGATCCGATTTTTGCAATGATAACTCTTTGTGACGACGGCACAATTAAAATCGAGGGCAGAAAGAGCGAATACTATATGGATGTTAACAGAAAGACTGTTGGCGCAAACCTTGTAGACTCAGACGGCAGACTTGAAACCGCCGAGGTGCTTTCGTGTAATATTAAAATCAATATGAAAAAATAAACAGAACATAAATGAGGAGGTGTTTCCTATGGCAACATTAAAAATGCTTGCTATTGACCTTGGCGCTTCAAGCGGCAGAGGTATGGTAGGAAAATTCGATGGAGAAAAAATATCTCTTGAGGAGATACACAGATTTCCCAACGGTCCCGTAAATCTCAACGGCAACCTTTATTGGGATATTCTCCGTACATACGGTGAGATTAAAACTGCTTTGCACAACTGCTCTATGTCCGACAACAAGGATATCAAGACAATGGCGATTGACACATGGGGCGTTGACTACGGCTTTCTTGACGCCGGCGGAAACCTTATTGAAAACCCTTTTTGCTACAGAGATGAGAGAACAACAAAGGGTATCATGGAAGAACTCTTTAAGGTTATCCCAAAGGAAGAACTTTATAAGATTACCGGCACACAGTTTTTGAACTTCAACACAATTTACCAGCTATACTGTGTGGTTAAAGAGCGACCTGAAATGCTTGATATTGCAAAGGATATGCTCTTTATTCCCGACCTTTTGAAGTATTTTCTCACGGGAGTAAAGCAGACAGAATACACGATTGCTTCCACTTCACAGATGCTTGATGCAAACAGCCGCGACTGGGCATACAATGTTACAGACAAGCTCGGCATTCCGAGACATCTGCTCGGAAATATCGTGACTCCCGGAACTGTCTGCGGAAAGCTTTTGCCCTCTGTTATTGAAGAAATCGGCGGTATCAACCCCACAGTCGTAAACACAGCTTCTCACGATACTGCGGCGGCTGTTGTTGCAGTGCCCTCTCAGAAAGATGATTTTGTATACATATCAAGCGGCACATGGTCGCTTATGGGTAAGGAACTTTCCGAGCCGTCAACAGGCGAGCTTTCGTATAAGTATGACATTACAAACGAGGGCGGAGCTGAGAGGAAAATCAGATTCTTGAAGAATATTATGGGTCTGTGGATTGAACAGGAATCGCGCCGTCAGTGGCAGAGAGAGGGACAGGATGTTTCGTTCAACGAGCTGTCAGAAGCAGCCGTTGCGTCAAAGCCGCTTGCTTGTCTTATTAACCCCGATGATCTTTCGTTCCAGACTCCCGGCAACATGCCGCGCAGAATTCAGGAGTACTGCGAAAAGACAGGTCAGTATGTTCCACAGACAAAGGGTGAGATTGTAAGATGTATTTTTGATAGTCTTGCGCTTTGCTACAGACATACAGTTTCTATGATGGACGATATCACTGGCAAAAAGACTCCGTTTATTAATATCGTCGGCGGCGGCACAAAGGAAGAGCCCCTGTGCAAGTTTACAGCTGACGCTTGTGGCAGACCTGTATATACAGGTCCTGTAGAAGCTACAGCACTCGGTAATATTGCTGTTCAGGCTATTGCCTGCGGTGAGATTAAGAATGTAAAGGAAGCAAGACAGGTTATTGCAAATTCTTTTGAAATTAAGTGCTTTGAGCCCAAGGACACAGCAATGTGGGATGAGGGTTATGAAAAATTCTTAAAGTTAATCAAAAAATTATAATACATAAAAAGGAGAAAAAGAATGTCTATTGAAAAATCATACGAGCTTGCGCGTGAGCAGTACGCACAGATTGGCGTAGACACTGATGCGGCAATCGCAAGACTCAAGGAAATTCCGATTTCTATCCACTGCTGGCAGGGCGACGATGTAAGAGGATTTGAAAATCTTGACGGTTCTCTCGACGGCGGCCTTGCGGTAACAGGTAACTATCCCGGAGCAGCTAAGACTCCCGATCAGCTCAGAGCTGATATGAGTTTTGCTTTCTCTCTTATCCCCGGTCCCAAGAAAGCTAATATTCATGCTTTCTATAGCGAACCTAAGAGTCTCAAGGCCGACAGGGATTCTATCACACCCGAGTGCTTCTCTAACTGGGCAGATTGGGCTGTTGATCAGAAAATCGGTCTTGACTTCAATCCCACATGCTTCTCCCATCCAAAGAGCTCTGACGGCCTCACACTTTCTCATCCCGATGAGGGAATTCGTCAGTTCTGGATTGACCACTGCATCCGCAGCCGTGAGGTTTCCGAGTATCTCGGCAAGCGTACAGGTGTGCGTTCTGTGAACAACATCTGGGTTCCTGACGGATACAAGGACAACTGCTTTGACAAGGTAGCTCCCCGCGCAAGACTTCTCGACTCGCTCAACAAGATTGAAGCTAAGAAGCTCGATCCTAAATACACAAAGGACGCAGTTGAATCAAAGGTGTTCGCAGTAGGTGTAGAAGCATTCACAGTGGGTTCTCACGAGTTTTATATGGGATATGGAATGAAGAATCCCGATGTTATGGTATGTCTTGACGCAGGACACTTCCATCCTACAGAAGTTATCTCGAATAAAATTTCTTCTATGCTTCTTTTCGCTGATGAAATACTTCTCCATGTTTCTCGTCCTATGCGTTGGGACAGCGACCATGTTGTTATTCTCGACGACGAGCTTATGGCTATCGGTCAGGAAATCATCCGCAACAATTTTGAAAACCGCGTAAATATCGCTCTTGACTTCTTTGACGCAAGTATTAACCGTGTTGCTGCATGGGTAATTGGTTCAAGAAACACTCAGAAAGCGCTCCTCAAAGCTATGCTTGAGCCTATCGACCTTCTCAAGAAGGCTGAGTATGAGTTCGACTATACAACAAGACTTGCTCTTACAGAAGAATATAAGTCATATCCGTTCGGCGCTGTTTGGGATTACTATTGCGAAACAATGGGAGTTCCCACACGCGAAAAGTGGCTTGATAGTGTTCGTGCATACGAAAGAGATGTTCTCATTAAGAGATAAGTAATAAAAATAGCTGTAACCGCCAGGGTTACAGCTATTTTTTCTTTTTTTACAAAAGAATCGAAAGCTCTTCATTTATTATTTCTGCTATCATTGCATCAGGAGTGTCGGGTGTAGGTGCCTTAAGAAAGACCTGATGGACTGAGTGCCTTATAGGTATTACAAGCACTATTTCAGCGAGCTTGTCATGAATGTATTCAGCATCAAGGAACATCCAGTCGTTTACTGTCGCAACGCGCTGTAGAAAATAGAATTCGTCTTTATACAATATCTTTCCCTCTTCAAGATTTGCGCAATCAAATCTTAAGGAAAAGCAAATGTTGTAGTCACGCTCAAATATGGCTATATTTACTGTGCCGTCCTTTGACAGTTTCATCGAAAGAGTTACAAGTGTCAGGAATGTGCAGATAAAAGTTTCCTTGTCAAGCCTTGTGAGCAAATCACCGGAAGAGTACCTTGTATTTGCTTTGTATCCCTGGGATGCCACCGTTTCGTCTATGTACGCTATGATCTCTGTTGTAATCTTGTTTATGTTTACAAGCGAATAATCTGTGATAAGTTTTGTGAGTGAGTTGATAATTATGCTGAAGTGCCTGTTTGCCCGCTCAAACTTCAGCGAGTTGATTTTGAGAATTCTGTCAGTCTTCTGAAGCGTATTGTCATCTATATTGTCGCACATCTCGCGGTACATTTTTATAACACTGTCGTTAATGGATTTTATATGTAACGCAGATGCATCCTTATACACATTCATAATACTTCTGTATATGGTAGAATTCATAATATAAAAGACAGCAAAGGCGTCTTTATCATATCTGAAGGCAACAGCGTATGTGAGATAGGACTTGGAATTGCACAAAAGCACACAGGATGTACCGTCTTCAAGAAGCTTATTAAAATCCTTTAAAGAGTTTTGGGTAAAAACCCTGTCGGCGCTTACTCCTATTCTGAAGCATTTGTATTTTGAGGCAACGCTGTTTTTGTAAATTATTTTTCCTTTGTTGTCAAGTAATGTGACAGGGAAAAGAAGCTTGTTAAACTTGCTGTACTTGTTTTTATCGCTCATCAAAATACTCTTTTACAACCTCTCGTTCGTTGAAATATATTTTTTCATGTCCGATTTCTTCATAAAGCTGATTACCTTTTCCTACAATCAGCACAATATCGCCTGGGTTCGAAATAGACAGCGCGTATCTGATTGCTTCGCGTCGGTCTTTGATAACGGTATACTTGCCGCCTGACTTGTTCATTCCGACCAGTATGTCATCAATAATAGCCTCCACCGTTTCTGTTCTTGGGTTGTCAGAGGTGAGAACAGACAATGTTGCATATTTACCTGATATCTCTCCCATGTCATAGCGTCTGAGCTTGGAACGGTTACCACCGCAGCCGAAAACGCAATATATGTTTTTGGGAGAGTAAATCATAATCGATTTGTATAGACTTTCAAGACTCAGCGCATTGTGAGCATAGTCTATAAGTACCGAAAAAGAGCATTTCGGATGTTTTACAGGCTCGACCCTGCCAAAAACATGAACATCGCTGAGAGCTTTTACTGCATCAGTAAAAGGTGCCCCGCAGCAGAGCGCGATTGCAGTTGAAACAAGGCAGTTGTATACAGAAAATTCTCCCGGCACATTTGTAAACATCTCACCATAGCCTTTGATGTTAAATCTTGTCGAAAGCTCAGGGGTCATTTCAAATCGTATGTTATAGGCATAAAAATCCGCATTTTTATTCTTTGCTGAATAGGTTATACATTCAATTCCGCTGTTGTCTATAATACTTTTATAATAGTCAATATAGTTTGAATCGTCATTTATGATTGCTTTTTTACTTTGAGTAAAAAGAATGCCCTTACACTCCTTGTATTCCTCAAAGCTTGAGTGCTCGTTTTCTCCGATATGGTCTGGGGATAGATTGGTGAAAACGCCTATATCAAAGCTAATTCCGTATGTTCTGTGCATCATGAGCGCCTGCGAGGAAACTTCTATAAGTACAGTGTCGACCCCCTCCTCGATCATGCACGAAAAGAGTCTGTGTATCTCATAGCTCTCAGGAGTGGAGTTGTCAATATATTCGTATTTGTTAGCGTAATATATTCCGGTTGTTCCTATAATTCCGACTTTCTTTCCACTCCTCTCAAGAATGGCTTTTGTCATAAAGGTTGTGCTTGTTTTTCCTTTAGTGCCTGTAAGGCCTATTACAAAGAGATTTTTGGCAGGATATCCGAAGAACGCTGCCGAGATCAGCGCAAGAGCTTTTCTTGTATCTTTTACGAGAAGTATGCTGAATTCACGATCGTCTTTCAGCCATTGCTCATATATCTTTTCGTCCTGCATTACAATGAGTGAAACGCCCTTTTCGGCGCAGTTTAAGATATACTTGTGGCCATCGCTGAGGGCGCCCTTGAGACAGACAAATGCTCCGTCTCTCTCCGCTTTTCTAGAGTCATAGGCAAGGTGAGAGATTTCGGAGTTTTGCTTTATGCATTCTCTGATAAGTTCATCTGATAAAACTGTTTTTATGCCTTGTATGTTCATGATTTTCTCCCAAAGTAGCTGTTATTTCATAGAGACAAGAGTGTCTGTGCCGATTCGTATTTCCTCTGTCAGAATATCAATTTCATCTTTTGTATTATATTCGGAAAAACTGATTCTGACAGTGGTGTCGGCTTGTTTTGTGTTCAATCCGTATGCTGCGAGAACCCTGTTCTCGCGGTGCTTTGACGAGCAGGCTGAGCCTGCGGAAATATAGATGTTTTTGCTTGACAGGTGTCTGAGCATAACCTCGCTTTTTATGGCGGGAAGTGTGAGAGAAACAACATATGGGGAAGAATCTGCAGGTATATTAACCGTAAGCTCAGGTAGCTTTCTTGCAACAGAGTTTAAAAGGTATTCCCTCAGTTTTTCGACATATGAGTAGTTGGCGGAAGTGTCTGTTTCCTTAACAGCCTTTGAAAAGGCAGCAATGAGGGGAAGGGCTTCTGTGCCTGAGCGGATATTCTTTTCCTGGCCGCCGCCGTAGATGATATTTGAAATACGCACCCCTGATTTGATATAAAGTCCGCCGACGCCCTTTGGAGCGTGAATTTTGTGACCGCTGACAGAGATGAGGTCTGCGCCGGTTTCGCAAAGAGGATCCTTTACTTTTGTAAACGCCTGCACGCAGTCTGAATGAAAAATTGCTTCGGGACAGAGTCTCTGGCGATATTGGTTTAACTTTTTCAGGTCGTATTTTGCGCCTGTTTCGTTGTTGACATACATACATGATATAAGCACGACATCATCGTTAAATTCCTGCTCGCAAAAATCAAAGTCAAGCGCACCGCCCTTGGTGGGGATATACTTAACTGTGTAGCCGCTATCTGCGAGCTTTCTTGACAGGGTATAGACCGATGCATGCTCGGAATCTGAAAATATTACTGTCTTGCCCAAGCGTTGTCTTAATTTGAGCGTGCCGAGGATTGCAAGATTGTTTGCCTCAGTACCACCTGAAGTGAATATAAAGTCGTCTTTTCTGTCGTCAGAACCTATCGTTTCGAGCAGTATCTTTCTTGAGGATTTGAGAACCTTTTCGGCTTCGTATCCGAAATCGTGAACAGATGACGGATTTCCGTACAATTCCGTCATAATACGCACAGCTTCGCTCGCTGCGGAGTCTGACACCTTTGTTGTGGCTGCATTGTCAAAATAGTATATTTTTTCCATCTGTGTTCCTTGTTTTGTCGTTTTTTATCTTTACTTACTATATTATAAATCAAAATAGACATCTATTCAATAGAAATATAAAAAAATATAAAAATATTGCTTAAATTTTGCATATTTCTCTTGATTATACGAGTGTTTTGTTATATAATTATATAGATACAAGATCATAGGCTATCATGAGAAGTATTACTATTTTTCTTTCAGCCGATACTTGAGCACTATCACTCCTTACGAAAGGCTAAATTTATGTCAAACGAACTATCGCATATCAGAAACTTTTGTATAATTGCTCATATAGATCACGGTAAGTCTACTCTTGCCGACAGGATACTTGAGCTTACAGATACCGTACAGAAGAGAGAAATGGAAGCACAGCTTCTCGACAATATGGACCTTGAGAGAGAAAGAGGCATTACTATCAAGGCTCGTGCAGTAAAGCTCAACTATACTTATGAGGGCAAGGAATATACCTTTAATCTTATTGACACTCCCGGTCATGTCGACTTCAATTATGAGGTATCGCGTTCGCTTCAGGCGTGCGAGGGTGCATTGTTGGTTGTTGATGCGACACAGGGTGTTGAGGCTCAGACTATGGCAAACGCATATCTTGCTTTTGACAACGACCTTGAGATTGTTCCGGTTATCAACAAGATTGACCTGCCGTCTGCCGACCCCGAGAGAGTCAAGAACGATATTGAGGATATAGTCGGCATCCCTGCAGACGAAGCTCCTTGTGTTTCTGCAAAAGCGGGTGTAAATATAGATAAAGTGCTCGAACAGGTCGTAAAGAGCATCCCTGCGCCCAAGGGAGACACTGCAAAGCCACTCAGAGCCCTCATATTTGATTCATACTACGACTCATACAGGGGTGTTGTTGTATATATCAGAATATTTGATGGTAAGGTGCGCTCAGGGGATGTTATTCGTCTCATGTCAAACGGCATTACCTACGAGGTAAACGAGGTTGGATATCTAAGACCTTTCGGTCTTGAAAAGGCTGACAGCATTTCGGCAGGTGAAGTTGGATATATAACTGCCGCAATCAAGACAGTATCTGATACAAGAGTTGGCGACACAGTCACTCTTGATACCAATCCTTGCGACGAGCCTTTGGCGGGCTTCAAGCAGGCTTTGCCGGTTGTTTTCAGCGGTATATATCCTGCAGACGGCGCACGATACGGTGATCTCAGAGACGCACTTGAAAAGCTCTGTCTCAACGATGCATCGCTGATATTTGAACCTGAAACATCAACAGCTCTCGGCTTTGGCTTCAGATGCGGATTTTTGGGACTCTTGCACATGGAGGTTATTGAGGAACGCCTAGAGAGAGAATTCAATCTTGATCTTATCACGACAGCTCCAAGCGTTATTTATAAAGTCACAAAGCACGACGGAAGTGAATATTTTATTGACAATCCTGCTAATTTCCCTGGATCTGACTCGTGTGAGTATGTAAGCGAGCCTATTGTTAAGGCAAGCATTATCACGCCTACCGAGTATGTGGGCAGTATTATGGAGCTTTGTCAAGACAGACGCGGCGAGTATAAGGATATGAAGTATCTTGACTCTACGCGCGCTGAGCTTCACTACACACTTCCGCTTAACGAGATAGTTTATGATTTCTTTGACGCACTCAAATCGAGAAGCAAAGGATATGCTTCACTTGATTATGAGCTTGCCGGATACCGCCAGTCGTCGCTTGTAAAGCTCGACATTCTTCTCAACGGAGATATGGTTGATGCACTGTCGTTTATCGTTCATACCGACAAGGCATACGGCAGAGCGCGTAAGATTGTTGAAAAGCTAAAGGAAAATATTCCGCGTCAGCTTTTTGAAATCCCCGTTCAGGCGGCAATAGGCTCCAAGATTATCGCAAGAGAAACAGTAAGAGCTCTGCGTAAGGATGTTCTCGCAAAGTGCTACGGCGGCGATATTACTAGAAAGAAGAAGCTGCTTGAAAAGCAGAAAGAGGGTAAAAAGCGCATGCGCTCTCTCGGAAGCGTAGAGGTGCCCCAGGAAGCATTTATGGCGGTGCTCAAGTTTGATGAAGACTAATTTTTGAGAAAGGATTGCATAAATATGAAAAAGCTCGGACTTTATATCCATATTCCTTTTTGCGCAAGGAAGTGCAGTTACTGCGATTTCTATTCTTTGCCTGCAGTGGGCGAGCTTACTAAACAGGAATATCTAAATGCGCTTATGCTTCAGCTTGACGAATATAAGTCCCAGGCTTCAAACTATGCAGTTGACACTGTGTTTATCGGAGGAGGAACACCGTCACTTCTCGGCGAAAAGCAGACTGCGGCGCTTTTTAAACGAATATATTCTGACTTCAATGTCGTAAAAAGTGCTGAGGTGACAATAGAAGCAAACCCCGGTACTCTGGACGAAAAGAAACTAAAGCTTTACAAAAAGGTTGGAATCAACAGACTCAGCCTCGGCGTACAGAGCTTTGTAAACGATGACCTCAAGGTCTGCGGAAGAATACATTCGGCTGCCGATTCGGTAAGGGCGTTCGCTCTAGCGAGAAAAGCTGGCTTTGACAATATAAATCTTGATATTATGTTTGGACTTCCAGGACAAAACATGGCATCACTTGTTCAAAGTCTTAACTATGCATTCAAGCTGGGAGCCGAACACATTTCGTTTTACGGACTTAAGATAGAAGAGGGGACTCCTTTTTTTGAGATGAGAAACACTCTTAACCTGCCTGACGAGGACAGCGAAAGCGAGATGTACTTTGCCTCAAGGCAGATTATGATTGCTAATGGCTATCATCACTACGAGATTTCTAATTTTGCTAAGAAAAATAAGTATTGCAGACACAATTTCAAGTATTGGAACAGCGATGAATATCTTGGAATAGGCCCGTCAGCGCACTCATATTTTGCAGGCAAGAGATTCTCCTTTAAAAAGGACATAAAGCTCTATATAGATTCTTTCAAAGGCATATCCTCCGAGAGCATTGTTGATGAGATAATCGACATTCCGCATTCGGCAAGGATTGCAGAATATGTAATGCTGAGATTCAGACTCAGCGACGGTATAGATTGTGAGCAGTTTTACAAACTTTTTGGCAGAGATTTTGACTCTGTTTACTATCAGAAACTCAGACCATATATAAATTCGGGACATGTTATCCGAACAAAAAAGGGCTACGCATTTTCTCCCGAGGGAATGTATGTTTCAAACTTCATACTCTCTAGAATTATTGATTTTGATATGAACATCCCGGGAGTATAGTCCCATATATAGTTTTTACAGTGAGGTGAAAATATGACAGCAAGCAAAAGACACAGACCGTTAGCAAAAGTTCCTTTGTCAATAGCAGGTATTTCGTCTTATCTTAATACGGAGTCGTTGGGCTCGACAATCGGTGTTGTTCGGGTTATCGGTTCGACAAACCAGTACATAAAAGATAATGCAGAAGTGCTCGATAACGGTTTCGTAATGATTTCCGAGACTCAGCATGCAGGACGCGGCAGACTTGGAAAGGTGTTTATTTCACCAAACGGCGGTCTTTATATGAGTATCCTTTTAAAAGATCGTGTTTATACAAAGAATGCAGATTACATAACAGTGCGCGCGGCTCTTGCTGTCACAAGTGCGCTAAAGGAGCTTACAGGACTTGAAAATATAGGAATAAAGTGGGTTAACGATATCTACTGCGATGATAAAAAAGTATGCGGAATACTTGCAGAGCGAGTTGTGAACAAGGGTAAGAGCGACTACATCGTCCTCGGCATAGGGGTAAATGTTACAACAAAACCGTCTGACTTCTCGAGCGATGTCAGGGATATTGCCTCATCAATTTCAGATTTCTGCGTAATTGATTTTTCCAGAAACAAGCTTGCTGCAGAGATTATAAACAATCTTGAAAAGTACTTGTCAGTTACAGATAAGAAGAGTCACGAGCTTATGCTTGACGAGTACAGACAGCGCTCAATACTTATCGGAAAAGATATTTACATTATCAGCGGCGACGAGCAAATAAAAGCAAAAGCAATAGGAATCGATGACAACGCCTCACTGTATGTACAGTATGACAACGGCACAACAGGGATTTTGCGTACAGGCGAGGTAAGCACAAAACTCGTAAAGGAGGAATAATCTGTGAAAGTTTTATCTGACGCAATAGCTACAATCTTTACACAGCTATCTCATATCGGAGTATTTGATGTTCTTGATATAATCATTGTTTCGGTTATTTTTTATTATATATACCGATTTGTACGCGACAGACGCGCAGGTAAGCTCGCTATAGGCATTCTCTTTGTTATTCTCGTAATGGTTATAAGTAACCTTTTTGGAATGCAGGTTTTGAGTTTTCTTATTGATAACATAGTTCAGGCGGGAATAATTGGTGTAATTATTCTATTTCAGTCCGAACTTCGCTCGTTCCTGGAGAAGATGGGTGGTCAGTCCTTTTTTGTGAAAAGCCTTAAAAAGGAAAATACATATACCCGTACATCCGACTGTATAGACGCTGTCGTTTCTGCAGTGTCAGACCTTTCGGCAGAAAAGACCGGAGCACTTATAATTTTTGAGCGCACAACAAAGCTGGGCGATGTTATAAAAACCGGAACTGTTATTGATGCTTTTCCGGGTGCATCAATGATCAAGAATATTTTCTTCAATAAGGCGCCTTTGCATGACGGTGCACTTATTATCAGAAATAACCGTCTTTACTCTGCTGGCTGTTTTTTGCCCCTTTCGATGAACTCTGAGATAATCAAGGACCTTGGTACCCGTCACAGAGCGGGTATCGGTATGAGTGAAAATTCTGATGCTGTTGTAATTATTGTTTCGGAGGAAACAGGAACAATATCTATAGCACTTGATGGACATCTGACAAGGAATTTTGATAGTACAAGTCTTAAAAATGAGCTTGTTGAACTGTTACTTAACGATGAAAACAATCAGAAAAACGGTGATATAAGTGTTGAAATAGTAGAAAAGGACGGTGACGAGCTTTGATAGAAAGAATTAAAAAGTTTTTTGGTAAGAACAGCTCGCAGCCGAGCTATAAGGTTTCAAACGAAAGCAAGGACGCAAAGTTTTCACGCAGATTTATGAACGACCTTGGCGCAAAGATTATGTGTGTCTTCGCGGCTATCTGTCTCTGGTTTTATGTAATCGGCGCAGAATCGCCTACATTCGAAAACACATTTACCGTTCCGATTTCTCTTGAAAACGCTTCAAACATCGGAAACAATCTTTCTGTTTTGTCTGGATATGGCGCTTATGCCGAGGTTGTTCTTTCGGGAAAGAGGAGCGAAATCAACAAAATTAAGGCGCAGGATCTTTATGCGTATGTTGATTTATCTGATATTACAAAAGCAGGAACATACACGCTTGATGTGTATGTCAGTCCCGTTTCCAACGCCAGCGTAATAGTCAAGAATCCCGCCAGTCTTGTTGTCTATGTAGATAAAACAATTACCAAGGCTGTTGCTGATATTGACATTGAGTATACTGGTATTGTCAAGAGTGAAAAACTGTCAATAGATGAGCTCAGACCTGCTGTGCCTGAGATTCTTGTTGAGGGACCAACACAGTATATCAACAAGATTGAAAAGGCAAGGGTTACACTTGAGCTTGACAATATAGAAAAATCAGTGAAAGTACGGCAGAAGATAGAGCTTGTCGACGCAAACGGCGAAATTGTCTCGAGTCCGTATATTAAGACTGAGCCTTCAGAGCTTGATGTTGAGGTTGTTGTTACGATGGAAAAGGAGTTTCCAATTGTTGCAAAATATAAGCATGGGTATTTTGACGAAGAATATATTGAATGTAATATTCTTCCTCCAACAATTATACTCAAGGGCGATCCCGATCTTCTGAACAATATTGAATATATCGCTACCGAGCCAATAGATGAAACTCAGATAGAGGGCATACTTCACCTTAAATCGGCACTTTCTATACCCGGTCAGGCATATGCTGCGCAGGATAAGCGCGATGTTACTGTTACCATCCCCGGCTACACAGAAAAAGAGATTATTATCCCTAACGGCGACATTGCTATAAAAGGCAGCAAAGACGGAGTATCGGCCGATATCAAAACACAGCTGAGTGTTATGGTATGCGGTCCTGCTGAAGTAGTTCAGAATATTCATGCTTCTGATATTGATGTCGAGGTACAACTGAACGGAGACGAGAGAGTGGGCGACAGCAACCAATATCTTGCTGTTATTTCAACTCGGAAAAAGAATATTTTCTTAAAGAATCATACATCGCGCACTGTTGAGATTGAAATAGTCGGTGCGGGTACTGCACAATGAGCGCAATTAAGGGTATTGTCATACGCAATATAAAAGTA
Organism: Eubacteriales bacterium; assembly: GCA_045580005.1. Classification (GTDB taxonomy): domain Bacteria; phylum Bacillota; class Clostridia; order Oscillospirales; family CAG-382; genus UMGS1052. The sequence continues at coordinate 65,913 of JAZNMZ010000009.1, read as the reverse complement.
CCGCTTACCGGCAGCTTTGCAGATCATGACCTTGCGGCTATATATAAGGCTAGAAAGTTAGCTGTAAAATCACATATTCCTCTTGATTTTGAAGATAAAGATCTGTCGGTGTATAAGAAGTCGGTAGACGCGCGCAAAAAGGACGAGATTTGCTTTGTGTATTCGGTACTTATAAGCACCGACTTTGTCACCTTTGACATAAAGCAGCTTGATAGGTTGTATGAGTGCTGTAAAAAGAACGGTTTTGCCGTGTTGGACGAAATCGGTCTTGAGTATGAATACGGCACAGAAAGAGCCGACTTTCGTCCTGTTGTTGCAGGGTTCGGGCCGTGCGGAATGTTCTGTGCTCTCGTCCTTGCGAGGGCGGGATTCAGACCGATCGTGCTTGAGCGCGGTGAGGATGTTGATTCAAGAGCGAAAAGTGTGAGCGAGTACTGGGAAAAAGGCAATCTCAATCCACACTCTAATGTTCAGTTCGGCGAGGGAGGTGCAGGCACTTTTTCTGACGGCAAGCTGCTAACAAGAATCAACAACAGATACTGTAGCTTTGTTCTTGATACATTCTACAGATTCGGTGCTGACCGTGATATTCTTACAAACGCAAAGCCCCATATCGGCACCGATAAGCTTAGAATTATTGTAAAGAACATGAGAAATGAAATAATTTCGCTCGGTGGCGAGGTGCACTTCAATACTACTCTATCAGGCTTCTTGTTTGATAGTGCAGGCAGACTGAACGCTGTTCGCACGACAAAAGGTGATTTCACTGCAAAAAGTGTATTTCTCGCACTTGGACACAGCGCGAGGGATAGTTTTGAGATGCTTATGAAGGGCGGCTTTGACATCCGTCCAAAAGCCTTTTCTGTGGGTGTTCGGGTAGAACATCTTCAGGAAAACATTAATAAGGCTCTTTACGGTAAAGAATACCTGAATCCCGCTTTGCCTCAGGGCGAATACGCACTTTCAAAAAGAGTGGGCGACAGGGCTGTGTATTCTTTTTGTATGTGTCCTGGAGGAACTGTTGTTGCCTCTGCGTCAGCTGATGGAGAGATTGTAACAAACGGCATGAGTTATTCTGCTCGTGACGGAAAGAATGCAAATTCTGCCATTGCCGTATCTGTTTTGGAAAAAGACTACGGCTCAAGTGTATTTGGTGCAATTCAATACCAACAAAGGATAGAAAATGCTGCTTTTCGCCTTGCCGGCGACGACGGCAGTGCGCCATACCAGACAATGGGCGATTTCTTGGGTACTACAAAGAATTCCTTGTCCACTGATGTCCTGCCAACATATACAGGGAAAATCTCTCGCTGCAATATAGCAGAGATTTTTCCGGGCTACATTACTGAGATGCTGAAAGACGGATTTGCGAGCTTCAACAGTCGTATAGAGGGCTTTTCTGCCGACAGCACAATTATCACAGGACCCGAGACGAGAACATCATCTCCTGTCAGAATTGTCAGAAATGATAAATTTCAGGCTCCTCACTATGATGGTATATACCCGTGTGGCGAGGGGGCAGGCTATGCAGGAGGCATTACAAGTGCCGCAGTTGATGGCATCAAATGTGCTATTGAATTTATTTCCAGATATAAGCTTTGAGGTAAATTGATGAAAAATACAGGTAAGGTTATTTCAACAAACGGAGGTTTTGCTACAATAAGCGTAGTACGCAGGTCTGCTTGTGAAAGTTGTAAGCAAAAGGCTGTTTGCGGCACTGGAGCTCATGGCTGTGAGCATGTTGTGTCGCTTGCGAAAAATACCGTCGGGGCAAAACCGGGAGATACTGTTGAGATTATCTCCGACAGCTCTTTGATACTCGGTATCAGTTTTTGTGTATTTGTGCTTCCGATAATTCTTTCTTTTGTTTCTTATTTTGTCACCCGATATTTTACTGACAATAATACCGTCTGTTACATCGTGTGTGCGACAGTTTTTATACTTTCTGCACTTATTATCAGCTTTTCGCTGAACAAGAGGCTTTCAAAAAGCACGAATATCGAAATTACAAAAATATTAGGAGAGGACCCGGAAAACTGATTTTCTGAATTTAGAATAGATATGAGAATTAAACTACAAGATGAGAAAAAATGGAATATCCTGACAACCGATAATGATATTTCTGGAGTCATTTCACAAAAGTTCGACATCCCCGAACTTGTTGCAAAACTTCTTGTAACAAGAGGCTTTGATACGCAGAGCAAGGTGCAGGATTTTCTCAGTGCTGATGATTACTCCTTTATAGATCCGTTTTTGCTTAAGGATATGGATAAGGCTGTAAATAGGGTAAATAAGGCTATTACGGGTCGTGAGAGAATTCTGATATACGGCGACTATGATGTCGACGGCATTACCTCTGTTGCCACTCTTTATCTTTATCTCAGAGAGCAGGGCGCAAATGTATGCTATTATATACCCGAAAGACTCTCGGAAGGATATGGACTCAACACTGCTGCTATAGATAAATTTGCAGCTGCCGGCATACAGCTCATTATTACAGTAGACACAGGTGTTACAGCGAGCGCTGAGACAGAATATGCTAAGGAAAAGCAAATAGATGTTGTCATTACAGACCACCACGAATGCCGCGAGGAACTTCCCGAGGCTGCCTATGCTGTTGTAAATCCGCAGCGAAGCGACAATGAATTTTCTTTCCGCGAGCTTGCCGGAGTGGGTGTTGTGTTCAAACTTATCTGCGCTCTTGAGGGGGAGGAAAATCTTCCAGCAGTTTGCGATAAGTATATTGACCTTGTTTCGGTAGGCACACTTGCCGATGTTATGCCCCTTGTCGGAGAAAACCGCAGAATAGTTTGCCACGGACTTAAGTGCATAAAAAACACAAAGAACCTAGGTATAAGAACACTTATTAAAGCAGCTTGTCCCGAGTATCTTGAAAAGAATAAAAAGATACCGTCCTCATTAGTATCTTTTGCTCTTGCTCCGAGACTTAATGCTGCAGGCAGAATAGGCGATGTTAAGAATGCCGCGGAGCTTCTTATTACTCAAACCGCTGAAATAGCAGAGTCGCTTGCCGATATACTCTGTACACTGAACAAGCAGCGTCAGAATATAGAAAATGAGATTTTACTTGATGCTGAAAAGCAGATTTCTGAAAATATTAACCTTGAAAAAACAAAGGTAATTGTTCTGTCGTCAGAAAAGTGGCATCAGGGAGTCACAGGAATCGTGGCTTCCAGAATTACAGAAAAATACAGACTGCCTAGTGTCCTCATCACATTTAAGGATGGTATCGGAAAAGGCTCTGCAAGAAGTATAAAAGGCTTTAATATCAATGAAGCTTTTTCAAACTGCAAGGAATATCTTCTCAAATACGGTGGTCACGAGCTTGCTGCAGGTCTTAGTCTTTCGCAGGAAAGTCTTGAGGATTTCAATGATGCAATTAACTACTATGCTCAGGACATTTTAAACGATGAAATGAGACAGTCGTGTATAAATATTGATTGTGAGCTTTCTGCGGATGAGATAGATATCGAAACTGCCTCAGCACTCAGCTTGTTGGAGCCTTTCGGTCTTGGAAACGCTGCTCCTGTCTTTGTTCTAAAAGATGCAAGAGTTGATTCTGTAGTGCCCATCGGAGCAAACAAGCACTTAAAGCTTGTCCTGTCAAAGGACGGAAAAAAGTTTTCGGCTGTATACTTCAATATGTCGCCCGAAAATTTCAGATTCCTGGAGGGTTTTACCGTTGATGTTGCTTTTAACCTTGAGATTAATGAGTATAAGGGATCAAGGAACGCACAGCTTAATGTTCGTGATATAAAGCTGTCCGAGCGGATTCTTACTTACATTAACAAGCAAGCCAAGGAATACCTTGTGGCCATTTCGTCGTTTATTATAAGCAAGGACAATCTGCCGGATATGCAGAATTTTAAAGCGGTATTTATTTATCTCAGAGCTAAGCTCAAGGACACAAAGTATGTAGATGTGTATAAGACCGCGCGCTCTGTTTCGGACGAGTTTTCTATGAATGTCACCCCATGTATGCTTAACATAATTCTCGATGTTTTTTATGAAATGGGGCTTATAGAGCTTGAGCGCAGCGGACTTAACGATTGTGATGTTGTTATAAAAAATGTAGAAAACAAGGTAGTTCTTGAAAATTCAAGATTGCTGAGAAGCCTCAGAGGGCTTCACTGATACAAATAGCTGTTTGGAGAGTAGTATGGATTATTATTCGCAACTGTATGACAAGTTGAAAGAAATCAGCTCATTATACGATTTTGATAAGATTAAAAAGGCATATGACTATGCCAATGAGATGCACGACGGACAGATGAGAAAGTCAGGAGAACCATATATTTCTCATCCGGTAGCCGTTGCAATTATAGTTGCTCAGCTTGAGCTTGACACCGATTCTGTCTGTGCGGCACTATTGCATGATACACTTGAGGACTGCAAGGAAAAGACTGACAGCAACACTATAAGAAAGCTCTTTTCCAATGAAGTTTACGAGCTTGTTGACGGCGTTACAAAGCTTGTTGACATTCAGTTTGAAAACAGGGAAGAGGAAAGCGTAGAAAATCTGCGCAAGATGTTCCTTGCTATGTCCAAGGATATTCGCGTGATTTTTATAAAGCTTGCCGACAGGCTTCACAATATGCGCACGCTATCTGCACAGCCTGAAGAAAAGCAGCGCTCTATTGCGCTCGAAACAATGCATGTGTATGCACCGTTGGCTCACCGCCTCGGTATTCAGAAAATCAAGGGCGAACTTGAAAATCTCGCTCTTAAGTATCTTGACCCAATTGGCTATGACGAAGTAAAAAAGGAGGTCGAGCACCGTTACGGTGAAAACCGCGATTTCCTTGAGCACGCACAAAATAAGGTTGCAGAAAAGCTTGGTGCAGAGGGCTTTAAATACTCTATGTCTGGACGCGTTAAGTCTATTTTCAGTATTTACAAGAAAATGTTTAATCAGGGCAAGAGCTTTGATGAGATATTTGATTTTTATGCGATAAGAATTATTGTTGATACCGAGCTTGAGTGTTATACTGTTCTCGGCATTATACACGAGATGTTCAATCTCATTCCCGGTCGCTTTAAGGACTATATCTCGACCCCTAAACCGAATATGTACCGTTCACTTCATACTACTGTCATCGGCAGACACGGTATACCGTTTGAAGTGCAAATTAGAACATGGGAAATGCACACTATCGCAGAATACGGTGTTGCTGCACACTGGAAATACAAGTCGGGTGATGTGGATAAAGAGAATATTGCCGAAAAGCTCCAGTGGATACGCACCCTTGTTGAAACCGAAAAGGGTGACGCTGACAACGAAGAATTCTTAAAGCCTCTTAAGATTGATATTTTTGAGGATGAAATATTTGTTTTCACTCCCAAGGGAGATGTAATCAATCTTCAGAACGGCTCTACTGCCATTGACTTTGCTTTCGCCATCCACAGTGAGGTGGGCAATCGTATGACCGGAGCCAAGGTTAACGGCATGATAGTTCCAATCGACACTGTGCTGCAGACAGGACAGATTGTCGAAGTAATCACCTCGTCCTCGCCAAAAGGTCCCAGCAAGGACTGGCTCAAAATTGTACGGACAAGCGAAGCTAAAAATAAAATCCGTCAGTGGTACAAGAAAGAAAAACGCACAGAAAACATTGTCGAGGGCAAAGCAATTATCGAAAGAGAGCTTAAGAGCTTCGGCAGAGCATATACAGAACAGCAGAAGACCGAAATTATTGCCAATGTTTCAAAGCGCATAGGCATGGCTGATGTTGACGACCTGTATAACAGTCTTGGCTTTGGCGGTATGTCAATGTCAAAACTGCTGCCAAAACTCAGAGATGAGTTTGACAGAGTGGTAAAGGTCGAGGAATCTGAAACAGTGTCTAACGATACAGCCAGCTATGATGTGCAGTATCAGCAGGAAAATGTTAAAAAGCGCGTCAAGAAGCTGAATCAGACAATTATCGTTGATGACATAGATAACTGTCAGATAAGATTTGCCCGTTGCTGTAATCCGCTTCCCGGCGACAGCATTATAGGTTATATCACCAGAGGCTTTGGTGTGTCGGTTCACAAGACCAACTGTCCTAATGCCGTTTCAGGCAAAAACAGCCCCGAAGAAGCAGACAGATGGGTAAGTGTACACTGGTCTCAGTACTCGATAGCTCAGAGTAACAATGAGCAGGGATTTGAGACAATTCTGCAGATTTACGCAAGAAATTCACTTTCTGTTATCGTTGAGCTTTCAAAAATGCTCGGGGATATGAAAGTGCCGGTAAATTCACTCAATTCAAAGGTAATACAGGGAAAAGATGTTCTTATGATAACAATAAACATTACTTGTAAGAACACAACTCATGTAAATACCATCCTTGGAAGAATCAGAAGCCTTTCTGATATTATGGATGTTACAAGAGGCTTTTCCTAATAACAGTAAAAGGAAAGATTTATGAAAGCAGTAATTCAGAGAGTAACAAGCGCGTCTGTTACGGTTGACGGTAATGTTGTCGGTAAAATCGGAAACGGTTTTCTTGTACTTTTAGGCGTAACGGCCGATGATACCGAAGCTCACATGAGGGCTCTGGCAGACAAGATTGCAAAAATGAGAATCTTTGAGGATGAGAACGAAAGAATGAATCTTTCGCTTCTTGATTTTCAGAATATAGACAACCCATACAGCGTTCTTGTCATTTCACAGTTTACTTTGTACGCAAATTGCAGACACGGCAACAGACCGGATTTTCTGTCGGCAGCAAAGCCGGATATTGCAAAACCCCTTTATGAAAAATTTGTATGCTACCTCAAGGATGAATACAAACTCAGTGTAGAGTGTGGCATATTTGGAGCGGATATGAAGGTTTCATTGCTCAACGACGGACCTGTGACAATTCTGCTTGACACAAACGACCTTAAGGTATGAAAATAATTCTTACAAATATCGGAACAAGTCTCAGTGAGCATTATCTTCAGACGCTGACGCTTTTGTATTTTCCCTGTGAGAGCTTCGGCAAGGACAAGAACGATAAAACGCTTGATTTATCACTTGAGAGAAAAAACGGTATTCTTTCCGGGAAAATGAGTTTTGCAGATAACGGCACTTTTTTGCAAAAAAGTCTTGAAAGGGAGATTTCTTATTATATCGCACAGACAGACTGTGAAAAGTGCTTTGCAGGTGAGCTGTTTCTTTCGCTTTTTTGCGAAATAACAGGGTATATGCCTCCGTGGGGAATGATGACTGGAGTCAGACCTGCGCGCTTTGCTCTTGGTTTTATGTTAAAAGGATACAGCAAAGACGAGACTGAGGATATTCTTTGCAAGTATTATAAAGTATCACGCAGCAAGGCAGAGCTTGCGGCTGATGTTGCAGCAAATGAACTGGCTCTATACGACAAAACAAATGACAGTGATTGCAACTTGTATATAGGAATTCCTTTCTGCCCTACAAAATGCAGATACTGTTCTTTTGTATCTTATGCAACCGAAAGACTTATCTCTATGTTGCCCGATTATGTGAGCCGCCTCAAGGCTGATTTAAGCTTTTGCTCGTCAATGGCAGCTGACCTCGGTCTGGCGTTCAAAACGCTTTATGTGGGCGGAGGAACGCCCGGCATGCTGAATGAGAGCGAGCTTGCCGCGCTTATCGGGCATATAAGACAATGTGTCGACATATCCTCTCTTTCGGAATTCACTTTTGAGCTTGGGCGACCCGACACGGTAACAGAAGCAAAACTTAAAATTTTAAAGTCCTGCGGCGTTACTCGTATATGTATTAACACCCAGACTACAAACGACAGCATACTTGCGTCTGTGGGCAGGGCTCACACCTATGAAGATTACAAAAGAGCGATGAATATGGCGCGCACGGCAGGTTTTGATAATATAAACACCGACCTTATAGCAGGGCTTCCCGGAGAATCGTATGAGAGCTTTTGCAAGAGTGTGGATGATGTGCTGAATTTTTTTCCTGAAAATATTACGGTGCACACATTTTCTCTCAAAAAATCTGCCGAATTCAAGCTGTCGGGCATAGGATGCGACACAGACATATGCGACATTGAAAGAATGCTTGATTATGCAAAATCTGCGCTTGCAAACCGGGGATATGATCCTTACTATATTTACAGACAGAAGAATACTCCGGGTAATTTTGAAAACATCGGTTTTGCAAGAGATGGAAAGATATGCCTATATAATATTTATATGATGGATGAGCTTTCTACCGTCTTTGCAGTGGGAGCAGGTGCTGCCACAAAGCTCGTATCACGCAATCGTGCGCGCTCACTTAATCTTTATAACCCAAAATATCCGTATGAATATTTGTCTTATGACAGGTATATTTATAAAAACAGGGAAGAGACAATCAAATTTTACGAAGAAACAAAGTAGGTGTAATTTTGACTAGACAAAAAAGCCAGACATTTATGTACGGCGCAGTGATACTTATGTTTTCAACAGTTCTTGTGAAGCTGATAGGAGCTTTTTTCAAGATACCGCTGACCAACATAATTGGTTCGGAGGGAATGGCATATTTTAATGCGGCGTACAGCATTTATACTACATTTTATATGGTGTCAACCGCGGGTCTTCCTGTTGCCATATCAAGGATGATTGCTACAAGCAACGCAAGGGGTAATGTAAAGGAAGTAAACAAGGTGTTCAAGATTGCATACTGGCTTTTCTTTACCGTGGGACTGTTTGGTACCGCAATAATGATTGCTTTGCGGGATGTGCTTGTAAGTGAGGAGCTTCAGGATGCGTCTATTGCGATTATCGCAATAGCGCCCACGCTGTTCTTTATATGCATTTCATCGGCGTACAGAGGCTATTTTCAGGGACTTCAGAACATGACTCCCACTGCCGTTTCGCAGGTTATAGAGTCTCTTGGTAAGCTTCTTATCGGTCTTGTTGCAGGTTGGTATTTTACTTCACTTGGTTATCCAATACACATTGTGGCTGCATTTGTGATACTTGGGGTGACAATAGGTGTTGTTGCCTCGACAATGTATGCCTTTTTTATAAAAAGAATGTATAGCGTATCAGAGGCGACTGAGCCTGAGTTCGAACTTGCTGTGCGCCCGACAAAGAGTCTTTTGGCCGAGCTTGTTGCAATATCTATCCCGATAACTCTCGCTTCGTCTATTATGGGGTTTACAAATATTATTGACACATGGTTTGTGACAAGCCGTATGACCGCCTCGGGAGCCTTTTCGGATGCGTATGCTGTTAGCGCATACGGCTCATATACCTCACAGGCGCTGACACTTTTTAATATGCCTACAAACCTTATATCACCTTTTGCAATAAGCGCACTTCCCGCGTTGTCAAGATTTTTTGGCGCGAAGCAGGAAGAAGAAGCTAAATCACTTCTAGACTCAACTTTCAGGGTGGCATCTATTGTCGCTTTTCCGTGTGCTCTTGGGCTTTCTGCAATGGCAGGACCTATTCTTCAGATTCTCTTCAGTACCGAGTATATAGAGGGCACGACAAAGACAACCTCGCAGGTTGCAGCCCCTTGTCTTGCAGTTATGGGGCTCGCGGTATTCTTCCTCGGTCTTATTGGTGTTACAAATTCAGCGCTACAGGCGTATAATTTGCAGAACAAGACAATTATTTCTACCGTTTCCGGCATCGCAGTGAAGCTTATTCTGTCATATGTACTCATAGGCATACCCGAGATAAATGTGGTCGGTGCAGCAATTAGTACAGCGGCCTGCTATTTTACGATTATGATCCTGAATATGTACTTTATGACAAAGCATATGGGTTATTTGCCAAAGATAAGGAGCACATTCTTAAAACCTTTTATCTCATCGGTTGTATGTATTGTTCCGTGTGTCGCTCTGTATAGCTTGCTTAATAACAGAATAAACAGCAAGATTGGCACACTTTTGTCAATATGCGTTGCAGGTGTTGTATATATTCTTATGCTGCTTTCCACAAAGGCTCTTGCTGAGCAGGACATAAAAATGCTGCCAAAGTCCGAAAAGATTATTAAAATTTTAAGAAAGGCAAATCTGTTAAGTTAAATGGAAGTAAAAGAATTTTTGGAAAAAGATAGTTTTGATTTCTCTGACCTTTGCGAAATTATGAGAATTCTTCGTGCAGAAAACGGTTGTCCATGGGACAGAGAACAGGATCATAAGTCTATTAGAAACAATTTTCTTGAAGAGGCTTATGAGGCGATAGAGGGTATAGACAGCGGTGACGATGCGATACTTAAAGAAGAGCTCGGGGATGTCCTTTTGCAGGTCGTGTTTCACGCACAGATAGCAAAAGAAGAGGGTAGCTTTGACATCAACGAAGTGGCAGACGGTGTTTGCAAGAAGCTTATACTCAGGCATCCGCATATTTTCTCGAATGTCAATGCCGAAACCTCGGAGCAGGTGCTCAAAAATTGGGATGAAATCAAAAAGAAAGAAAAACATCAGAAAAGTCACACCGACACACTTCGCTCAGTATCTGTAGCTATGCCATCACTTCAGAGGGCCAGTAAGATTCAAAGTAAGGCGGCAAAGTGCGGTTTTACCTATAAGGATGCATCCGCTGCACTTGAGAAAGCAGACGAGGAATTCAATGAACTGAAAGAGGCTGTAGTTACAGGAGATAACGAAAAAATCCAGGAGGAAATAGGGGACATACTCTTTGCTTTTGCAAATGTTGCGCGCCTATTAGAGGTGAACGCAGAGGAGTCGCTATACCTTGCAAACGAGAAATTTATCAGAAGATTTGCATTGATGGAAAGTGCTGTAACTAAAGAAAAAAGAGACCTTTGTGAACTATCTGTAAACGAAATGCTCGCTTTTTGGGAAAAAATGAAAAATCTTTGATTTTTTTGGTAAATTTTTACAGTATTTGGGCTTTTTTTAACTTAAAATTGTTGCTTTTTTGAAATTAATTGATTATAATATAAACATAAAATTTATAAAGGAGATACACCCATGAACAAGACACAAATGATTGCAAAGGTTGCAGCAGATGCAAAACTTACAAAGGAACAGGCTGCTAACGCAGTAAACGCTGTTTTTAATTCCATGACAGAAGCTCTCAAGAGCGGCGACAAGGTTCAGCTCATTGGCTTCGGTACATTCAGCGTTAAGCAGTGTGCAGAAAAGATCGCCAGAGTTCCCAGAACAGGCGAAAAGAAAGTTGTTCCTGCAACTAAGCGTCCCAAGTTCACAGCTGGTCAGGCACTCAAAGATGCCGTAGCAAAGGCAAAATAAAATTCAGCTTAAAACCACATGCCTTCCGGCGTGTGGTTTTTTGTCGAAAAAACTGGTTTAGGTAGGATATGAGATTAGATAAATTTTTAAAAGTTTCGCGAATTATCAAAAGGCGTACCGTTGCAAATGAAGCGTGTGACAACTCGCTCATATCTGTCAATGGCAGGGTACAGCGTGCATCTTATGAGGTAAAGGTCGGCGACGAAATAACTGTGACTTTCGGTCAGCGTGTGCTAAAGGTCAGAGTTACCGATATTAATGAGTATGCTCAGAAAAAAGACGCCTCAGCTATGTATGAGGCGATTGAATAAAAAGGACTTTACGAATATTTTGCGCTGCATTTTCATATAATTCTCTGAAAGGAGAATTACTATGGACGGTGCAAAGAATATAAAGCGTATACACAACATTTCGCTCAAAGAAAGGTCAAGTCTTACCGTAACCGGCGTTTCTGAGATTATCAGCTTTGACGAGGTTTCGGTGATTCTTGACATAAACGATTCTCAGCTTAACATTGAGGGTACCGGTCTTAAGATTGCGTCTTTCAGTGCAGACGCCGGAGATGTTATTATCGAAGGCATGATTGACACGATTATGTATGTCGGAAAGACAGCTGCATCATATCGTAAGGGTATTATAAAAAGGATATTCTCATATGAGTGACAATGTGTTTTTGATGGAAAATCAGTTGCCCTTTGTGGTTTATTCGGCTGTTCTGGGATTAATAGGCGGTATATTTTTTGACATTTTAGCTGTCAAAAATATATTTTTCAGTAAAAATAGGATTATCAGCGCACTTGATGATTTTATTTTAACGGTCGTGCTTTTTTTAATTTTGTTTTTCTTTGCTCTTGAATATAATCACGGCAAGATAAGGTGGTACAATCTCTTTATTTTCTTCTGCGGAATATTCTTATACAGAAAAACTGCGGGAAAGTTTTTGCGACCTATTATTCAAAAGATGTTTGAATTGGCTTTGGTGCTCATAAAAAGAGCCTGCATGCTAATTCTTTATCCTGCGAATCGCTTGTTGGGAGCAGTAGGCTTTATGTACAAGAAGCTTCTGCCTCTATATGTCAGGGCTTCCTGCGAGCATAAATATAATAAGGAAAAAAAGAAATTTACGCGGCTTGCCGCAGTTGGATTTAATATATTGGAAAAAGGTTAATTTGATATGAAAAGGAATTTTAAAAAAGGCTCAAAACTTGTTGCTGTCGCAATTTGCGCTATTGTTGTAATACTTATAATTGCATCATTAAGGTTGCAGATGGAGCTTAATGAACTCAGAGAGAACACGGACAAACTTCATGACCAGCTTACACAGGCCAGAATAGAGGTAGAAAGACTTCAGGACCAGCTTGACAGAGCCGGAACTGATGAATTCAAAAAAGAACTTGCGAAAGACAAGCTCGGATATAACGACCCGAATTCAGAAGTTTATAACAGCGACATACCCGAGAATTGATACGGAGATATAAATGAGAAAAATTGACACAAAGGTTATTGTTGAAAAGATTACAGAGCTTTTTATAAAAGCAAACTATTCGTTGCCTCAAAGCCTTACCGAAAAGATTAAAGAGAGTATTGATACTGAGCAAGAAGATATTGCTGTAAGTATTCTTGGCAAAATGATAGATAACTGTGACGCATCGGTCAAGACTAATGTTCCGATATGCCAGGATACCGGCATGGCGGTAGTATTTCTTGAAATAGGGCAAGAGGTATCACTTACGGGGGCCAGCCTCGAAAAAGCTGTAAACGAGGGCGTACGCGCTGCGTATGAGCAGGGCTATCTTCGCAAATCAATAGTGTCGGAACCTCTTTTTGAAAGATTAAACACAAACGATAACACGCCGGCTGTCTTACATACAAAGATAGTTGACGGTGACAAGATCAAGATTACCGCAGCACCTAAAGGCTTTGGCAGTGAGAATATGAGCGCGATAAAAATGTTTACTCCTTCTGCCACCCCTGATGATGTTGCAGATTTTGTTGTAAACACTGTGATTTCTGCAGGAAGTAATCCGTGTCCTCCCGTTGTTGTAGGCGTTGGTATCGGCGGAGACTTTGAATACTGTGCACTACTTTCCAAAATTGCTCTTTGTCGTGATGTCAGCGTGGCAAACAGCAACGAAAAGTATGCACAGCTTGAAAAGAAGATTCTTGACAGAATAAACAGCAGCGGAATCGGTCCTCAGGGCTTTGGAGGAAGTACAACAGCTCTTGCTGTGAATATTGAGTATTATCCTACTCACATTGCAGGTCTTCCGTGTGCAGTCAATATAGGATGCCATGTTACAAGACATGCGAGCTGTGTTATCTGAAAAAAAGTGAATTTCTGTGTAATATAATATTTATTTTGAAAAAATATGTATATTTTGCATAAAAAACCTTTACAAAATGCAAGTTTTATGTTATAATATAGTCAAGAGATGAGATATTTCTTGTTTCTTGAAAATTCAGCTCCGAAAATATTCATTTCAGGCGGAACACAGGAGGCACAGTATGAAGTTGGTTATCACTAACAGAAAGTTCGAAACATCTGACAAGATGAGAGCAATCATCGAGCGCAAAATTTCAAAGCTCGACAAATTTTTTCCATCAGAAGTAGTTGCCAATGTAACACTCAGTACAAGACGAACTCTTGCAAGAATAGAAATCACAATATTTTATAAGGGCACTATTTTCAGAGCAGAAGAAGAGAACGAGGACGCAGTAACAGCTTTGTATGAGGCTGTGGAATTGTTGGAGCGTCAGATCAGAAAGAATAAGACAAAGCTCGCTAAAAGACTCAGAGAAAATGCTTTTGAAGAGTTTATGAGCGATGGCAGTCTTGATGACTTTGAAGAGGACGCAATCAACATTACCAAGGTTAAGAATTTTACTCTTACAGAGATGTCACCAGAAGATGCGGTGCTTCAGATGAATCTGCTTGGGCATAGCTTCTATATGTTTAAAAACATAGGCTCCGGTGAGATTAATCTTGTATATTCAAGAGAAGGCGGGGAGTATGGTCTGATAGTTCCAACAGAAGAGGAATAATATAAATTTTCTCTTATGTATATGCTTTTTTATCGGATTTAACAAACTTTTTCACAATATTTTGTCTAAATGTACAAAAGTTGTGGTTTTGATAATAAAATTATTGACAAATCTCATAAATTGGTGTACAATATTACACAAGATAATAACAATAATTATCAATTTACATCACGGAGGTATTTACTATGCTCAAGATTTTCGCAGGACTTAAAGGTTCGGGAAAAACAAAACATCTTATCGAAATGGTTAACGCAGCTGCTACCAACGCAAACGGCAGTGTTGTTTGTATAGAACAGGGCACAAAGCTTATGCACGAAATCACACATAAGGCAAGACTTATTGACACTACAACTTATGATGTTGATGACTGGGAAAAGCTCTATGGTTTCATTTGCGGTATCCTTGCTGCAAACTATGACATTACAGATCTCTTTATTGACTCTGCTCTCAAGATTTGTAAGAATGACATGGAGGGATTTGATACTTTCGTAGAAAAGATTAATCCTCTTCTTGAAAAAGAAAAGATTAACTTCACTCTCACAGCTTCTGTTGAGGTTGAAAAGATTCCCGAAGCTTTAAAACCCTATCTCGCATAAAATGACAAAATTATGGCACCGATTTGAGTCGGTGCCATTTTTGTATCAAATTTATCAGAAGCTAGCCATGAGCTTATCGAGTTCGGCTTTTCTTGCTGTGTTCTCATCTCCGGGTTTTCCGAGAAGAGCAAACATATTCTTTTTGTATGCTTCAACGCCGGGCTGATTAAAGGGATTAACTCCAAGTATATATCCTGAAATTGCACAAGCAAGTTCAAAGAAATATACAAGATATCCGTAATCTTTCTCGCTCCTTGAATCAAGCTCAAGAATAATGTTGGGTACACCGCCGTCAAGATGAGCAAAGAGAGTTCCAAGATACGCCTTTTCGTTTACAAACTGAAGCTCTTTGCCTGATAAAAAGTTCATACCGTCGATATTTTCACTGTCATCAGGAATAAGTACCGTATCATTAGACTTTCTGATGTCGATAACTGTTTCGAAAATATTTCTCTGACCCTCCTGTATTATCTGACCGAGAGAGTGCAGGTCTGTCGAGTAAATAACTGAAGCGGGGAAGATGCCCTTTCCGTCTTTTCCCTCGCTCTCGCCGTACAGCTGCTTCCACCATTCGTTCATATACTGCCATGAAGGCTCATAACAGGCCATAATCTCCATAACCTTGCCCTTTGCGAGCAAAACATTTCTGAGTACAGCATACTTGTATGCGTCATTCTTTGTGATGTCACAAACTTTGAGCGAATCATACGCTTCCTTTGCGCCTGCCATAATTGCGTCAATATCTGCACCAGCAACTGCTATAGGCAGAAGTCCACAGGCTGTAAGAACAGAGAATCTTCCGCCTACATCGTCAGGAATAACAAAGGTTTCACATCCATTGGAATCGGCAAACTTTTTGAGGTTGCCGCGAGCCTTGTCTGTTGTTATGTAAATTCTCTTGGCGGCCTCCTGCTTGCCGTACTTTTTCTCAAGGAGTTCTTTAAATACGCGGAAAGCAACACCGGGTTCAGTTGTTGTGCCGGATTTTGAAATAACATTAACTGAAATGTCCTTACCTTCGCAGATTTTAAGAAGATCCGAAAGAGCAGAGGAACTGATAGAGTTACCTGCGAAATAGATGTCAGGAGTGTTTTTGGAAAGAGCGTTGTAATTCGGAGACTTGATAAATTCAATTGCGGCTCTCGCACCGAGATACGAACCGCCGATACCAATTGCAATAAAAATGTCGCTTTCCTTTTTGATTTTTTCTGCTGCAGCCTTTATTCTCTCAAATTCAACTTTGTCATAATTGACAGGCAGATCGTACCATCCGAGAAAATCGTTACCTGCGCCGGATTTGTTCACAAGTGCTTCGTGGGCTTTTTCCATTTTAGGAATAAATGCGTCTATGTCGCTTTGCGACACAAAGTTCTTGAGATAGTCTGCTTTGCATCTGATAGCCATAGTATGTCCTCCTTGATGTATAATATAAAAATACTTCTCTAACAATATTATAAATCATTTTATCGGAAAATTCAAGAAGCAAATGTGAACAATATCCGTTCCGTGTTAATTGCCTATACTAACTGCCTTTGACAATAGCTTTTTAAAAATACCCCATAGGTCAATTCTGTCAACATCTTCTTTTGCAATAACATTGAGCGATAGTATTTCCTCACCCTGTAGAACAAAGTGTACCTGACCGATTACATCACCTTTTTTTATTGGAGCGTCGATTTTTTCGGGCAGCTCAGGAACAGTTTCCACAAGCGACTCTCTGCCTTTTGCAACAAGCACCGAGCCGCTGTTGCCGTAGTACTCTACATTTAAATATTCGCTCACGCCACCTCTGACGGGTATAGGAGTGATTGTGTTCTGGGGGATGTCGTAGATGGAGAAGTTGGCAAAACCGTAGTCAAACAGCTTCTTAGCGTCTTCAAAACGCTTGTCAGAAGTATCAGCATTCATAACAGCAGCAATCAGCTGCATATTATCTCTTTTTGCAGTGCCTGAAAGGCAATATCCTGCATTGTCGGTAAATCCTGTTTTCATACCGTTTGCACCGGGGTAGAATCTTATTAGCTTATTTGTATTTGAAAGACCGAATTCTCCGCCGCGCAGTGAGTCTATCCATATAGTTGTATAGTTAAAGACATCCTCATACTTTAATAGCTCCCTTGTCATAATCGCAATATCACGCGCACAGGTATAGTGTCCGTCCTGAGGAAGACCTGTACTGTTCATAAACACTGTGTTATTCATACCAAGCTTATTTGCTTTTTCATTCATCAGCGAAACAAATGCCAGCTCACTGCCTGCAATGTGCTCTGCCATAGCAACAGTACAGTCATTTGCAGAAACCACAAGTATCGCCTTGAGCATATCGTCAACAGACATTTGCTCACCGTACTCGAGCCATATCTGTGAGCCGCCCATTTGCGAAGCTTGCATACTTGCTGTTACCATATCTTCTTTTTTTATCTGTCCGTTTGTAAGAGCTTCATAGATAAGGAGAACACTCATAACCTTTGTTACCGAAGCAGGCTCAAGGTGCTCATCTGCGTTTTGCTCATATATTATCTCACCTGTTTTTGCTTCCATCAGACAGGCGGATGCTGAGTTGAGTTCCATTGCAACTCCTGTGGCTGCAGCCTGCGCGCTATTATTGAGCGCAATTACATAGATGCTTGGTATACAAACGCTGAAAATTACAACTAAAATCAGCGTCTTTATTACATAATTCTTTTTCATTTTTTCCTCCAAAGGTAATATTTTATATATATTTTTACACAATTAATTCTATTTATGTAACACTGTAAAAATTAATACATTATGTAATAATTTATGATGAATATAGATTTACTTTTATAAAAAAATATATGTGGAGGTGAAAATCTTGCAAAATTTTAAGAATGTAAAGTTACTTCTTCTTGCTCTGACAGCAGCAACAGCAATATCGCTATGTTCATGCTCAGCAAGGGATAACAATATAAACGATACTGACAGTCCCTATGATGATAGCGGTGTAGTTGACGGAAATATGTCAAGAAGCGGTGGAAACAGTGGATTTAACAACAACGGTGGCGTTGATGGAGCAAACAATTATAACGGGTCTGCTACAGATAACGGTATGGGTTCAGGCTCATCGGGTGGTATGGACTCAGGCTCATCAGGAGGTATGGGCACAGGATCATCAATGTTCGATGATGGGATAAACGGTACTCAGAATTCAACAAACACAATTTATTAATGTAAAAAGACTGCCGTAACAGCGGCAGTCTTTCATATTTGTCAGCTATTGATTTCAGAAGGAATCTTCTTTATAATCTCGCCTACATTTTCGTAAATATATGTCGGGCGGTAGGTGAAAGTCCTGAGAACCTCGGGAGAGGTAACTCCAGAGAGCACAAGCACTGTTTCTATGCTTGACTCGACTCCGGCAATGATATCGGTGTCCATCCTGTCACCAACGATTACAGCGTCCTCGGGAGCCACTCCCAGTATTCTGATAGCAGAGCGCATCATAAGGGGATTAGGCTTTCCGAGATAGTAGGCTTGTGTGCCTGTAGTGAGTTCAATCGGCGCGACAAAAGCGCGGCAGGCGGGGACAATTCCTTGCTCTGACGGACCTGTCATATCAGGGTTGGTGCCAATGAGCTTTGCACCACCGAAAACAAGCCTTACAGCTCTGATGATGTTATCATAATTATAATTTTTTGTTTCTCCTACAACAACATAGTCGGGATTAACATCGTTCATAACGATTCCGTGCTCATAAAGAGCGTTGACAAGTCCTGGCTCGCCGATTACATACGCTGTGCAGTTCGGTTTTTGCTTTTTGAGAAAGTGTGCAGTTGACAGTGCGCTTGTGTAGAAGTGCTCCTCTGACACATCAAGACCCATTCTCTGGAGCTTGAGTCTGAGCTCGAGCGGCGATTTTTCGCTGCTGTTTGTAAGGAACAAAAAGCGTTTGTCGTTGTTCTGAAGCCACTGAACAAATTCTTTTACTCCGGGGAGAATCTTGTTTCCGTGGTAGATAACTCCGTCCATGTCGCAGATAAAGCCCTTTTTTGACTCAATGTCAAGTATAGGTACATTACTCATCTTTTTTGCCCTCCATAAGATATGTAGCCTCGATATCTGCGATGTGAAGCATAGCTGCAAGAGGATATTTCTCAAAAGCTCCGCTGACAGCAAAGCTGCCGCCGCGCGCAGCGTCGTCAAAACCACCCATGTGCCATCTTATGGCAATTGCTTCATCTACCTTGAGCTTCATAAATCTCTCGATAAGAAATACAGATTTTTCACCATGACCAAAAGGATATTTGTCTTCTATGGTGTAATATGGGACCTTTTCCCATTTTCCGGTGGCTTCGTCTTTTACATTTCTGAAGCTTGTTTTATAGAATTCTGCTTTGCACAAATCGTGCAGAAGAGCACATATTGCCATGGATTCACTGTCCTGGCTGTTGTTGAAATGCGAGATCATAGCCTTGTATACATTAAGGCTGTGCTCACACAGACCGCCCTCATAGGCACAGTGAAACCTGGAGCTGGCAGGAGCTGTAAAAAAGTCTGTTGTCTGGAGCCACTCTAAAAGCTCGCTCGCCCCGTTTCTTTTTACGACATTCCTGAATATGTCGATAAATTCCTGTTTGAAGTTCATAGTTTGCTCCTGAAAAATTGATATATCAAAAAAGTCCGGAGTGCCCGGACATTTTTTGACAGGTTAATTCTAAAACTGTATTAATAAGTTGCAATACAATTTAAGATACTTTCAACACCCTGTGCTGTCATCTCGCGAGGATTGGTCGCGGTACATGCATCGTTAAGGGCACTGTTAATAATAGAATCCTTTTGAGCGAGATAATCCTCTTTTGATACCTTTGCTTCGGCAAGGGTAGAGGGAATGCCTGATATTTTTTCCAAGCTCTGAATATGCTTTATAAGAGATACGACAGCAAAATGCGTGTTTGTTGCATTGAGTCCAATGATTTTTGCTATTTTAGCCAGCTTCTTTGCAGTTACAGTGTATTCAGCTGTGTCAAAGTTGTTTGACAGGTCAGCGTTGAACTTCATAACATGCGGCAGGAGCATTGCATTTGCTCTTCCGTGAGGAATATGGAACTTCGCACCGAGCGCGTGAGCAATACCGTGATTGACCCCAAGACTTACGGTGTTAAATGCCATTCCTGCAAGGCAAGAGGCTTTATGCATTTTTTCTCTTGCAACAAGATCATTGCCGTCCTTGTATGCCTGCGGCAGATATTCAAAGGCAAGCTCAAGAGCTTTTTCCGCAAGAGCGTCAGAGAATTCGTTTGCTTTTGTAGAAATATATGCCTCAAGAGCGTGTGTGATAACATCAAATCCTGTATCTGCAGTTACCGACGGGGGAGCGGTGCGCACAAGCTCTGCGTCAAGAATCGCAACATCCGGCTGTAAAGCCTCATGTACAAGAGGATACTTGACACCTGCCTGCTTATCTGTAATAACAGAGAACTGAGTAACCTCAGAGCCTGTACCGCTTGTTGTCGGTATTGCCACAAGTTTGATATTCTGCTTTTTACCTGAACTTTTTGCCATTAGAAGTACCGCTTTGGCAGCATCAATTGATGAGCCGCCTCCGAGAGCTACTATGATATCAGCATTTGCATCAAGGAGAAATCTGAGTCCCTTGACTACAAGCTCGATAGGTGGGTCAGGCATAACTTCACCAAAAATTTTTACACTTGAGCAGCCAGAAAGCTTCTTTGCTATTCTATCAGCAGCACCTGACTTTACCATAAAGGCGTCTGTAAAAATAACGGCATTCAAGTTCTTGTATTGAGAAAGAATATCGAGTGCATTCTCGTCAAAACAGACCTGAGTAGATAGTCTGAATGTGTTCATTTTTATTCCTTTCAGAAATTAAAGGATATTTTCCCAAAGGCGCTTATCAGGATTTGCAATAATTGAGCTGTCAAGAAGCATACCGTTTTCGGACACTTCTGTCTGCGCCTTTTCGATAGCTGCTGTAACCGCTGCTACATCGCCCGTGATAAGCATATAGGATTTGCCGCCCAAACCTCTGGCGACACGAAGCTCGATAAGGTCAACCAAAGATGTCTTTGCTGCTGCGTCAGCTGCAGTGATAATATCAGCTGCCGAGAATGTTTCAAGAACACCGAGAGCTTTTACATCTTCTACCTGAGTTGCGCCATAAAGAGCAGGGAAAATAGACTCATGAGGATTGCCGAGAACAAAGCTTCCTACAAGCTTCGCTCCGACCTTTGCCTTAGCTGAGTCCACAGCCGCCTTAACAGCGCTGAGATCGCCACTGATAAGAACTATGTATTTTCCCGGACATACAGGCTGACTTTCAATCACTTCGACCTCTGCGGTCTTAAGCATCAGATCCGCGCTGGTAATGCCTGCGGACACTGTCTGAAGTTCAACCATTCCGATTGCTTTACTCATTGATAATAACCGTGAGTTTTCATCAAAAATCTTTGATGAAAAACATCCTTTCTCCCCATATATCTTTATTCGGCTGGGTTTTTATGGGGTAAAACCATGTAATTGCTTTATGCCTCGATTACAACGAATCTGTCGTTTGCGTCAACAACCTTGCCGTTGATTGAAGCGTGTACAGGCATAGAAAGCTTGCCTTCGGCAGCCTCTCCTATAACCTGACCGACTGAAACCTTGTCGCCTTTTTTGACAATAGCGGTCGCAGGAGCACCTATGCTCTGAGAGAGCATAATCTTAACCTTGCCTGCATTAACTGTTTCGTCAACAAGGGGAGCAGGTTTGTTGTATGCTGTAAGTCCAAGTCTCGCTGTGAGTCTGCCCATAGGAACTCTTCTGATTTCTCTGTTGGGATGAACTTCGTCAAACTTTGCGTCAACCGGAGGCTTTACTCCTGCAGCGCGCAATCCGTTCTTGTATTCACCTATAAGAGTTCTGGGGGAGAGACCTTGACCACAAGCATAAAGCTCGCAAAGTCCACACTGTGAGCAGAACATAGTGTTGATAAAGGGCGCAACATCCTGTGTGTTTCCTGTTGTAACCGAACGCATAAACGCGTGTGGCTCAATAGGATGACCAAGCAGGTTTCTTGAGCACAAATCAGTACACATTCTGCACTGGCAGCAAGCCGCTTTAGCTCTCTTCATGTCAATCTGAATCTTTGATGTTTTTTTGAGTATCAAGGAATGATTTGAGGGGAGAACAAGAATAGCGTTTGATGTCTTTGTTACTACATCAGTAGGAGAAACAATACGACCTGTCATAGGACCGCCGCCGATCAGCTTATAATCGGAAACTGTTGCTCCGCCTGCCATTTCTATAAGCTCTGCATATGTAATACCGAGAGGCGCTTTGAGTGTAATCGGATTCTTTACTTCACCTGCTATTGTGATATACTTTGTAGTAACAGGGGAGTCAGAATTGATTGCATTATAAACATTGAGAATTGTTTCAACATTGAAAACTGTAACTCCGACAGTGATAGGAAGTGCACCGGGAGCGACAACTCTCTTTGTTGTTTCATAGATTGTTACAACTTCGTCTCCTGCAGGGTAAATTTCGGGAAGAAGTCCGATAGATACCTTGGGAAATTTGCTGAGGTTATTTTTAACAGCCTCAACAGCTCCCTTGTAGGAGGACTTAACAGCGATAATAACACTGTCTGCCTCTACAGCGTCAGCAATAGTTGTAAGTGTGCTTAAAATTTCGTAAGCGTATTTCTCGAGTACCTGTCTATGGAGCTTGAGGAGCGGTTCACACTCTGCACAGTTAAGGATTATGGTGTCAGCTCGTTTGTCGAGCTTTGCATAGGAAGGAAATCCGGCTCCGCCTGCTCCGGCGACACCGCTTTTCTTCATTGTTTCAACAAGTTCTGTTAATACCATAACTTTATATTACTCCAGTCCGGTGGCTGTATCTACAATACCGACAACCGCTGCGTCAATAGGAAGCTTTTCATCCTGACAAGCAAGTCGTGCGGCACTGCCCTGTGCTACCAACACAATGTCGCCCATTCCGGCTCCGACATTGTCAACTGCCACCATTTTTCTTTTATCGTTCGCCATAGAAGAATATACTTCCACAACAAGGAACTTTCCACCAGTTAGGTTTTCGTTCTTTTTTGTAGAAACTACATTTCCGACGATTTTTCCAATAATCATATTTTCACCTTTAATCCGATATCAATTAGATATCTGTTTGGTATTTTGCCGATTTTTCGGCAGGTGTTCGGGAGTCCCCTGCGAAGACGCGAGGTCTTCGCAGGACAACCGAGGTTAAAAAGATTCGTATTATTGTATAAGATTGCTCTTATTTAAGGGTCGCCTTATTTAAGGGCGGGAAGAATCTTTTCAACATCTGCATGAGGTCTGGGGATTACATGAGTTGCAATAACTTCGCCGAGACGCTCTGCAGAAGAAGCACCAGCTTCAACTGCTGCCTTAACTGCGCCAACATCGCCGCGAACCATTACGCTCACGAGTCCGGAACCGATCTTTTCAGTTCCAACAAGCTCTACATTTGCTGCCTTGAGCATAGCATCTGCTGCTTCAACTGCTGCAACAAGTCCTCTTGTTTCGATCATGCCTAATGCTAACTGTGTCATAACTTTTACCTCCGTTAGACTATCTTTAGTATTATTTGTTGTTTTTGTTTCTGTCTTTGCTGCAACAGGTTTTGCAGCAGGGGATACAGTAGCTGTTTTCTTTACCGCGCCTGTCTTTTTCTTGGGTGCGGATTTTTCAATCTTTTCAGCCATGTTATTTTCCTCTTAAGTTAATTTTTTGCAGCGTCTGCTGCTTTTTTGATTCTTGATGCGCTAAGCTCAGCTATGCGGATTGTTTCCTCGTGCGGATTTGCAATAACAGCATACGCGCAGAGGGGGACTGACGCATTTTGCTTTACACATTCAATCGCTTCGGTAACATCTGAAACGCTTCCGGTTACAATGATTGTAACAAGTCTGCCACCGAGCTTGCGTTCCCATGTAACAAAAGATACATTCGCGCTTTTGCACATGATATCGAGCGCGTCAACTGCGGCAACTACTCCGGAAACTTCGACGAGTCCTAGAGATTTCATATTCTTCATCCTTTATGTATCTGGTTTAGATTAGAACTTGGGAAGAATCTTCTCAACATCAGCGTGAGGTCTGGGGATTACATGTGTAGCAACAAGCTCTCCGAGTCTGGAAGCTGCCTCGCCGCCAACCTCAACTGCCGCCTTAACTGCGCCAACATCACCGCGTACCATAACGCTTACGAGTCCGGAACCGATCTTTTCTGTTCCAACAAGTGTTACTTCTGCGGCCTTAACCATAGAGTCTGCTGCTTCGATAGCTGCTGTAAGACCTCTTGTTTCTACCATTCCTAATGCTTCCTGTGCCATTTTAAATTTCCTCCGTTTAATAAAAGTTTTAAATTATTTTTTGTCGAGTCCTGAGAGCTTGAGCATCTTTTCGGTGCCGTTCTCGGGACGGGCTATAATGTGTTTTGTTACTACGCCTGATACCTGGTTTGCCGCAGCTTCGGCTGCATCTATAGCCGATGTTACCGCGTCAACACTTCCTCTGAACTTAACAGCCACAATAAGCGGCACCTTGAGCTCGTCAGGCTTTTTTGGTTTGTTTTTATCAAAGGTTTCTGCTCTCACATTCGCTGCTTTACATCCTGCGTCACAAGCGACAAAGGCTGCTACAAGACCGTAAACCTCGATAATGCCGACTGCTTCTGTCATTAGCATTTACTCCTTTGATTATTTATTGACTATAGCTATCTTAAGACCTTCCATCTTGACATTTGTAATAAACGCGTCATTAATTTTGTCAAGCGGATACTTATGTGTGATAAGCTCTTTGATAGGAAGACCGATAGCGATTGCTCTTTTTAGAAAATCAAATGTTGTTGCGTAGTCACGAAGTGTGTATACCCATGAGCCGACAGTTGTGATTTCCTTTGAGCAGATGTCAAAGTGAGGGTTAATTGTAGCGTCGCCGCCGTTGATAAAGAAGCCAAGTTCGCAAAGACCTCCGCCATTGCGGATAAACTTATAGATGTTTGCGTGAGCTACAGGGCTTCCTGTACACTGAAACGCAAAGTCAGCAAGATAGCCGCCAAAAGCATCCTTTACAGCATCTGTAAGAGCTTCAATGCCCTTATGCTCTGTAAAGTTCACTGTGTGGTCAGCACCCATTCTCTTTGCAAACTGGAGTCTTTTGGCATTGCCGTCAACAGCAACAATGTTTTCGATACCCATTGTACGAAGTACAGCGATACAAATAAGACCGATAGGTCCGCAGCCCTGTACAACTACTCTGCTGTTAAAGCGGAGTATACCAGTTGTCTTCGCACGCTCTACAGCGTGGATAAGAACTGCGCAGGGCTCGATAAGAATTCTTGAGTCGAGGTCAAGATCGCTTACATTGAATATAGTAGAGCCTTTTCTTACAATGATGTAATCGGCAAACCAACCGTTGAGATGAACATCGTCATCAGGCAAAAGACCGTATACATCAGCACCGCCTACATTCTGCTTGTTAAGGTCAAACATTGTGATATCTGGATTATCCTTAAATATCATACAGGTTACAACCTTGTCGCCGACTTTGAGGGGTTTTCCTGCACTGTCTTTTGTTACATTCTTGCCCATTTTGACAATCTCGCCTGTGCCCTCATGTCCGAGTGCTACAGGGATAAGGCCAAACGGGTCGCGCTTATACTCGTGAGCGTCGGTGCCGCAGATACCGCAGCCCTCAACCTTAACAAGAATGTCGTCGTCGCCGACTTCAGGCATAGGATAAGTCTTGATCTCAAACTTTTCGATGCCTGTGAGCATAGCCACTCTTGCTGTTGAAGGAACAGCTCCACCAGTAGTTCTTCTGGGAGCGGCAGGAGCGCTGGTAGCTGTTGCCACCTCGCCAACCATGCCTGCAAGAACCTGCTTCACGATTTCTTCAATATTTTCCTTGTTGTAGTCCATTATTTTACTCCATCTTATATTTGTAGGCATTCTTTAGCTTCTTCCTCGAGAACCGAAGCTCCGTATGCCGCAAGCAGTGTGTCCTGCTCTTCGCTGCCACCGCTGACACCGAGGGCACCGATAATTTTGCCTCCAAGTACTAAGGGCTCACCGCCGCCGAAAATCACAATCTTTCCGTCGTTCGTATTCTGAATGCCGTAAAGAGGTGAGTGTGGCTGGCTCAGTCCCTTGAGTACTTTTGTAGACATTTTTATCGAAGCGGATGTATATGCCTTGTTAAAAGCTATATCATAGCTCGCGATATACGAGTCATCCATACAGTGTACGAGAACTGGTCTTGCTGCATTCGAGCATATTGCAATAACAGCGTGGACGCCAAGCTCAGTTGCTCTTTGTTCAACTCTTTTTGCAACCCTTTTTGCAAGACGCAGAGTAATTGTGTCTGTCGTGTATGTAGACTTTTCCTTTTTCAGTTCGTATGAGATAGAATCTACTATGCCTTTTATTTTAGCGTTATCCATAGATGGTCACCGAAAATTATTTGCCGAGCTGTGCAAGTACTCTCTTTGTAATCTCGGAAATAACATCGGCGTCGCTTGATGTTGCTGTGTGGCTGCCGCAGTCGCCTGTGCAATTAGGACAAGCAGGCTTGCCTGCTGCGAGGTTGGGACAGAGGTCAGCGGGGTGCTTACCCTTCATACCAAACTGACGGCGGATTTCGTAAAGTCTCTGAACCTGTTCGGGTGACAGTTCCTTGGGACCACCGAGAAGTGTTGAGATGAACATAAGCTGTGCGTAGAATTCAACTGATTCCATCTTGTGATATGCGTTGAGAAGTGAATCAGAGAAAGCGAGAGCTCCGTGATTTTCAAGAAGAACTGCGTCATAGTGCTGCAGATACTTAGAAACTGCGTCGGGAATCTCTTCAGTTGAGGGTGTGCCGTATTCAGCAATCGGAACACATCCGAGAGCGATAACAGCTTCTGGCATGATCTGTGCTGTAAGCGGAATACCTGCGATAGCAAAGCCTGTTGCATACATAGGGTGTGCATGAACAACAGAGTTTACATCAGGTCTTTCCTTGTAAACACGAAGATGCATTTTAATTTCTGAGGAGGGTTTGAAGCCTTCATAAGCCTCAAGAACTTCGCCTCTGCCGTTTACTTTACAGATGTACTCGGGTGTCATAAAGCCCTTTGATACACCTGTGGGTGTGCAAAGATATTCATCTGCGCCCACCTTAACAGAAATGTTACCGTCGTTAGAAGCAACCATGCCTCTGTCGTAAATTCTCTTGCCGATTTCACACATCTGCACTTTAATTGCGTATTCTGATGCCATTTTTTCTTCTCCTTTTCTTTATTTTAGTAAAAATGGTAACTTTATTTAAGTAGGCTTTCGCCTTGCTTACGAAAATGTTTTACGACTTGCTTTCCCAGGGGAGAGGCTCGTCGTCCGACTCTTTGAGGTGCGAGAGAATGTCAGTTATTCCTTCACCTGTCTTTGAGTCTACATGGAAAATTGTTTTGCATCCAGACAGCTCAAGCCATCTGTCAGCAAGAGCAATGTTTGCGCCGTTGTCGTTAATTTTTGTGACAATGCCGATAACCTCGCGGGTCGCCATACTGACTACATTCGGACTGAACAGTGAAAATGGCTCAGTTGCACTCACAAGAAGTCCGACAACATCTGCCTCATACGAGTATACTGCCAACGCGCCTCCGAGCGTCTTTGTCTGTATGTATTCGCCGGGGGTGTCGATAATTACATCATAGTGGTTTACATACTGTGTTTTATTGTATGTGATCTTCTCGCCCTTGAGCGCTTGAGTCAATGTTGTCTTACCGCTCTCGCTGCGTCCTATAAGAATAATTTTTTTCATAAATTATGTTCTTGTAAGCTCACATACAGAAAAACCGAGTTTTTCTACCGCATATTCAAGAACAGCACGGAATGCTGCTTCTACATCCGAGATACTTCCAGTGATGATAAGAGTACCGCTGAATCTGTCAACAAAACCAAGCTCAACGCCCGACGCTTTCATACTTATATCAGCTGCAATAATTGCCGTTTCACTAGGACTCATAGTTATAACTCCGATTGCGGCGTGAGAGTAGTCAAGTGACGGATCAAGACCGAGCTTCCGGTACAGAATCTCATTGGGGTTTGCAATGATATGAGCAAGTGTTATCTGCTTACCCGGAACAAGCTCCTGTATTATTCTCAGCTTGTCTTCACCAGGACCCCTGTATTGCGATAGAATCTTGTCTATATTGTTCATCGTAATCAATCCTTTGTGTTTTTGATGCTTATCCGCCGATTATTACATTGTTTATGTATTTTTCAGCAGCTTTTTTCAGCTCTTGCATTTTGTCTGCACCCGGCGAGGGGAGATCTCCCATAAGATACTGCCGGCCAAGCCCCACATACTTGTCATAACCGAGCTTGTGGTATGGCAGAAGATGAAGCTCATCGACACTGACAAGAGATGACGCAAATTTTGCAATGTCGGATATTTCTTCGACAGTGTCGTTGAATGTGGGGATGGTAGGTACTCTTATCACAAGGTGCTTGGCGTTTTTTGC
This sequence comes from Eubacteriales bacterium, assembly GCA_045580005.1. Lineage (GTDB taxonomy): Bacteria > Bacillota > Clostridia > Oscillospirales > CAG-382 > UMGS1052. The sequence continues at coordinate 37,566 of JAZNMZ010000009.1, read as the reverse complement.
AATCTTCTTTGCATTCTCGAGGATAAGTTCGTTTGGCTGTGTAGTGAACTCCTTGTGCTTGTCGCTGTTTGTGTGTTTGATGTCCATAAGAAAATGATCGCACACAGGTATGTATCTTTCTATCACAGAATAGTCTGCAAAGCCTGTTGTTTCAATAGCGGTCGACAGACCGTATTCCTTGCAAGCAGAAAGAAGAGCCACCGCAAAATCAGGCTGACACAGCGCTTCACCACCCGAGAGTGTAACACCTCCGCCTGAGCGTCTGTAGTATGGTGCGTCCTTTAGAATATCTTCCATAACCTGTCCTACAGTTGTGTCGTAGCCAACGGTTTCTTGTTTGCCGCCTTTGAGCATCTTTTGAATTTCATACTCCTGAGACTCAGGATTACAGCACCAGCGACAGCGAAGACGACATCCCTTGAGGAATACTATCGTCCGTATTCCGGGTCCGTCGTGGACAGAGAATCTTTGAATATCAAAGACTCTCCCTTTTATGTCTTTGTATTGCTCAATCATTGTTTTTCTCCGTAAGAGATTTATTAAAGTAAACTAATCAGAAGCCGCCCTGCTCTGTACGGTTGATGATGTCATCCTGCAGCGACTTTGAAAGCGTGGTAAAGAGCGCGCTGTATCCGGCAACTCGCACAACAAGCGATTTATAGTTTTCAGGGTGCAGCTGAGCATCCTTAAGCGTTTCACGGCTTACAACATTAAATTGTACATGGCTGCCTTTCTGATCAAAGTATGCTCGTATAAGCGCCACAAAGCTCTCAAGGCCAGCTCTGCCCTCAAGTGCCGATGGGTGGAACTTCATATTAAACAATGTACCGTTTGAAGCGATACCATGGTCAAGCTTTGATACAGAATTAGCTGTTGCTGTAGGGCCCTTGAGGTCTTTTCCAGCAGAGGGAGATACACCGTCTGCAACAGGAGTGTAAGCAAGCCTGCCGTCAGGAGTGGCTCCAGTCTGAGCACCAAGAGGAACATTTGCGGAAACAGGGTAGAGTCCTGCCTGATACATACCACCTCTCGGGTTTTTGAAAGTTTCAAGAGGTCTTGTATAAGTATAAGCCACATCTCTTGCAAATGCATCCACTTCGGGGATGTCGTTGCCGAACTTTGGTACAGCTTCAATCATTTCGCGTATCTTTCTGTACCTTGTTCTCTGGAACTGTTGCATACCGAGAGATTTTTCTTTTTTATATGTATCTTCAATGACAAGCTTTGTAACCGCTCTTCCGGATTCCGAAAGCTTCTTTATTGCTTCTACAGTTTTCTTTTGCGCAATGCTGTCGGGAATATCCTCTCCAAAGTTGTGTTCGAGAGCTTCCTTGAGTTCTGACATTGTAATCTTTTTCTCATCAAATACAAGCTTCTTGACAGCATAAAGCGAGTCTGCCATATTTGCAACACCAAAACCCTGAGGACCGGTGAAGTTATATACAGCGCCGCCCTCCTGTACACTCTTACCTTTGCCTATACAGTCCTCTATCATTCCTGAAAGGAACGGCAGGGGACATCTCTCGCTGTGCGCAACATCGATAGCGTTGTCTGCATTCACAAGAAGGCCAAGCATATAGTTGTTCTGCGCCTTGTATGCGTCATAGAACTCATCGAATGTCTTAAACTTTGTTACATCGCCTGTATGTACTCCGATAAACTCGCCGTTATCGTACCCGTCTGTAAAAACAAGCTCAAGCGGTCGACACATATTGTAGAACGCTGCATCATGCCAGCCCTCTGTTTTGCCTGATTTCTGAGGCTCTACACATCCGATTATATTGTAGTCTCTCGCGTCCTCAATAGTAAGACCTCTGTTGAGAAGAGAGGGGATAATTACTTCGTCGTTGTAATATGCAGGAAGACCTACGCCAGTGCGTGTGAGCTCTGCGGCTTTTATAAGAAATTCATGCGGTGTGCCGTTCCAGACACGAACAGAGAAAGACGGCTGAGGCAAAAGTACATGCTTTGTTGCCTGTATGCACATAAAAGATAGGTCGTTCGTTGCGTCAAGTCCGTTTTCGTCCTGACCGCCTGCGATAAGATTCTGGAAAAGGCTGTAACCTGCAAATCCCTCGGCACTTGCCGCGTCTCTTGCCTTGTTGAGGTCATTGAGCTTAACCCAGATACAGTCCATAAGCTCCTGTGCCGCTTCCATAGTTATTTTGCCTGCATCAATATCCTTTTTATAATAAGGATACATATACTGATCAAATCTGCCGGGCGAGATAGAATGTCCGCTTGACTCTGTCTGCAGAAGCATCTGTATAAACCAGAAAGACTGACACGCTTCATAGAAGTTTGCAGCACCTTTCTTAGGGACATTAGAGCAGTTAGAAGCAATAACTATTAGTTCTGCCTTGCGCTTAGGGTCTTTTTCTTTTTCTGCGAGCTCAAGAGCGAGTTTTGCGTATCTTGCGGCATAAGTTTCTGCCGCCTTGCAGCTTTCAATAACTGCGTTTAAAAAGTGAGTCTTTTTTGAATAATCACTATCAGAAAACTTAATGTCGGAAAGAGCGCTTTTTGCCTCTTCAATTATACCGTCAAGTCCGTTTGCTAAAATTTTACCGTAGTTGACGGTAACATGACCTACGCCGTTATAGAAGTAGTTACCGGGAGTGAATATATTGTGCTCGATAGCCTTGAGAGTTTCGGGAGACATATACGCTGTTGCAAGCTCACTTGTTGTTTTACCCTTCCAGTACTTGTACACTTCGTGAAGTGTTTCTTTGGTCTGTTCGGAAATATGGAAAGGATCTGCAGTGCGGTGTTCAATTGTATCAAACTCCGACTCAAGCCACTCAAACGAAAACTCAGGGAACACCTGACAGCCTCTCGGCACCTTTGTTGCACTTCCGACAATAAGCTCGTTGTCGCGGATAGTGACAGGAATATTCTCGCAAATATGCGCAAATGCCTTTGCTCTGCGTGTGATAATTGGCTCGTTTTCTGTCATCTTATAAGATTCTGTAAGAAGAACCGCGCGGTCTGCCTCAATCTCGGGGAGATGGTCGTAGAGCGCATCTATCAGCCTTGAGATTCTTTCGGTTTTCGGAATGTCTTTTACTGTGTACTTATCCATTTTACAACCTCTTTTGTGGTGTTGTTTATAATACTTTTTCATCGGCAAGTCTTATCACTGTGCCGATCACATCTCTTGTATGGTGGTCTGTCAGCTCAAATACTTCTTTTTGCGCGCAGTAAGTGGAGTATGAACACCCGCAGGCGCAAAGCAACTCAGCGTCGTTATCGCTGTCGCCGAATGCTGTGAAACAGCTAAGTGGGATGCCAAGTCTATCCGACAGGTCTTTTGCTGCCGAGAGCTTTGTGGCAGCTTTGGGTACATACTCGGTAATACCGCCCTTATCGTAGCAAATACGCAATCCGTCAGGTGTACCAATCGAGCTGTTGCTAAACAGACTGATTTTAAATATATCTTCTTTTATTTCTTCAAGAGCAGAAATCCTCTTGAGGTTTTTCAGCTTTGCAGCTTCCTTATGATAAAGACAAGCACTGTGAGTGAAAATATATGAGTGCGTATATCCGTGAAATTCAATCGCAAAGGATTTATGAAGATTTACATAGGTGTCGGTTTGGTTTTTTGCAAAATCAAAAAAGTAGGAAAGAAAATAGCTTCTGATAGGGAAGGAATGAACAATCTTGTGTCCTGTGATGCTAAGCGCACCGTCACAGCATAAAATATGTACCCCGTCAAGAAGATCTCCAAAAAGACACGCGACATCGCCGTATGTTCTGCCGGTTGCAAGACAAAAAGCAATATCTTTGTCGCTCAGCTTTTTGAGCATAAGAGGAAATCTTGTCTTGTTCAGATGATGACCTCTGTATATTAAAGAGCCGTCTATATCACTGATTACCGCTTTCTTCAAATCTATCCACCTTGTATAAAATTTTAGACAATTATCCAAGTTAGTTATTATATACTAATATAATGATACAACAATATTTTTGCGTTGTCAATAACACTTTTCCACAAAAATTGTCTGTTGAAAGAAAAAAAGTGCATTTTTTTGTCAAAAAGCACTACTTTTTTTGATTTGTTAACAAACAGTTATTAAATACCACACTGTTTTGATAGGATAAAACAGTGTTTTTTTCACTTTAAAAATGTATATTTGTAATGACACTATTTTAACAATGTGTCAATTAAAGTATTTTTTTTGCGCGATATCAATTCATATTGATTTGGTATGAATAAACAAAGCTTGTTCAAATTATTCTTTTTGGACTGTCGTTCATTAGAATAAAAATCCGGAGATACTCCGGATTTTTTTATTCTAACACATGGCTTACATCTATACCCATATGATTTCTTATAAAGTTTTCAACAGTTGCCCAATATTTTTTTGGATCCTCACAGGAAGACATTGCGTGCCCGGCACCTTTGATGATTAGAAGCTCTTTATCACAGTTCGCAGCCCCATATACTTTATAAACCATTTTTGTCGGGACGAAAGTGTCGCTGTCTCCGTGAATGAACAGAATAGGGGTTTTGCTTCTTTTGACAGCATCTATGCAGCTTCCTTCTTTGATTATCGAGAAGCCGAGCTTTTTCCTTGCTCTTTTGTCAACAATACTAATAAGAGGATATGGCGGCAAATGAAACACTGACGAAAGTTCATATTTTAGTTCGTCGTGGATAGAGCAGTATCCGCAGTCCTCTATAATGCATTTCACATTTTCCGGTAATTTTTCTCCTGCATACATCATTGCGGCAGCTGCGCCCATCGAGATGCCATATACGACGATTTTAGCGTCTTTTTCTTTTTTTATGATATAATCTGTAAACTCTGCTATATCAAGTCTTTCGGGATAGCCCATACATATATAGTTTCCGCCGCTTTTTCCGTGACCGCGCATTGTTGGCAGAATTACATTAAAACCCATTCTCAAAAAAGCCTCTGCAAAGCCTGAATTGTCCTCTGGACATCCGGAATAGCCGTGTAAGCAAATACAGTAGTTGCTGCATTTCCTTTTGTTTAAAAACTCGTATCCGTGCAGTATTATACCATCGTGTGATACAAGGTATATTTCCTTGTGTTCAACAGAGTCTACCCATTTTTTGTTTTCCTCACGAGTACGAGGGATAAAACCGTTTGGATTTTTGAGCATTGGCAGAGTGTTTACCGATGCGCCGGTTATCGCCTTACGACTTGCGCGTCTGTCAAATCCGATTCTGATAAAATACTCCGAACCGAGAAGTAGTACCAGAATATTCACAGTAGCAGCAATCAGCAGGATTTTTGTTAAGTGCATTATATCAGCTCCGTTTTATTATTTAACATATAAATATGTAAAAAAACGATTTTTTGTTAGTTTTTTGATGCCAACGATATTTTTATAAAATCAGTGTCACAAACTAGTTGATGTCATATAATGGAAATATAAATATAAAGCAAATGAGGGATATTATGAGAAAAAATTCTAAACTGATAGGAATCTGTATTATGGCAATGGGAGTAACAATTCTTGTTTCCTGCTTCTTACCCTCGGTAGCTTTGGTATGTATTGAGGCTTTGCTTTTAATATTTGCAGGTTTTTTGTATTTTTCAAAATGACAGTACTTTGAAAGGGGTATACTTATGAAAATAGTTGTACTTAAACCGGGAGGAATACTCAGAAAAATTTTATCACTGTTTGTTAAAGAAAAAAGAGGTAAGTAATCTTTGTAATATTTCTCCTTTTATCAAAATATACTTGTAGCAGAAAACATGATCGAAAAGGAGAAAATCAAAATGGAAAATTACTGTATGTCTCCGGCGTATGAAAGAGTGTTCTTTGAAAAGACAGAAAAAGAAAATGAAACAGATTACACTCTTCCGGAATATCTGCCAAACATATCAAGAATAGTAAAGACTGACGCAAAAGCAAAAATTAAAAGCAAATCAATAGAAAACGGCACAGTATATGTTGACGGCGAGGTTGTATACAGTGTTTTGTATGTTTCAGACTTTAAAAATAAACTCAAAAGCGCAGTATTTTCAGGCGAATTCAACCAGAGCTTCAATATATCGTCCGGAGAGTCGGTTGATGAACAGGACCTGCGCCCTGTTGTAAATGTGTTTGTGGGACACTCTTCATCGAGGATGCATAACCAACGGAGAGTGACAGCAAAGTCAAAGATATCTGTATGCTGCGATGTGATAAAACTATCTGTAGAAAGCAGCGGCGAGGATCAGTGTACGCAAAACGAAGATTGTGATGTGGAATACCTTGAAAAGAGTGTGTTGGCTACTCATATGATTCTTTCGGAAGACAATCAAAAAAGTCTTTCTGAGGAAATCAGACTCGATGACGGAATGCCTGAGATTGATGAAATTATCAATGCAGACATCGGTGTTTCTGTCGGCGAGGTATCGGTAAACGACGGCTGTGTGACTGTGGCAGCAAATGTTGATTTTTCGTGTTTGTACAGAGCAGTCTCCGATGACAATGAGGAATATGTCTCATTTAAAAAGTCAGTACCTTTCAAGTCTGAGTACGATATTTTTGAAATTGACCCGGAATGGCAAGCAGTAGCCTGTGCAGATATAACAGGAGTAGGCACCGAGGTTATGTCGGACAATTATGGTGAAAATAGACTCATTTCGCTAAATGCAGGCATAAATTTCGTTATATACGGCTTAAAAAACTGCGAAAAACTGCTTAATGTTGACGCTTATTCTACAAACTGCCATATGAAGATAGAAAAGAAAAAAATCCGTGTCAGCACTTTTGTAAATATATATGAAGAAAATATTAACGCTGAAGAACATCTGAGAACAGACCTGAAAGGTATAACTTCTGTTGTTTTGTCAAATCTGAGACTTTCGCTATCCAATCCCGAGAACTACGATGACAGGCTGTCGTTTGGCGCGCGCGGAACTCTTTGCGTGATAGGGGTAAAAGAAAACGGCGAGATAGAGGCTGTTCAGATACCTATCAATATACATATTCCGACTTCGAATCTTTCAAATCTAATCACAGGGGACCCCCAGAAATACAGATTTATAAACGCGTCGTTTGTTGATTCTTACGAATGCGAGCTGTATGGTGGCGAGCTTGTGCTTAAGATAAATATACATGAGCGATGTGCTGTAATATCTGAGGAAACGCATGAGGTTGTGACGGGTTACGAAAGGCTCAGCACGCAAAACGATAGTGTACGCACAAAAGGCTTTACAATATATTATCCTGTAGCAGGTGAGAGTGTTTGGAATGTTGCAAAAGCTCACCATGTTTCTTGCTCGCGTCTTAAGAGTGACAACAATGTAACCGGCGAAACTTTTGATGGAAAAAGGTTTATTTTGCTTCACTGATCGGATTTTTATAAAGTTACAAAATAAAAGCACCTCCGTACTAAAGCTTTTTTAGTATGTGGAGGTGCTTTTGCAATTATGCGGTATAAAAATTATTTTGTGGCAGAAACGATAAGCTCACAATTTTCTGCTGATATTATGATGTCGGAAAGCCCTTCTGTCAGAAGATAGCTTTCGCCTTTGCTGAAATCATATGTAACATTGTCGCATACCAGACTGCCTTTTCCGTCTGTGCAGAGCAGATGTATCATTTTGTCAGCTTTTAAAGTGTGTTCTGCTTTGTTTAGGCTAAGACTTTCAACCGAGAAGAATTCGCAGGTGCAAAGCTGCTTCAGTACTTTGCCGTCCCTGTCAAAAAGAACAGTAGGAATGTTGTCGCCGTGCGGAAGTGTCTTGTCAATAACCCTGAGAGCCTCCTCAATATGAAGCTCGCGGCCTTTTCCGTCTTTATCTCTTCTGTCATAATCGTAAAGTCTGTATGTTGTGTTTGAATTCTGCTGAACCTCGGCAATAAGAATGCCTTTGCCGATAGCGTGTACAAGACCTGCGGGTATAAAGAATACATCACCTTTTTTTACGGGAACATAGTTGAGGTACTTGTCAAGTGTTCCGTCTGCAGCTGCAGAGCGAATATCATCATCTGTAAAGTCTGTGTCCTTGTTCATGCCGTATACAAGCTTTGCGTCAGGTGTTGCTTCAAGAATATACCACATTTCTGTCTTTCCGGCATCAAGACCGCACATTTTTGCATACTTATCATCGGGATGAACCTGTACAGAAAGTCTGTCACAGGCGTCTATAAGCTTTATCAGAAGCGGAAACGGCTCAGAGCTTTCCGGTAGCACTTCATTAAGACTTTTCCCTGCATATTCACCGTTTTCAACAATACAAATACCGTCCGGTCTGTTGGCAAGTACCCATGCTTCAGCGATTTTCTGTCCTTTTTCACCTTTATCGAACTGCTCAGACAACAGTGTGCCTCCCCAGATTATTTCTTTCAATACTGATTTTAACTTCAACGGATACATATTATATTACCTCCAAAACATTTTACATGAATATTATAGTTTTTTTAGCAGAAATTGTCAAGTTTTCTTTTTAATGTTCAATCATTGTGAGAAAATGTTCATTGACTTTTTTTGACATGTATTGTATAATATTATCATAAATTAAAAGGGTATCGATTTTGCCGATACATTATAAGGAGAGTGTATATGGACCCCTGGAGTAGTATACTGATTTTGATTGCTATTTCCGTTTTGTGCTTTCTTTCTGAGTTTGCAAAGGCTGCAGTCCTTTCGCAGACACCCAACAATATCAGAAAGATTTTTCCCGAGGACACCGCCAAGACCGAAAGACTTCTTTCTGTTATAGAAAGACAGGACAAGATTTCGTCGGTCGTGGATCTTGGGCAGAGAGTGTTGATGATAATATTCACAATGCTTGTAAGTGTCAAATTTGCTTTTTCTTTTGCAAAACTTGCTTTATTCTCGGAAATAGATATCGGAATCAGTGAAATTATTTCTTGTTTATTTCTCTTTATTATAGTTTTTCTTGTGCTTTGCTCCTTTTCCAAGAGGCTTCCGTCAAAGTATGCAGCAAAGAACACTGACAAGCTATGTCTTTCGTGCGTGTCTATGCTCGTGTTCTTTGCAAAGCTGTTTTATCCGATTTACCTTGTAAACAGGGGAATCACAACATTGTTCCTTGCGTTTCTAGGAGTTAACCCTCGAGAGCAGGATGAGGAGGTAACAGAGGACGACATCAGAATGCTCGTCGATGTCGGCGAGGTTAGCGGCACCATCGAAGAGAGCGAAAAGCAGATGATACATAATGTTTTCGAGTTTGACGACAGATTGGTTGGAGAAATTACGACCCACCGTACAGATATCACAGCAATCGAAGTTAACACTCCGCTTGACGAGATAGTTGCGCTTGCAAACGATTTCGGCTTTTCGAGAATGCCTGTGTATGACGGCACTCTTGACAATGTTATTGGCCTTTTTTATACAAAAGACTTGATTAAGATAATCAAGGACGCCAATGGTGGACTGTCGGAGGAGCTTATCGGAAAATTTGATATCAGGGAATATATGAGAACTGCACTGTATGTTCCAGAAACAAATAGCTTCAAGGAGCTTTTTGAAAAGTTCAAGGACACACATATTCAGATGGCAATTGTTATAGATGAATATGGCGGAACACTCGGTATTGTTACTATGGAGGACCTTCTTGAGTCTATAATGGGTACTATGCACGATGAGTACGATACTGAACCCGAAATCACTGATGTCAGAAAAATCTCTGACAACGAATATATTCTCAACGGACTTGTTTCGATTAAGGATGTTGAGGATGCGGCGCAGATAGTCATTCCGAACGAGAACAACTGTGAAACTATAGGGGGTCTTGTTGTCAGTCTTCTTGGAATTATTCCCGAGGATGGCGAGACTGTCAGTGTGACATTTGGCAATCTGATTTTCAAGGTGCTGTCTGTGCAAGAGCACCATATTGAAGAATTGTTTATGACAATTAATATCGACGATGACAGGGAAGACGAAACCGCTGAGTGATGGGCTGTGTAGTTTTGGCTTTTTGCACACATGATTTTATGCACTTTATGCCATATAGGTGATTTATACTATACAATATTTACAAAAATCATTTCTTCTCTTGACACGCTCGAATAATTGGTGTAAAATATACAAGATGTAATATATATCCTTTTAAGGAAAAATTAAGTTTTAAACTATTGGAGGATTTGTAATAATGAAATCTAAAAACTTTTTGGGTATTTCTCTTGCTGCGCTTATGGTAGCGCCGGTGATTTTGTCTGGATGCAATCAGATTGATGACGAAACAACCGCATCTACCAACACAATCAAGCAGAATGTAACACTAAATATGTATGTTATTACAAACGCAGAAACTGATCTTGACCAAGCAAAGGCTGTTCAGATGGCAATCAACGAAATTACTTTGCCTGAATATAAGACAATGGTAAAGATTAATTATTTTACCGAAGATGAATATTGGGCTGCAGTAGATACTGCAGAGCAGGAAGCTATTGAATATCAGGAGCAAAAGCAGGCTGAGACAGAGGCAAAGCGCAAGGCAGCTAAGGAAGCCAACAGCGCTACAGGCACAAAAAAGGAAGAATCAGAAGCGGTTGAAGATGCTGAGTCGGTTGATCAGGAGTTCAATGAGCTTATTGACCAGGTCTTTGACGAGGACAGCACAGATATTGAACTTGAGCATCCCCAGCTTGACATCTTTTTTGTAAACAGTGCAGACAAGTTCTTTGAGCTTATCGAAGACGAAAGACTTGCTTCTATCGACAGCTATATTACTCTCGAAAACAAGATCCTCAATTCATATATTCACCCAACATTTTTCCTTGGAGCAAAGGCAGGCAAGGGACTGACTTACGGTGTTCCTACAAACAAGCCTATCGGCGAGTATGAATACTTTGTGTTTGACAAGGGTCTTCTTGACAAGTATGGCTATTCCGCAGAAAATCTCAACACATTCGAATCACTCGGAGAATACCTCTCCGTAATAAGAACAAGAGAACCCGGTTATGTTCCGCTGACACGAGCTGCAAGTGTATATGGGTTTGACTTTTTGGGTGAAGACGGTTCTGCTGTCGGAACACAGAAGTTTGACGATGAATCAGCATTCCCTGGTTTTGCCGTTTCGCTGTTTGATGTAAACGCGTTCTATGACCACTTTGAAACTATCAGAAATTACAGACTTGCAGGGTATATACCTGCAAGTTACAACGGTGAAGCGTTTGCTGTTGATGTAAGAACAGGTAGCTATCACAAAATGCAGGAGCTTGAGGCTCAGGGTTACGAATGTGTCGTATACAAAGCGCCCCGTGCTACTTCTGAAAATATTCTCAATTCTGTATTTGTTGTAAGCAAATATTCAGAGAATCCCAGCAGAGCGACAGAGCTTATTAGACATTTCAACACAAATCCTGAACTTGCAAACCTTCTTCAGTACGGCATTGAGGGTACTCACTACTATGCTGATGATGCAGGAGAGGTTACTCATGTGACTGCAGACGGCGTTTACAGCATGAATAACAAGCAGACGGGTAATCTGTATATCAAGCACACAGAAATCGGCGAATCTGGTTACATCGAGTCATACAAGGCGCAGAATCTTGATTCTGTTCCCCATGCATTCCTTGGATTCTCAACTGCGGATCTTGATATTGAAGATAAGATCATGCTTGAAAAAGCAAATGAAATCACCAGAGCATATTACCCCGGACTTATGTCAGGTAGCTATGATATTAACAGCATAAAGAGTGAAATCAAGAACAGGCTTGCTGCTATTGACATTTCTGCTGAGCTTGCTGCATATTATGCAGAAAACGCAGCAGATGCAGAAGAAACAGACAGCAATATAGCAGAAGAGGAAGTTTATACATTCGCAGATACTGTTGAAGAGATTGACTCTCTTTACAGCAGATTTTCGGATATTTCAAATCCATATCACCCCACAAACCCCAGAACTGTCGTTGAAGAAGACTACCTCATTGAAGATTAAACTGCTGAAACTCTTTTAAAAGGCTGAGTTATAATTTAATAATTATTTTTGGAATGCAGCCTTTTTTATGGCTGCATTCTTTTTGCACAAGATTGTAGGGAGGAATTATGAATCAGTATTACCAACAACCAAATAAAGGTTCTCTTTGCGTGCAAGAGTCTACTGATAATAAATCGCTTACACGACTTGCAAAACAGGAAGTTAACAGTATTGCGTTTGCTTTTTTTCTTGTCCTGGGAGTGTCTGTGTTATATGGAACGCTTTCATATTTAATCGAGTGTTTTGCTCTTGATAGCATTTCTTATGCGTTTTCTTTTGTAGTCATGTCTTTCTCAGAGCTTTCGGTTCGGGAATCTGTTGCCTTTGCAAATAGTGCTCTGAATTCATATGCTCTTAAAGAATTATTAAGCGCGCTCAGATATTTTGTTTGCTTTTTTGTACCTTTTTATGCTGTGATACGCTTAAGATGCGCAAAGGTGACTGACTTTTTCAACCTTAAAGGAAGATTAAATCAAAAAATTATACCATATACATTTTTTATTATTATAGCGTCTGCGTTTCTCGGCAACATTTCTTCTGTGTTTTTTTCTGAGAAAAGCCAGAGTGTTGCTGTAGGTGAGCTTTCGCAATACAGCATTCTTGCAACTGTAATATGGCTCATATCTACTACAGTTGTTCCTGCAACTCTCGAGGAATTTATTTTCAGAGGCTATATATTAGGAACGCTTCTGCCTTTCGGCAAAAACTTTGCGATTGTTGTTTCGTCTGTCTTTTTTGCTCTGACTCACAGCTATGATTCTATGCTGTTTGCGCTGTGTGCGGGAATATTCTTTGCATACTTAACGGTATCTACAGGAAACATGAAAACCCCAATGATTATTCACTTTGTCAATAATTTCATTTCATGCATTATAATGCTTGCAGAACGAAAGTTGCCAGCGCTTTTTGATATTATTTCGATATCCTATCCTTTTATAGTTTTCGCTCTCGGTATTGCCGGTGCTATGATTTTTGCATACACTTACAAGAAAATCTCAGGCAACCTGCAATATGCCGATACTACAAAAAATGAAGTGAAGGTGACAGCTATGTTTACACCTGTTTTTCTTATATATTTGCTGTTGCTGTGGCTTCCTATTATATGGGGGTAAGTGTATGCAAAAGAGTAATGAATATTACATGAAAGCGGCTTTGGGTCGCGCAAAGACTGCGGCAAAGAACGGAGAAATCCCGGTTGGAGCTGTAATTGTGCATAAAGGACGTATTATATCAGGTGGCAGAAATCGCAGAGAAACGGGTAAGAACGCACTTTACCATGCCGAAATTTCTGCAATAGACAGCGCTTGCAGAAAGCTGGGCGGATGGCGCTTGTGGGAGTGCGATATGTATGTGACTCTGGAGCCGTGCCCTATGTGTGCAGGAGCTATAATAAACTCCCGTATCAGAAATTTGTATATAGGAGCATATGACGCGAAAGCCGGCAGTTTTGGCAGTGTAATAAATTTCAATGATTTACCATATAATCACAAACCAAATATAACATATGGTATCTGCGAAGATGAGTGTTCTCGGATTTTAAAAAGCTTTTTTAAAAAACTGAGAAACAGTAAAAAAGAAAAGATAAATCTGCGTATTTCGGAATAATACGGAGTATACTGCATATATTTTAGTAACGAAAATTAATGTTACAAGGAGAAAAAATATGTTTGTATACTCGCTGAAAGGAAAATCTATAAAGCTTGCCAGCATTGCACTTGTTGCGTGCCTTGTCATTGCAGGAGCAATCTTTTTTTTACCTGATTATGACACAAACGGAATGGCGTATGTATCGGCCTCTGCCAACGAGGCAATCAGTTTCAACGGAATAAAGACTGCCGAGGACAGACTTGAATTTATAAATAAATTCGGCATAGAGGTGTCGGCAGATCCCATGGAGGAGTATACGACAAAGGTGCCGAAGAAATTTGATTCTGTTTACGAGGATTATAACAATATTCAAAAAGCGCAGGGTCTTGACCTTTCAAAATATAAAGGTAAGAAAATAACAAGATATACATACGAGATTCTGAACTATCCTAAAAACTCTCAGGGTGAACCGTCAGGCAAAGTTTTTTTAAACCTCATAATATATAAAAACAGAGTTATAGCAGGGGACATATCCTCGTCATCGATGGGTGGATTTGTCAGAACCTTCTGCGATTTTGCAAATTGAGTCTAAAGCCTCGCTTCGGCGAGGCTTTAGTTGTTTTTGCTGTGGCAAATAATAATGGTGAGTTTTTTTGTGTCTTTTGTGACAAATAGGGAAAAAAGCCTTGACTTTTTACTGTAAAAACTGTAAAATATTCTATATATGTGTAATAAAATTTGTTTAGACATACGGAGGAAAAAATGTTTTCTGATAACGAAATGGATTTGCGTTTTTTATTTAAACTTATTTTAAAAAAATGGAAGATTGTTGTTGCTATATCATTGGTCTTCTTCTTGTTTGCGTTTATATATTCGAGCTTTTTTGCCACAGAGGTGTACAGAGTTAAAACATCATTTGTTGTCAGAAACACAAATGACAGCTATTCTTATTCTATAAATGAACTGAGCGCGTCAAGACTGCTTGTGGAGACTTGCGCCGAAATTATAGAAACAGATGAGATGATGCAATATCTTTCAAAGGCTATAGATGGAAAATACTCCGCAGCTCACCTTAAGAGTGCTATTTCTGTCAGAAAGACAGATACTGAACTTATGGAGATTCATGTAACCTCCAGTAGTTTTGAAGTTGCAAACGATATTTGCTACATCGTTTCTACTACTCTTATTCCTCACATCAGGGAGAATATTATAAAGGGCTGTGACATATCCGGTCTTGAAGAAGTTTGCGGTAGCGCCACTCCAATTTCTCCGAGGGTAGGTTATAACTGTGCTGTTGCCATTGTTTTTGGCGCGGTGCTTGGAGTGTGTATAATTCTTGTCAGCAACATTGTAAACAATAAGATATCTGATGCCGAGGAGTTCAGCAGAAGATATAGTATTCCCGTTCTTGGAAACATTCCCGATATATCCAATGTGTCAAAAGGAGGCTACAATTACTATGAATAAACACATAGAAGATCAGAATAAAAATGTCAGAATATCTGACGAATCTCCTTTTGCATACAGAGAGTCATACAATCTTCTTCGAACTAATGTAATGTTCACGCTCGCAGCATCTGACAAGAAAAAGAAAACTATTGTGGTATCAAGTGCAATGCCGTCTGAGTGTAAATCTACTGTCAGTTCAAATCTTGCAATTTCCCTTGCAAAACTTAATAAAAAAGTGCTGATTATAGACGGAGATTTGCGTAAGCCCAGACTTCACTCTGTTTTTGAAGAGAAAAATGTTTCGGGTCTTACAGATGTTATTGTCGGCAGTAAAACATTCGAAGATTCGCTTATTCACATTGATTCATGTAACCTTGATTTTTTACCTGCGGGAACTATACCGCCTAACCCCTCAGAACTTCTTAGTTCCTCGGCTATGCACAAATTGCTGGAGACAGCAGAGGATATCTATGATTATATAATTGTTGACTCTCCGCCCGTTCTTGTCGTTTCTGACGCCTTGATGCTGTCTTCTGTATCAGCAGGTATTATCCTTTCCTGTAGGGTAAACAAGACTTCGTATACTGAATTTTCAAATGTAGTTTCAGCTCTCAAGATGGCAAACTTCCCGATACTCGGTACGGTCCTCGTCGGTTCAAGGCGCAATAGCTCGTCATACAGGAACTATGGAAAGTATTAATTTTGAATAATATAATGCTTAAGAACAGAAAGCTCGTTATAGTCGTTCTTTACTTATTGCTATTTTTGTGGATATTCTTTATTTTCTACAATTCAAGCCTTGACGCCGATCATTCAAATGCAAGCAGCGGCGTGCTTGTAAAATTTATTTTTGAAAAACTTTTTGGAATTGACTATGGGTGTGCTGACACCGCTCTTGTAGATTTGGTTACAAGAGTGGTGCGTAAAGCGGCTCATTTTTCTGAATATGCTTTGCTTTCGGCAATTGCATATCTTGTGGCTTTCTTTCACAGGAAGCCTATGTGGTTTTGCCCGTTGTTTGCGACTTTGTTTTCTGCTGCTATCGGTGCTCTCGATGAATATTCTCAACAGTTTTCTGCAGGCAGATCTCCACAGCCTATTGATGTGCTGATAGACACTAGCGGTGCTTTTTTTACAGCACTCGTTTTGTTTTGTATTTTTTGGCTAAGATACCGCAAAAAACACAAAAAAGAATTGTGAGGTATATATGTATAAATATAAAATAGCTGGTCTTACTGTTGCTATGTCTCCACAATATCCTACTTTGCAAAAGCAGAGTGAACCGTACAGGACCTTTGATGACGCCGCTTTCGATTTCACCGTTGACCTGCCGCAGGAGTTTATTGAATACAAACATAGTAAGAACCCTCATCTTTCTATGAACGACTGTGAGTATATCTGGAAAGGCTTTGAATTTTACAGACAGCTTCCACTGTTTGGCGGAATTATGCTACACTCATCATGTATTGCCATGGACGGCAAGGCATATCTGTTTTCTGCACCCTGCGGTACAGGCAAAAGCACTCACACAGCTTTGTGGAAAGAATATTTTGGTGACAGGGTTACTTATATCAATGACGATAAGCCGGCAATTATGCTCTGTGACGGAAATGTTGTTGCATACGGAACTCCTTTTTCAGGCAAAACTGATAATAATAATAATATCTCAGCACCGCTGTGTGGAGTATGTCTTCTTGAGCGCAGCGAAACAAACAGTATTGACCAGATAAGCTCGCAGGAAGCAATCGCTTTTTTGCTCAATCAGACTTTCAGACCCAGAGAGGTTGGCGCCATGGTAAAGACACTTGATGTTCTTGACGCCATTTTCAAGTTAGTTCCTGTATATAAGCTCAAATGTAATATGAGCTATGATGCGGTACTGACTTCATATAACGGAATGAATAAGTGATTTTGGAGGCAGATTTATGAAAATTTTACCTGGATTTATAAAAAAGAGAGTAGGAGATGTTGATATTGTTGTCGCAGTTGGCGAGGCAAGCACAACTTTTAATGCTCTTATAACACTCAATTCCTCGGGTGCTTTTTTGTGGGACAAGCTCGAAAAGGGTACTACTGAAGAAGAAATGGTTGCAGCTCTTCTGGAAAAGTACGAAATATCGCAAGAAATAGCTGCTCGTGATGTTGCAAAATTTATTGACAAAGCAAAAGGAGCAGGTGTCGTTGAAGAATAACTGCCCCGATATGTGCAGCATGCATACCGCACCTATGAGTGAGCTTTTTCCGATTATCAGTGAAGTTGTAGCAAGCGGTGGAAAGTTTAGCCTTGTCACAGCGGGCACAAGTATGCTGCCTTTGCTCAGAAACCGCAAAGATACCGTAATCCTTGTGCAAAAAAAAGGCAGACTGAAAAAGTTTGACCTTCCGCTTTACAGAAAGCAAGATGGTAGTTTTGCACTTCACAGAGTTGTCAAGGTTTGTGACGACAGCTATAATATGAGCGGTGACAACAGGGTGACCACTGAAAAAGGTATAAAAGACGAAGATATTGTCGCTGTAGCCGAAGCTATTATAAGAAAAGGCAAGAGGATTGATCTTTATTCATCTCTTAAATACCGCATGTATGTTCGCTTTTGGTGCTCCTTCAGACCTTTAAAATTTATTCTTACAAGAACCGTAGGTCTTATAAGGAAGATACACGATTTTTCATAATGAATTAAAAACCTCCTTGACGGAGGTTTTTGTTTTGTATATTTTATCATCTTGGTACAAAAATAAATAAGGAGGTGATAAAATGAACGGCAAAGGATATTTCAACAAAAAATACAAGCCTTGTAAAAATGCTACAGATAAAATCTGTGAAATAATGGAATTAAAAAAGAAAGAGGTCGGAAATATCGTGACAGACCCTAACGGCAGCTATACAGGTGTGCCCCAGGATATGTACGAGGTACCTGTACAGGATGTTGATGATTTATAAAAACTTGTACGACAAATTTTGCTGTAGTTTTAAAAAAAGACTTTAATTTTAACAAAAAATATGATAAAATGATATATACAGTTTATAACTTTTTTCAGTATACCGTTATTGCATCGGTGTACTGAAAAATACATATTTATGGTGGATTATGGATTTTTTGAAAAAGAATGCGTATGCAAAAATCAATCTTACTCTCGAGATTCTTGACAAAACCTGCGACGGATACCACAATATCAGATCGATAATGCATAAAGTGACTCTGTGCGACTGTCTTGAGTTTTATAAAAGGGAGGATAATGAAATAACTCTTTTTTGCGACAAGGCTGTTTGCGAACCACAGGATAATCTTGCTTACAAGGCTGCTGTTATGTATAAAGAACGATATAATATTGCTACGGGCTGCGATTTTGGCGTTGATATAAGGTTATATAAGACGATACCCGACAGAGCAGGTCTTGCAGGAGGCAGCGCAGACTGCGCCTGCGTTCTTGATACCCTTTATGAGATGTTCCCGGGAGTGCAGTATGGTGTGCTTGAGGAAATTGCAGCTTCTCTGGGGTCGGATATTAATTTTTGCCTTGATAAATATAAGTGTGCAAAGGCAACCGGCAGAGGAATCATACTCGAGAGCACAAGATGCCTGCCCGAGTGTAGTGTTATTATTTGTGTTCCAGATTTTGCTGTCAAAACATCTCTGGCATATTCAGCCTTTGACAAAGATCCTGTATACTGTTCATATAACTGCACAGAAACAGTGCAGACACTGCTGAACGACGGAAAGGCAGAACAGATTCCTCAGCATATATTCAATTCCTTTTCTTCTATATGCGAGGATATGTGCGACGATATCACAAGAATAAAGAAAATACTTAGCGATAACGGTGCATTTGCTAGTGAAATGTCTGGCAGCGGATCATCTGTGTATGGACTTTTTGACAGTGAAGAAAAATGCAAGACTGCGGCCGAAAAGCTAAAGCTTGATTATAAAAACACATTTATTTGTAAAACTATAACTGAATAATACATATTTTTCCTGTCTATACTCTGTTCATCATTCTTTTTATGAGGTGGAGTATGTCGAGAAAAAACACAATAAGATTAATTATTTGTTTGCTTATAAGCGTAACAGTTGCGCTTGTGTTGACAGTATCATGCTATGCTCTATATATGCAGAAAGCGTTTGACAACAGTCTTTATGGTAATGTGATAAGGCTTCATGTTCTTGCCAATTCCGACAGTGAATATGACCAGAACGCAAAGCTTGAGATTAAAGACGCGGTGCTTATGCATATTCAGTCTATCACCTCGCAGGCAGAAAACTGCAAGAGCGCGTCGCGTGTTATAGAAGAAAATCTTCAGCATATCACTGATTTTGTAAGGCTGAAATCACAGGAGCTCGGATACGAGTATGACATTGCTGTGAGCTTTGAAAAAGAGCACTATCCTGTGAGAAACTACGGCGCTTATACATTCCCGTCGGGAGAGTACAGTTCTCTTAAAATTACACTCGGAAAGGCTGACGGTAAAAATTGGTGGTGCGTGCTGTATCCTGCAATATGTACAAGCCCGGCACAGGAATTTTCACAGCGTATGAAGTCTGCGGGTGTGTCTGATGAGGTATGCAGTTATATAACTGACGATGAAGGTAGCGTTAAAGTTAAATTCTTTTTGCTTGAACTTTTTCAAAAAATAGTATAAACCTAAGGAGAACACAATGCTTCACAGAATTTTCGGAAGAAAAAAATATGGAAAAACAGAATATGTTTTCGGCGTTCTTGAGAAAAATATCAAGCAGGGCAAGAAGACTTTTCTAATTGTCCCCGAGCAGTATTCTCTTTCTATGGAACGCAGAATTGTTCGTGATTTTGGAAACACATCCAATTTGTATATTGAAGTTTTGGGTTTTACCCGTCTTTGCAACCGTGTTTTCCGTGAAGCAGGCGGAATTTCGCAGACTTATTTTGACGAAGCTGGAAAGTTGCTTTGTATGTCAAAAGCTCTTATGCAGCTTTCTGACATTCTTTCTGAGTATAAGAACTCGGCATCCACTCCCGAGTTTGCAGCAAGCGCACTTAGCGCTGTAGAAGAGCTTTCGATGTATAATGTTTCGCACGAACAGCTTGACAAGATTCTCCCTGATATTGAAAAAAGCAACACTATTTTGTCACACAAGCTAAAAGACATTTCGCTTATTGGCGCAGCATACCGCTCTGTGCTCAAGTCTACATACGGTACAGACGGCGAGGAGCTCGATAGACTTGCTTTCTCTCTTGACGGTTATGATTTCTTTGGCGGATCAGATGTCGTTCTTGACGCTTTTTACGGCTTTACACCGCAGGAACTTAATGTCTTAAAAAGAATTATCAGACAGTCTGATAACACATTTATTACATTTGCGAGCGCAAAGTACTCTCAGGATCCGATATTTGCAAGAGCCACAAATGCCGCTTTTGAGATAAAGAGAATTGCAGATGTTTTGAATGTTGAAATTATTGATACGGAGCTTAAAAGTCCTTTATCCGAAAATGAAATTTCTATAATCGAAAAGGGCTTTTCTACAGAAAGCTGCCTATTTTCACAAAAAGACGAGAATAAAAAAGAAAGCTCGGATGTCAGCATTATTTCATGCAAGAACCAGACCTTTGAAGCAAAAGCAGCAAGCGCAATTATCACAAAGCTTATCAGTGAAAAGAAAGCTCGCTTCCGTGACATTGCAATATGTGCAAGAGATATCGGATCTTTTTCCGGCATTATTGACCTTTATCTTGATAAAGCAAATATTCCTTATAATTTTTCCCACAGAGAGGATTTGCTTACAAAACCTGTTATTTCGTACATAACAACTGCATTTGACTTTATTTCCTCATGGAATATGAAGTATTTCCTCAGATTTATAAAGACCGGTATTACAGGCATTACTACCGATGAGTGTAATCTTGTCGAGAATTATATTAGGACCTGGAATATAACCGGCAAAAGCGAGTTCTGCTCAGAATGGTACATGAATCCTCAGGGTTACTCTGAAGAATACACAAAAGAAGACGAGCTGCGCCTGGAGGTAATCAACGACATAAAGGCAAGGTCGCTCGACTGTCTTATAAAGTTCAGCGAAGATATAAAAGCGGCAGAAACCGAAAAGGATATGGCTCTCGCTGTATACGCTCTGATGTGCGACAGCAACGCTTGCACGCAACAGGATGACGAGGATATGGTTTCCACATGGAATCTTACTGTAAAAGCCCTTGAAGAGCTTACACGGGTTTTCTGCGACTGTAAGTTGTCTGCAAACAAATTTGCAGAACTATTTAAGATGACCATTTCTCAGTACAGTATTGCAAAGTTACCTGACACTGTAGACTGTGTCCATCTCGGATCTGCCGATCTTATGCGCGGTTTCGATGTAAAATATATGATAGTGCTGGGATGTAATAATGAGTATTTTCCTGCAAAATCTACGGGTGACAGCATTTTCTCCCAGTCAGAAAGAGCTCTTTTGCAAAAAGCAGGCGTACAGCTTGCCCCACATGGCGAGGAAGAAATTTATGACGAATTTTTCCTTGCGTATAACATTTTCTGTGAGCCGTCATGTGGACTTTATCTTACATATTCACAAAAAGATATTTCTGGTACCAATCTGAGAATTTCACCCTTGTGTCTTACTGTTTCCGGCATTCTCGGTGGACTTTGTGAGAAAAGCTATCCCTTTGCAGAGCTTTGTGATAATGTTACAACAAAGAAGGCTCTTATAGATGATATGTATGACTATGATGATCCCGAATTTGTTGCTGCGTCTTTAGAGTGCCTTTGTGAGGACAGTGAAACAAAAAAAGCTATCGAGTCTGCAAATTCCGCCTTGTATGCACAAGGCAAACTTTCTCAGGATGTGACACGCAAGCTTTTTGGCGGTGTTATAAATTCGAGTCCGTCACGCTTTGATACATATAGCAGATGCAGGTTTAATTATTTTAACAGATATCTTCTCGGCGTGTACCCCGAGGTGCGGGCGCAGCTTAACAGTGCCCAGACTGGACTTGTTTCCCACAAGGTTCTTGAGCTTTTTGTTAAAGAGCTTGCCAAGAGCAAGGTTGAGGGGAAACTCCTTTCAAAAGAAAAGGCCGGTGAGCGTATACTTGAGCTTTTAGATATTCACCTTGAAAGCATTACGCATTCAAAAGGCAAGCAAAACGGCATCACCAAGCGCTTTCAGTATCTTTATAAGCGTCTTGGCGTGATCCTTGTCGCAATGGCAGAAAATCTAGTTGATGAAATGCTTGTATGCGATTTTTTACCTGTCGATTATGAGGTTACTATCGGCTTTACCGAAGACACAGTAAAAACGCATCCTATCGACATCTGCGATCCTGATGGAAATGTGACAGGCATACTCAATATTGTAGGGCAGGTTGACAGAGCCGATATATTCAAAAAAGACGGTAAGACATATCTTCGCATTGTTGACTATAAGACGGGTTATAAGAAATTCAATGCAAATGATGTTGCATATGGTTTTAATCTGCAGATGCTGCTTTATCTTTTCTGTATGCAATACAGTGAAACTAAGCGTTACGGCGACAACATAGTGCCGGCAGGTGTTCTGTATATACCTGTCAAACGGCCCAGTATTTCTGCAAAACTTGGAGACAGTACAGAGAAAGTAGGAAATAAGGGACTGCTAGACTCTTTTAAAGGAAACGGAATACTTGTTGACGATATGGACA
This sequence comes from Eubacteriales bacterium, assembly GCA_045580005.1. GTDB lineage: Bacteria > Bacillota > Clostridia > Oscillospirales > CAG-382 > UMGS1052. The sequence continues at coordinate 14,959 of JAZNMZ010000009.1, read as the reverse complement.
TTCTGAACGCCATGGAAAGGGGAATTGAAGGAAGGTTTATTCCTGCCAAGATTATAAAGAGTGGAGCTTTGTCAAAATACTCAAATGTTGTCGCGCTTGAGGAGCTTGGGAAGCTTTTGAAAAAGGCTGCCTTGGTTTCAAGTAAGCTCGCGTATTCTATGCAGCAGGGAAATGTACAAACAAACCCATACAGCTGCGAGATCAGTTCCTGCTCAAGCTGTGATTATATGCCTATATGCAGACTCGACAGGAAGAACCCCAACATAAGATATACATTACAGGAGGTTGAAGAATAATTATGGAAATGACGCTTCAGCAAAAGAATGCTGTCTACGACAGAAGCGGTACACTCCTTGTGTCTGCAGGTGCAGGCAGCGGAAAGACTTCAACTCTGACAAAGCGTATCATTACAAGGATTTCTGATAAGAATGACTCAGCCGAAATAGACGATTTTCTGGTCGTTACATTCACTAATGCTGCAGCCAAAGAGCTGTCTGAAAAAATAGAAAAAGCTCTTATTGAGTGTGTTTCAAACGATCTGTACAACAAAAAAGCTGTCCGACAGCTCGCAAAGCTGAGGAATGCGAATATTTCGACAATAAACTCCTTTTGCTATTCTGTTGTAAAAAAGCATTTTCAGGCACTTGGACTCGCCCCAAAACTCAGAATTGCCGATGAATCTGAGGCAAAGCTTCTGAAATTGCAGGTAATCGACAGTGTTATCGAGAATAAATATAATTCAGACGGCAGCAGAATGTTTTATAATGTTGTTGAACTTTTCTCGGGCAGTAAAAGCGATGAAAGTCTTATTGAAACATTGTCTGAGCTTTACACAAAAATTATGAATTTTCCGGAGCCTTTTTTCTGGCTTGAAAAAGCAAAAAGCAGATACGACGAGATTGCTGTTTGCGATGATTTTTTGACTACGGAATACGGAAAACTTTTGAAGAGCGAGCTTTGTTCTGAAATAAAAAAGGCTATAGTCAGTATAGACGAGGTTATTATAAAAATCAGGAACGATGACCAAATCTCAAAGTATTGCGAATCGTATGAAAAAGATATTGACAACCTCAAGCTTTTACTTGCTTGCGCCGACAAGGCGTGCTACGATGCGCTTTATGATTCGCTGTCAAAACTCAAAAAAACTCCTCTGAAGGCTGTAAAAGATGTCGACGAAGAATACAAGGCAAGAATAACCGGTGTTCGTGATGATAGCTTCAAAAAGATATTTTCGATAGTTGACGGCGGTTTTTGCTGCCACCAGGAGCAAATTAAAAATGCGTCAAAAGACTGCTCTCGAGTTATCGACGAGATTATATCAATCTTGAAAGAGATTGACACTGCTTATAATCATGAAAAGAACACTAGAGGCATCATAGACTTTTCTGATGCAGAAAGACTTACCTATAAGCTCTTTGTTAAAGAAACAGAAAGTGACACCGGCGATATTGTACGCTCTGATATTGCACTTGAATATGCGGAAAAGTTTAAAGAAATATATATAGACGAATACCAGGACATAAATCCGATACAGGATATAATCTTCCGTTCGATATGCCGATATCATGATGGGGTTGAGAGCAACCGATTTATGGTAGGTGATGTGAAGCAGAGCATATACCGATTCAGAGGAGCGAGACCTGACCTTTTCACAGGGTATCTTAACTGTTTTTCAAAATTGTCGGAAGACTTGTCAGACGATAACGGTGCCCATAAAGAATATCTTTCCAACAATTTCAGGTGTTCTAAGAATGTAGTTGAATTTACAAACTATATTTTCAAAAAGATTATGTCAGATACATACTCAAAAGATGAAGAGCTTGTCTATTCAAAAAAAGAGGTTCAGCAGGTGACAGCCCCTTGTGAGCTTATTTTGTTTGAAAGTCAGCAGAATGAAGAAAACGAGTATTACGAAGACGAGATTGTAGTTGTTGCCGAAAAAATACTCCAGATGGTTAACAATCCCGAGGTACTTAACAGTGATGGAAAGCAATACGGCTTTGGTGATGTTGCTGTGCTCCTAAGAAGCCCAAAGGGCGTTGCAGAAAAGTATGCAAGATATTTTGAACTATGCGGAATACCGACATACTCAGAGTTGACAGAAAATTTCTTTGAAAATTCCGAAATTCTGCTGATGCTTTGTATACTGAACAGTATCGACAATCCTTTCAGAGATATTTATCTTACAGGTGCGATGCGCTCAGAGATATTTGCTTTTTCAGACGACGACCTTGTAAATCTTCGCAGACTCAATAAAAAAATTACATATTCTGACCGCAATATGTGGCAGTCGGTAAACGATATTGCTGATTCTTCAATCGAAGACGGTCAACTCATAGAAAAATGCAAAAGGTTTGTAAAGACCATAAACGACCTGCGCAAGACTGCAATTGGTATGCCTTCTGACCGTTTGTTGCTTGAAATATATTCAAGGCTGCATATTATCAATACTGTGTCAGGAAGCTCATTTAACAGCTATTCGGAGCTGTCAGCTTTGAGAAGAGAAAACCTTATGATTCTCTATGATCTGGCACGACAGTTTGAACACTCGTCTTTCAGGGGACTTTCTGCTTTTATCGATTTTCTGAATGATAAAATGTCTGATCCCAACAGTGTGAGCTCAGCTAAAAGTTCAGGAGAGACGGGGTCTGTAAGAATTATGAGCATACATCGCTCAAAAGGTCTGGAGTTTCCTATATGCATAATTGCGGGACTCTCACATAAATTCAGCACAAACGACGAAAAAAAGAACATTCTTGTGAGTGACAGCTTGGGAATTGCATTCAAGCTCAAGGACCTTGAGGGATTTGATTCTTGCGACAGCTCGACAGGTCTTGTGACATACGACACTCCTTTCAGAAGTGCTGTGAGAATTAGCGAAAAAAGACTTGCACGCGAGGAAGAAAAGAGAATTTTATATGTAGGCATGACAAGAGCTCGCGACAGGCTTATAATGACTATGAAAGAGCCTACAGAGTCACAGCGTTCAAAAGCGCTGAGACTCAGCCTAAGAACTGATTGCGGAGCCTCTGAGGCAGGAGCTTTATGTGATTATATTTATCCGTGTGTTGTGGGTGTTAAAAATCTACCGATGGTAACGGTTAGCCATGTTCTTGCGGGCAGCTCTTTTGCTAATATATCAAATGCTCATGACAGCAGCTCTCCCGTTCTTTCTGCCGATAAAGTGGTCATGTATAAAAAAGCTTTGAAAGAAAAGCTTTCAATAACTTCGTCTGATAGAGAGGTATCTGCCATTCCGTCAAAGATAACCGTATCAAGCCTCAAATACGGGCTTGTGGATGAGGACGGTACAGAGCGTTTATCACACGGTAAAAAACATTTCCAAAAGCCGGCTTTTGCAGATGAAGAATATGAGAAAACTGCTGCAAAAAAAGGTATTGCAATGCACCTTTTTATGCAGTTTGCGGAATTCAAGAACGCTTTGTCTGATGTGTATGCCGAAGCAAAAAGACTTCTGGAAAAAGGTTTTATTACAGGCGAGCAGTATGAATTGCTTGACTACGAAAGTCTGAAGAAGTTTTTTGACAGTGAGCTGTATAAAAGAATTAATCTTTCCAAGAATGTTTACAGGGAAAGACGCTTCGCTCTCAAGCTCGGTTTTTCTGAGGTTTTAAGCGGCCAGTCGTTTAGTGAACAGGATAAAGATGATTTCGTACTGTTGCAGGGTGTAATTGACCTCTTTTTTGAAAATACCGACGGCAGCTTTACTGTTGTTGATTTTAAGACAGACAAAATCAAAAATATTAATTCTTTTATTGAGAATCATTCAGAACAGCTGAAATACTATAAAACCGCTGTCGAGCAGATGACAGGAAAGAGTGTCTCGGAACTTTTGCTTTACTCATTTAATCTTGATAAAATAATTGGGCTGAAATAGGGTAGACAAACACTGATTTTTCTGTTATACTATGTAACTGAGGTGATAAGTCACAAATGAATTATATTGTTCTTGATATGGAATGGAACCAGGCATATCAAAACAGTAAGCGTGTTTTTATCGGTTCGTCGCGAAGAGTTCTTACGGGCGAGGTTATCCAGATAGGAGCCGTAAAACTGAATGATAAGTTTGAAATAACAGATACTTTCACCAGTATCGTAAAACCGTCATATTACAGAAAGCTTCACTACAAGGTTGAAAAGCTCACGGGTATAAAAAAATCGGAGTTGGAGTCTGCAGATAACTTTTCTTCAGTTTTTAATTCCTTTATGGATTGGTGTGGAGAGGATACCATTTTTATTATATGGGGCTTTGATGACATAGATATTCTCAATCAGAATATCGAGATAAATAACTGCGGCAGAGAGGATATTTGCTGGTACAATCTTCAGCTTATATACAGCAAGCAGTGCATGAGCGCCAATCAGCAGGTTGCGCTGTCTGCGGCTTGTGAGCATTTTGGAATACCGCAGGACAAGCAGCTTCACAATGCTCTAAACGACGCTTATTATACAGCCTGTGTCTGCGGTAAGCTCGATATGGTCTCAGGGCTTGAATATTGCAAAAAGCAAAAGAAGCAGGCTGAAGAAAACTGCAGAAAGAAGTATAAATATTACGGCTTTTTCAGCATAAACGAAGCACTTGACTATTCTACCACGAATGACGATTTGTGTCCTGTATGCCAGCGCAAGTTACATATTGATAAAAAACACCGCAGAAAAGGTCTCAATCAGTATGTTGCTGTACTTAGCTGCCCTCAGGACGGAACCTTCTTTTCGAAAATTTGTATAATAAAAGAGTCGGAGAATCATTTTAAGGTTACAAAGACAGTATGCAGAATCACCCCACAGCTCGAAAAGCTCTATTTGTCAAACAAACCCAGAAGACGGCATAGAGCAAAAAAAGATGATAGCGACAATACAAAAACCACCGATAACTAATCGGTGGTTTTGCTGTTTTATAAAAGATTTATTCCATGCTCAAGGCAAATTTTTATATCTTCTGCATTCCATACAGAAGACTGAACTTCTCCGACATGGGCTTTTCGCAGGAAGAACATACACATTCTTGACTGTCCGATGCCTCCGCCGATAGTGTAGGGAAGCTCGCCGTTTAAGAGTGCTTTCTGGAAAGGAAGCTCAGCTCGTTCTGTGCAGCCTCTTTCTTCAAGCTGCTCTTTCAGAGAATTCTCGTCTACACGGATTCCCATGCTCGAAAGCTCAAGCGCGACATCTAGCACGGGATAATAAACAATAATATCTCCGTTGAGCTTCCAATCATCGTAGTCGGGGGCGCGTCCGTCGTGTATCTCGCCAGAGCGCAGCTTACCGCCAATCTGCATAATAAACACGGCACCGTACTTTTTAGCAGCTTCATACTCTCTCTGCTTTGTGGTAAGGGAGGGATATTCGTCCTCAAGCTCCTGTGATGTTACAAAGTGTATTTTTTCAGGGAGAAACTTTGTAGCAAAAGCATATTCGTCGGCAATATATCTTTCGGTATGGCGAAGAGAAGAATAAATCTTTTTTACATAAGATTTCAATGTATCGAGATTTCTGTCTTCCTTGTTGATAGTTACCTCCCAGTCCCACTGGTCTACATATACGGAGTGAAGATTGTCGGTATCTTCGTCGCGTCTTATAGCATTCATATCTGTATAAAGACCCTCGCCACGCTCAAATCCGTAGTGCTTAAGAGCAAATCTCTTCCATTTTGCGAGAGACTGTACAATCTCAACCTCGTCAGGCTCACCCTTGATATCAAAGCTGACAGGTCGCTCAATACCGTTTAGAGTATCGTTGAGTCCCGATGAAGATTTTACAAAAAGGGGAGCCGAAACTCGTGTTAGATTAAGCTGTATGGCAAGATCTCTTTCAAAAAAATCTTTAACTTTTTTGATTGCAACCTCTGTCATTCTTATATCAAGCAGCGACTTGTAGCCTTTTGGTGTAATGAGCTTGCTCATTATTTTCACTCCTTTTTAAATTAAAAACTGTTGATTATTATTTTGAATATAAAATTTTATATGCGGAACAATATATATATCTTACTGAAAGGAGATATATTATGCCTGAAATTACTTGCGAAGCAATTAAGTGCTCATACAATAACGATGGTTATTGTGCAAAAACTCATGTAAAAATTGAGGGAAGCTCTAACACACAGGATTGCAGCAACACATGTTGCGAAAGCTATGAGAATAGCTACAAGAGCGGCGACAGCTGTAAATTTGAAAACTCTGTGGCCGGTGACAACTCAATCGAGTGTGACGCTACAAACTGCGTTTATAACGATCATAAGGCATGTACGGCAGACGGTATAAATGTAATCGGACATAATGCCGATAAGTGTTCTGAAACCTGCTGCGAAACATTCGAACGCGACTGATAGTAAGCTTTGATACGGGGATGTTTTCCTTAGGGGAAATGTTCCCGTTTTATACTAAAAAGTTAAGAAAAGAAGCAAATCCGAAAGAAACAAGTGTTACTATTATTCCTGCAACAATAACTCCACATACTATTGACGGCAGCGCATATTTAAAACGCATATTCAACAAAGCCGCAAGCAGTGCGCCTGTCCACGCACCTGTGCCGGGCAGCGGAATTGCAACAAACAGAAAAAGACCTAGTGCAGCATTTTTCATTACCTTGTCGGCTTTTGCCATCGTGCGGGTTTCAATCTTGTCAACAAGAGGGGAAAGAAGCCTTGTCTTTTTGAGTAGAGTAAAAAGAGGTCTTGCGAGCAGAATAATAAACGGCACAGGTAAAAGATTTCCGATTACAGAAATCAAAAATGTTTCTACAATTCCCATGCCCATCGCAGCTCCGACAGGAATAGCGCCCCTCAGCTCAACAATGGGAAGCATTGATATCACAAATATAAGAGCTTCTTTATTCAGAAACGAAAAGAAACTGACAATTTTATCTACCATATTTTACCTTCTAAAAATTGATATTGATAACATTATACAATATTTTTGTTTTTTAGTCAATCCATATTTTTTATCAGAGTTGTTTGCCAACAAGATTGTTCACCCACACTCCGCTTTTTACGAGGAAAAAGCCTATTACTGCTTTTACGATTTCAAGACTTTGCACGCAGGCATACAGCACAACGATGTCCATATTTGTAAGTCTTGAAAGTCCATATGAAATTGGTATTGCTACAAACCAAGTAAATACACTGTCAAAAAGAAAAGTGACAATAGTCTTTCCGCCCGATCGGAGTGTGAAATAGGCTGCGTGTGCAAAGCCATTGAAGGGAATCAGCGCTGCACAAATTATAAGGAATTTGGCAGCCAGTGATTTTACTATGTCGGTGGTATTATATGCTTCCGGAATGAGCGGTGCCAAGGCTACCATTATAACACCGACTATAATACAAACAACGATGCAGCAGGCTATAAGCTTTGCATCCTCGTCTTTGGCGCGCTCAAGGTTGCCTGAACCCAGGTGCTGTCCTACAATAATGGTAATAGCGTTGCCGAATGCAAAGAAAGCGCAGAAAAAGAGATTTGATACTGTCATAGAAATGTTGAGTGCAGATACTGCCTCAATACCTCTTATTGAGTAGCTTTGCATAAGAACTGCCATGCCTGCTGCCCATAATGTTTCGTTGAGCATAAGAGGCACGCCTTTTTGCATTACCTTGCCGACAAGCTCTTTCGGAACCGCAAAAGATCGGAACGCACCTTTGATAAATACATTCTTTTCTTTTTTTGCGTGAGTGAAGAGGACAATAACAGCACATTCCACAACTCTTGATATAACTGTGGCAATTGCTGCTCCTACGATACCAAGCTCCGGTGCTATCCAAAGACCGAAAATGAGAAAAGCGTTAAGTACAAGATTTATAAACACAGCAATTACGCTTGCAATCATCGGGAGAACTGTTTCACCCGTTTCTCGCAGTGTGGAAGAATACGCTTGCGCTATTGCGAAAAAAGGCAGACCCCATAGCATAACATTGTTGTAATCTACACCAAAGCGTAATGTTTTTATTATATCAATATTGTCTTTTCCTTCATGAAGAAAAACAGATATAAGCGGGTTTTTAAAGTTAATTAGCAGAGCAACACAGGCTGCTGTGATAAGAACAACAGTAATTATCTTTATCCTGAAGGTATCTCTGACACCCCTGTTGTCACCCTTGCCGCAAAACTGCGCAGTAAAAATACCGGCTCCCGACACTGCACCGAAAATACATAGATTGAAAACAAACAGCAGCTCGTTTACAACCGCAACACCTGTCATCTGCTCGGTGCCGACCTGACCAACCATGACATTGTCAACAAGGCTTACAAGGTTTGTGATTATGTTCTGTATCATTATTGGAAGTGTTACAACAAACACTCTTTTATAAAAGACTTTGTCGCCTATCAGTTTGTTCTTTAGCATATTTCTCCTTTGCTTTTATTTCCTGACTCACAGTTCAGTATTATACAACAGTTTGTCGATATTTTCAATAGTTTTTTAAAAAAAGAAAACTCTCTGCATCGGCAGAGAGTTTGATCACTGTTTTTGCGCAATTTTGTATTCGTCGTAAACCTGATAATACGGACAATTGTCGTATGTTGCAGACAAGAATCTGCACATTTCGTCCTCGTCGAGGTTCACCTCGCAGTAATATGTGTCCTCATACAAATCATAGCAGAAATATGCACAGGTTTCGCAGTTGGACTTCTGATATCCTTCTTTTTTCATTTTTCCTCTAAAATTAAAATTTAATATTTGTATTTCTAAGCGCTTTGTTAAGAATCATTCCAAACACTCCGCAGGATATAATTTCGCCGATGCCGACTGTAAGCATAAGAAAGAAGTAAGAATCAGCGCTTCCGTAGGCTTTGATAATTATATATGGAACAATAAGCATATTTGAAAGTATCGGCGGAATTATCGCAATATACGGCGAAATGTTTCTGAGCGCTCTTGTAAGTATCGCTCCGATGAGTGTTGCAAGACTGCCAAACGCTACATTCAAAATCACAGCATCAACAAGAATGTTTGAAATAATACATCCGATAAAAAGCCCTGGAATTGCCGCCGGAGTGAAGACGGGAAGAATTGTAAGTGCCTCGGAAATACGCACCTGTATTGCCCCGCTTGAAAGTCCGAAAAGCGCACTTACGAGTGTAAGTACAACATAAAGAGCTGCGATAATTGCAGAGTGTGTGAGAAATTTTGTTTTTTTGTTCATTTATTTTGTACTCCTTTAGTTTTGTTTTTAGTGAGGAAGGTTTCGAACTCACCGTGTAATCAACACAGTGCATATTATACTCTGATTTGAACAAAAAATCAAGAGTGCCTCAAAACTTTTAATAAAATATTCAATATCTGATAAGATAGTCGTCCGATACAAATCCTATAAGTCCGTTGTAGTCGATAACAAACCACTCTCCGACGCTTCCGAGTATCGGTACCTGAGTACCGTTGGGTATTTGACCTATTACCGCAGAATTTGTGGTCGGACGGTTTCTGATATTAAGGCGACCTCCCTCTGTTACGACGGTGCCTATGTTTTCGGACGGTACATTAGCACCTGGGTTCACAAACGGTATGCCAAAGAGTATACACAGTCCCTGGACAAGATTTGCCGCAATATTTCCTATGTTTGCCTTTATCCACTCGGCATCTGTGCGGTTGTCGTGATATGCAAGCTCTGCAAGTACGGCAGGCGAACGGGTTCGGCGTACCTCCGCAAGTGATGTAGTAGGCACGGCTTTTACAAGCGACGGAACAGGGTAGATGTTCTTAAAATTGTCTGCCAGTACATTAGCGGCCTCTCTGCTTCTTGTGCTGGGAGTGAAATAGTAAAAATCTGCTCCTCTCAGTGCGCCTGCAAGCGATTCGGGACCCGCGTTTGAATGCAGTGCAAGGTGCAGATCGTAATTACCGGCGTTAGATGTAGCAATGGCCTGAGTCAGTGTTTCATCCGGGTTGTTTCTTGTGTAGTTTATTCCGTTTGCATCAAGGTATGGCTCCATTGCATCAGCAATAAGATTCATGTAGTACTCTTCCGAGCCGCTTTCGTCATAATATTGGTTGAATTCCTGCGCGGAGGGTGATAAAAAGATGTTAGGCATAATTTTCTCCCTTTACAATATTGACTTTATAACAGTATACGCGTAAAAAAGCAAAGTGTGAAAAGCAAAGATTTTTCTATACTTTTTTTGTACAACACAGCTAAAAAATGGACAAATATGCAAAAATAAATAAAAAACTATTGCATTTTAGTGTTAAATGTGGTATTATATAGTCTGTGAAGTGCATAAATATACACATCACAATAATTTTGACCGAAAGAGGTATTTTATCATGAAAAAGTTACTTACAGCTATCCTTGTAGCGGCTATGCTTCTTGCAACATGTGCTTTTGTAGGCTGTGCTCCTGAAGAAGTTGTTGACGAAACTCCCGTTATCAAGATGGCTACAAACGCCTACTTCAAGCCTTATGAGTATTATGAGGGTGAAGAAATTGTTGGTATCGACGCTGAAATTGCTCGCGCTATTGCTGAAAAGCTTGGCACAAACCTTGAAATCGTTGATATGGACTTCAACGCAATTGAGCCCGCTGTTGAAGAGGGTGCAGTAGATTTCGGTATGGCTGGTATCACAGTCACCGAAGAGCGTCTTGAAAACTACGACTTCACTTCCAGCTACGCAAGTGGCGTTCAGGCTATCATCGTTAAGGAAGATTCTGAAATCACATCTGTTGATGATCTCTATGCAGAAGACAAGACATACAGGGTTGGCGTACAGCTCGGCACAACAGGCGACATCTATGCTACAGACGATTTCGGCGCAGAGAATGTAACTACATACGCAAACGGTAACGAAGCAGTTCTTGCGCTTGCAGGTGACTCTATCGACTGCGTAATCATCGACAACGAACCTGCTAAGGCTCTTGTTGCTGAGAACGAAGGTCTCAAGATTCTTGAAACTTCATACGCTGACGAAGACTATGCTATCATGGTTAAGAAGGGCAACACAGAACTTCTCGAAAAGCTCAACACAGCGATCGACGAGCTCACAGCAGAAGGCACAATCGCTGATATCGTTGGCAAGTACATCAAATAATTAATCTGCAAAAAATCAAATAAAGTTAACGGGAATGTCTGACATTCCCGTTAAAAATGCATGGAGATATTAATGAAACACAAAAAGATACGCAAATCCTTAATATTGCTTGCGATAGCTATTTTGATAGCTGCTGTTGCCGTAGCAGGGGTCACGGTTATGGAATATATCAAGCTCAGCGACACTCCCGAAATGACGCTTGAGCTTGCCCAGTCTAGTGTAGATGAACAGCTCGCGGCAATTCCAAATAAGGTTGCGCCGGTGGCTATGTATGTCTTTGAAAACACTGATGTTACTGTTGACTCTTTTGAACAGACAGAAAACAGACAATACATTTTCAACTGTACATACTCTACACACAGAATTGACGAGCTTGTCAGAGATAATATCAACGACTTTATGGTCATGGCGTATGATTTTTATCTCACTAACAAGGCTGAGGGCAAAATGACAAACGCTACAAGTGTAAAGCTTTTTGTCAAAGACCTCGTGTCGGAAAGACTTTCTGCTTCTGAGCTTGTCACAGGTGAGTTCTCTTTTGAGGCACATGCTATGCCTGATGGCGGTTTTAAGCTATATCTCGACAAAGACATTATAAACACAGTCTTTGGAGGCGTGCTTAAAGCCAAGGATATCATTGACAATACAGAAGAGATAGTTTATGACGGAGAAATAGTTTCCATAAAGACACTTAACACACTCCGTACAGGCGTTTCTGACTGTATCAAACTCAACAATTTTGAAAGCGAAAGACCTGACAATTCATTAACAATTATCAGAACCTGGAATTCTATTAGGCGTGATTTTGAGAGAAATTTTATCAAAAACAGTCAGTGGAAATATATCGCAAAGGGTCTTGTAACAACGCTTGAGATTACAGCGCTTGCTGTGCTTATCGGTATTGTTATCGGATTTATCGTTGCTATTGTCAGATGCACAAATCAGAAGACAGGCAAACTCGAGGTGGCGTCTGACATCTGTCAGCTTTATCTTTCTGTTATGAGAGGTACTCCTCTTATGGTACAGCTTCTCATTGTATATTTCGTTGTGCTATTACCAATCGGCGTAGAAAGATTTACTGCTGCGGTTATCTGCTTCGGACTCAATTCGGGCGCGTATGTTTCTGAGATTGTCAGAGGCGGTATTATGTCGGTAGACGAGGGGCAGACAGAGGCAGGCAGAAGCCTTGGGTTTACATATCTTCAGACTATGTGGCATATTATTATTCCGCAGGCGTTCAAGTCTTCGCTTCCGGCACTTGCAAATGAGTTTATTACTCTTTTAAAGGAGTCGTCTGTTGCTTTTTATATAGGCGTTGCAGACCTCACGCAGGGTGGTCTTAAAATTCGTTCGATAACATACAGCAATTTTATGCCGCTTGTTACTGTGGCAATTGTATATCTTATTCTTGTTCTCGGACTTTCAAAATGTGTCGGAATACTTGAAAGGAGGCTGCGTAAAGGTGATAACCGTTAAAAATCTTTTTAAGAATTTCGGCGACAATGACGAAATTAAAGTTCTCAAAGGCGTTGATGAGCACATCATCAAGGGAGAAAAAGTGGTTGTTATTGGCCCCTCGGGAAGCGGTAAATCAACCTTTCTGCGCTGTCTTAACAGACTTGAAGAGCCCTCATCCGGCGAAATATGGTTTGGCAACGAGGAGATAACCTCGCGCAACTGTGATATAAACAAGCTCCGTATGAAGATGGGAATGGTATTTCAGCATTTTAACCTATTCCCGCATTTGACAATTATGCAGAATATCACACTTGCTCCTATTAAGCTCCTCAAAAAAAGCAAAGTAGAGGCCGAAAATGATGCTATACGCCTCCTTGAGCGTATTGGCTTGCCGGACAAGGCGGAAGCATATCCGATTCAGCTCTCCGGTGGACAGAAACAGCGTGTTGCTATAGCCAGAGCTCTTGCCATGAACCCTGATGTAATGCTCTTTGACGAGCCTACCTCAGCTCTAGACCCTGAAATGGTAGGTGAGGTACTTGACCTTATGAAAGAGCTCGCTGAGGATGGCATGACAATGGTTGTGGTTACTCACGAGATGGGCTTTGCAAGAGAAGTGGCAAACAGAGTTCTTTTTATGGATGACGGCAAGATCATTGAACAGGGAACTCCTGAGCAAATTTTCGTCAATCCGCAGAACAAGAGAACACAGGAATTTCTTTCGAAAGTTCTTTGATTTGAGGGTCGTAAATGTATTTTCACAGATTAAGAGAGCTCCGTAAAGAGCTTGGCATGTCCCAACAGGATTTGGGCGAGATACTCGGTGTTATGCAGACTGTTTACTCTAGGTATGAGAGAGGAAGTGTTACAATCCCTGTCGAGCTTCTTATGAAGCTTGCAGATGTTTATAATGTTTCAACCGACTATATACTTGGCAGAACAGATAAAAGAACATAGACAGATAAAAAAAGAACAGCCTGCGGCTGTTCTTTTTTTAAGAATATATGTTGTCAAAATTTATGACCGCAAAGTATGTGCTGTCCTCTTTCTGCAACAGTCTTGTAATACCGTCATATATTTCATCCTTTGATGTTGCTTCATTATAGGGAATCTCAATATCAAAAATAATGTTGTTATGTGTAGGTCCTTTGACCATTCTGAAATCATGAAAATGAAGTGAAGGACTAAGGGTGTTGAGATAATCTGCAATCTTATCTTTAAGTTCAGAGAGCTTTGGATCGTTTATGACAATCGGATCCATATGAATTGTTGCAGAACAGGAGAGCTCTTCCTGCAGCTTGCGCTCAATGTTATCAATGGCATCATGAGTTTCAAGAATATCTCCGTCAGCGTCAACCTCTGCATGGAGTGAAATCATAAGTCTGCCGCTGCCGTAGTCGTGTACTATAATGTCGTGAGTGCCTATTATCTGTGGACACTCGTCTGTTATACGCTGGATTCTGTCAATAAGCTGCTTATCAGGCAGTGCGCCAAGCAGGGGGCTCACAGTGTCCTTGGCGGCATTAATGCCCGCTATGACAATAAACAGTGCTACAATCGCGCCGCAATATGGGTCGATATTGATAGATGTGTACTTGCAGAAGATGGCTGAAGCGAGTACCGCAGAAGTGGCTATTGCATCACTCAGACTGTCTGTTGCGGTTGCCCTCATCGACGCAGAATCAATCTTCTTTGCTATCGAGCTGTTATAAAAGGACATATACAGCTTTACTATAATTGACACTGCAAGAATGATAATTGTCACAAAAGAAAAATCCACAGCAGATGGGGCAAACATTTTTGAAACAGAACTTTTGCCGAGTTCAAAGCCCATAAGTACGATAAAAAACGAAACAATTAGTCCGGATATATACTCAATTCTTCCATGACCGAAAGGATGATGTATGTCTGGCTTCTTACCTGACATTTTAAACCCGATGAGAGAAATAACCGAAGATCCTGCATCTGAGAGATTGTTAACAGCGTCTGCGGTGACGGCAATAGAGCCGCTTATAAGCCCTGCAAACAGTTTGAATGAAAACAATAGCAGATTGAGCAGTATGCCAACACTGCCGCAGAGTGTGCCATATGCAATTCTGACATCGGGATTATTGAAATTCCGGTCTTTAATGAAAATTTTTGAAAGTAATGATATCATACTGCATACTCCTTTAGTATTATATAAGATGGTAACACAAAAATAAAAATATGTCAACATCGCAAAAAGCAAATATACAGTTCGCTCAAATGTTAACAATAATTTAACCAAAGAAACAGTTGTTAATATTATAATGATAGTGTAGAGCAGAACTCTACCGACATTGTTTATTATACTGCATAGGAGTTAAAATAATGAATATTATTCTTACGGGTATGCCGGGTTGCGGTAAGAGCACAATCGGCGCCCTGCTTGCAAAGCTGCTTGGATATAACTTTCTGGATACTGACACAGTTATTCAGGATATGG
>JAZNMZ010000008.1:0-24134 GCA_045580005.1 Eubacteriales bacterium | reverse complement strand
CCAAAGCGGCATAAAGAGCAGGTACTGCCTTTTTTAAGAACATTTCAATAAGCTGCACGAGCGCGGCAATAACAAGGATAAACGCTATTGTCTGCAGATACTCGAGCTCAAATGTCACAAGAATAAATGTGTTTATAAGATTTGTAATAAGTGATGACAGGGTCATTACAAAGGTAACGGCACATCCCATGCCGAGAGCGTTTGCAGGGTTCTCAGAAAGACCTAGGAACGGACAGCAGCCGAGGAATTTTGTAAATATGTAGTTTTCGGCAAGGACTGCAGTGACAATAATCGCAAAAAGTTCAGCAAAATTCATTATTCCTGCACCTCCTTTGTCTTCTTTTCACTTATTTTGTTTCTGATCGCAACAACTGCCGCAATAAGGCAGCCGAGCGTAATAAAAGCTCCTGCAGGTGTGATAAAGGTGAGAATGGGAGTGTATCCAAATCTGAGCAGTATGTCAAATCCAAAGACGGTACCCTTGCCCAGAAGTTCTCTGATGATACCGAGCAGCGTTAGAGCAAATGTAAATCCGAGTCCCATAAATACGCCGTCAAGCACCGAGTTAATCAGAGTATTTTTTGAAGCAAACGCTTCTGCTCTCGCAAGTATTATGCAGTTTACAACAATAAGCGGTATAAAAAGTCCGAGCGACTTGTCAAGCGAGGGCAAATATGCCTTTATAAGAAGCTGGATTGCCGTAACAACGCCCGATATAATTACAATGTAAGATGCAATACGCACCTGCGATGGTATGAATTTGCGGAGAAGCGATATCAAGAAGTTTGATAATGTAAGCACGCATATAACGGTAATTCCCATGCCAAGACCGTTTGCGGCACTTGTGGTAATTGCAAGGGTGGGGCACATACCGAGAAGCTGAACAAAGGTAGGGTTCTCGGTAAACATGCCTGACATAAAGAAATTTTTGAGCTTATTCATTTGCCGTGCCCTCGCTTTCTTCCAAGCTTATGAGTGCGCCTATTTTGTCTGTCGCATCAAGAATCGCCTGAGATACAGGCTTTGAGGTCTTTGTAGCACCCGAGATTACATATTCGGAAGCGCTCTTTTTGCCCTCGGGGAGTCCTATAAACTTGTCGGTAAAGCTGACATCCTTTACTTTAGTACCTATGTCTGCTGTTTCGTCGTTTGTGGCTGTAACCTTTACATTCTTTACAAAGCCCTGGCCGTCAAAAGCGACAAGCAGGTCGACTTTGCCCTTGAAGCCTGTCGGAGAAAGTTTTGCACAGTAGCCGAGAAAACTCTCGCCGAGATTTACGGAGTATACTGTGTCAAGAGATATTTTCTCGTCAGAAGTTTCAAGGTCGGTGTATGTAACACCCTGACCGAAAAGCTCCTCTATTGCAAGACGAGTCGCTTCGGCGTTGTTGCGTTCGATAACAGGGGCGGTAAAGTAGTTTACTGTTGCTACAAGCAGCGCTATGACAGCGCATACGGCAACAAGCCGCGCTGTTATGTTGAGAACATACAGAATGTCAGAGGTCTTCTTGTTATTTTCCATTTTTTTCACCTCCGAATATTCTTGGTCTTGTAAACTTGTCGATATACCATGCAAGGCAGTTCATAACAAGTATTGCAAAGGATACTCCCTCGGAATAACCGCCGCAGGCTCTTATGAACATAGTTATAAGACCGCAGCCTATACCGTATATGATTCTGCCCTTGGAGGTAAGGGGACTTGTGGTGTAATCTGTTGCCATAAAGAACGCGCCGAGCATAAGACCGCCTGTGCACAACTCATAAAGAGTGTATCTCACGGCGTCGATGTTCGCAGGTGGCAAAAGATACGAAATTATCGCAACTGTCGCGATGTATGTAAATGGAATCTGCCAGCTTATAACCCTTCTCACAAAGAGATAGAGCGCGCCTGCAAGAATAAGCAAAACAGAAAGCTCGCCTATACAGCCCGGCAGATTTCCGAAGAACGCGTCCTCAATGCTTTGCGAGGGGAAAGCTCCGTCGGCAAGCGGCTGCGCCTTGAGCGACGCAAGAGGCGTTGCAGACGCCAGTGCGTCGGGAACTGTGCATTTTACCGCAAAAGCGGGGAATTTTTCAAAAGTTGGAGTATATGTAGCCATTTCGGTAGGAAAAGCAAGGAATAGAAATACTCTTGCAGCAAGAGCGGGATTTACCACATTCTTGCCGATGCCGCCGTACAGCTGTTTTACTATAACAATCGCAAAAAAGCTACCTATCGCAGGCAACCACAGTGGCACGGTGGCAGGCAGAGTCAGTGCGAGCAACATACCTGTCACAGCAGCCGAAAGGTCGGATACGGTGTTGTTCTTTTTTGTGATTTTTCGATAGAGATACTCAAAGAAAACTGCTGAAAGGATAGATATCAGAGTTATCACGAGCGCTCTTGCGCCGAAAACATAAACACCCCAGATGAGAGCAGGGCAAAGAGCAATAATAACATCGAGCATTATTGATCTTGTCGAGTCCTCATGACGCAGATGAGGGGAGGAGCTGATTTTTAAAAAGCCCATTGTTTTGTTTGCCTCACTTTCAGTTGTTGTAGTTTTAAGATTTCGGTTTTGATTTTATTTTGTCTTTTGCCTCTCTGATGTACTGAACAATCGGTACATTGCCGGGGCAGATGTATGTGCAGCAGCCGCATTCAATACAGCTCATAATATTGTGCTTTTCACACATATCAAGCTTGCCAGCCTTTGTGTATTCCGCAAGATAGACAGGCATGAGCCTCATAGGACACACAGATACACATCTTCCGCAGTGTATGCAGGCAGGTGTGTAGTCTTTTGTATGCTTTTCGGATAAGAAGAGCAGGGCAGAGGTGCCCTTTGTCACGGTGGCAGAAAGATCCCACTGCGCAGCTCCCATCATAGGACCGCCGTTTATAATCTTTTCGGGCTCGCGCACAAGACCGCCGCAATAGTCGATGATGTCCTGATATGATGTGCCGAGTGCCACTCTTATATTCTTGGGATTGGCGATACAGTCGCCGTCGACTGTTACCACTCTTGAAATAAGCGGCATACCGTCGACAACCGCGTGGTATATCGCAGAGCAGGTCTCTGCATTGAATATTACACATCCGACATCAGACGGAAGCTTGCCTGTCGGAATTTCCTTGCCTGTTATTGCATAAACAAGCTGCTTTTCGCCGCCCTGAGGATATTTTGTCTTAAGCACCTGAACATCAATCATACTGTTGCCGTCAAGGAGAGCTTCAAGTACCTTTGCAACATCTTTTTTGTTGTCCTCAAGAGCAAAAGTTGCCTTTTTTATGCCGAGGGCAATAAGCAGAATTTTCACTCCGTTTATTACATCCTCTGTTTTCTCCAGAAGAAGCCTGTGATTTGCGGTTATGTACGGCTCACACTCTGCACAGTTGACGATAATTTCCTGTGCCTTGCCGAGTGCCGACGATATTTTTGCATACGCAGGGAAAGTAGCGCCTCCCATACCGGAAACACCTGCCTCGCGAACAAGCGACACAACCTCGTCGCACTTAAGATCGGTAACCTTTTTCTCAAGAGGCTTTATGTCGTCGCACAGCGTGTACTGTCCGTCGTTTTTGATAACTACAAACTCGGTCTTGCCTGAGCCTGTATATGAATTGCGCAGCTCAATCTTTTCGACAGTTCCCGAAACGCTTGCGTGCACAGGGCAGGAAAGCGCCGAGTCATTTCTGCCGATAACCTGTCCCATCTTGACATAATCGCCAACCTTGACAACAGGCTTTACCGGAGCGCCTATATGCTGAACAAGCGGCAGCGACACCGTCTTTGGGGCCGGCATATTTTCTATTACACAGCCTTTTGTACCCTTGTGGTCATCAAGGTGAATACCGCCGTTAAAAGTTTTTGCCATAGCGTGTAGTCCTTTCTTAAGAGATTTGCCCAGAGTATGAAAGAAAAACCGTTACAGGATACAAAAAACACTCTGAGCTACTATTTTATTTAACCTATTTATTATACAATAAAACAACAAAAAAAGCAAGTCGCAAGGATGTATTTAGCAGAAATTGCCCGATATTTTGCATTTTTTTTACATATAAGTCACTGTTTGTTTGATAGTCAAAAAATTAACAAGATTTTAATGGCAAATACGAGCCATTTTGACCTTTTCCCATAAATTGTTCAGTGACAAACAGAGCCTTTTCGTATTATAATATTAATAGCATATCAAAAGGGGTGAGATATATTGGAAATTATATACATAAACAGTGATAACATAAAAATACACCTGACTGAGAACGACCTTGCAGATGGGGGACTTTCGGCAGACAGTATAAATTATTCTACCACAAAGACAAAAAAGTTTCTTTGGGGGGTTTTTGACAAGGTGAACGAAAAGACCGGCTTTGATGCGGCAGACGGCAAGCTGTATATCAGAGTTTTTCCGTCGGAGGACGGCAGCTGCGAGCTGTTTGTCACACGGCTGCGAACAAAGAGCGGCAACAGCCTTTATACTACATATAAAGAAAGCGACTTTATAATAAAAATAAACGGATATGACAAGCTGTATTCTTTGTGCCGGAGGTTAAAAAACGAGGGATTTCATGGACGCAGCGAGCTGTTTTCCGACAAGACAGGCTCATATTATCTCGCCTGCAGAAGTAAGCGACCGTCATATATGAGTGGGTATGGCTCGGGCAATTTTTCTTTTGTGTCGGAGTACGGGGAACAAAAGGACTATACCGAGGAGCTTGCCGCGTATCTTGCCGAGCACTTTGAGATTATCTGCAAAAGCGGAGCTGTCGAAAAAATTACAATGTAGTCTTTATTTTTCTTTCGGGATGATGTATAATATAGTAAAACAACAAAAAAGAAGTGAGAAAATGAACGGAATGTGGGAACTTTTGAAAAAGAACTGCGACGAGTGCCGTGAATGTTCCTTATATAAAACCAAGACAAATACGGTTTTAGGAACGGGAAACGAGAGCGCAAAGCTGATTTTTGTCGGAGAGGCACCCGGAGAAAAGGAGGACTTGACAGGAATACCCTTTGTCGGAGCGGCCGGCCAGCTGTTTGATAAGTACCTTTCGGCAGTGGGTATCTCGCGCGATGAGGTATATATTGCAAATATTTTAAAATGCCGTCCTCCGCACAATCGCGACCCTCTGCCCGAGGAGGAAGAGGCGTGTATGCCTTTTTTGCGTACGCAGATAAGACTTATTTCGCCGAGGATTATCGTCTGCCTCGGCAGAATATCGGCACAGCGCCTTATAAAGACCGATTTTAAGATTACAAAAGAGCACGGAGTGTGGTTCAAAAAAGGCAGCTTTGATGTTACAGCTGTATATCATCCGTCAGCACTTCTGAGAGATACTTCAAAGCGTGAGGAAATGCTTCGTGATATGATTGAGATACAAAAGAGATACAGACTACTCAAGAGCTGACAGTATTCTTGACACCACAGGCGTTCCGAGTCCCGAGCACAGGTCAAAACCGACTCTTGCCGAAAAATTGCCGCTGCTTCCGCGAGTTACATCATAATATGCACCATTCTCGTTCGTGTAACGAGTGCCTCCTGCGAGGTTGTATAGAAAATCGTGCATATTGCGTAGTACCTCGCGGTTTTTTTGCGCCATACAGGCGCAGATTCCTGCGACACAGGGCGCGCTTACACTAGTGCCATATACCTGCGTCCAGCCGGTACCCTCGTCTGCAGGGGTAGAGTGGTAGACAGATGCACCATAAACACCGCTTGCAAAAAAAGCGATATCGGGTATTCCTCTCATTCCCATACATATCTCTCTTGCGTCCTCCATTCTGTTCTGGTAGTCGGGAATGTCGATATATCTGCTTATTCCGCAGCCTGTGCGGCTCCATACATATTCCTCTCCCGTCATTCTCCCCTCGCTTGTAAGGTATAATGATGTGCCACCAACTGCGAGCACATATTTTGACGCAGCGGGGTAGAAGGTGTTGCTGCTGTCACCCGACGAGCACACAAAAAGACAGGGGGCGTTCTCAAAAAAGCTCTCATATTGCACCTGCCCTGCAAACTCACGCTTGCCAAAGCTCATAGAAACAATATCGCACTCATCGGCAGCCCGTCTTATTGCGTCAAAAATATCAACAAAATCATCTGAGCCTGCAAAATAGCAGTGTATTTCTGCCTCGGGGGCAAAGGCGTGAGCCCACTGCACATCAAGTGTTGTTTCGAGCATCCATTCATCGGGTGCTGCTGTACCGCCTGAAAGGTCTGTGACAGTTATCTTCGGCGTCGGAAGATTATACCGCGTGCTGAAAGTTTGCGTATCCTGCTCGATTGTCGGGCTGCCGTATGCGTCTACAATGCCTATCCTTATGCCGTTGCCGGAAAGCGGTCCATACGGGAAGCTGTAATAATTCCTCAGCACCTCCGGAGAGTAGCCTGTAATACCGCTGTATATTCCTGTTTTTGTTATTGTGGGTGACATAAAGTCACTGCCTCTTTTTTGATAGTACTTGTAGTAGGACCCCATATAGTTGTTCATGATCTTCCTCCGGGAATAATTCTTTTTAAATAATTATTTTCGGCAGGATTTTTTTATGCCAAAATACAAAAAGCAGGCAACAGCCTGCTTTTTATATTTTCAGTAGTCTATTTTTCTGTGCCTTCTTATGCTGTAGAGTATAAGGAAAATTATAAGTCCCAGAAGCAAAATTATAGCAAGAGGATAGATGGTGCTGTCGAAGTTTGAGGAAGTTCTCACTCTCAGCCACAAAACCTCCATAAGAGATGTCGCCTCATCACCGAGCATCCTGAAAGCCTCTGAGTTCTCGATAACTTCCTCCGACGGGTAGATTCTCTCATCCATTACCCCGAGCTCTTCAAAGGCATCCATGTGAGGAGTAAAATAAGAAATATACTCGCAGTTGGCAACAGCAATATCGGTCTCGCAAAGGAAGGTGATAAATGCCTCTGCAGCCTCCTTATTTTTTGTTCCTTTGGGGATGCAGATAGAGTCAATAAACTGGTTTACGCCCTCTTTCGGGTATGCAAAAGCAAGACTGTCGTTTCTGTCCATCATGGTTACACAGTCGCCTGCGTAGTAGGGGGCGGCATACGCGTTTTCGTTTGCCATTTTATCAAATGTCTGGTCCATGGCGTACGCCTGATTTACTTTTTTCTGGAGAGTCAGCGATTCTGCAGCCTCCTCTATTTCATCGAGATTTTCCGAATTGAGCGAATAACCCAATCTCTTGAGGGCTATGCCGAATGCATCTCTGCTGTTACCAAACATAAGAACCTTGCCCGAGAACTTTTCGTTCCAGAGTATGTCCCAGGTAGACGCTTCTTGCTCGGTGACATACTTGGTGTTGTACACTATTCCTACCATACACCAGGTGTACGGTACCGAATACGCACCCTCGGGGTCAAAATCGGTCTTGTGATACTGAGGGTATATATACTTGATGTTGGGGATGTTGTCGTAGTTTAGCTTTTCAAGCATATCCTCGTTTATAAGACGGGCAATCATATAGTCAGACGGGATGATAATGTCGTACTGAGAGCCGCCGTATGTGATTTTGGCGTACATATCCTCGTTGGTGTCGTACAGTGTGTAGTTTACCTTGATACCTGAGATTTTCTCAAATTCCTCGATGACATCCACACTGCCGTCGGAGCCGTCGGAAATATATTCGCCCCAGTTATAGACATTGAGAGAAATACCCTGTCCTTTGAACTTTGCATAATAGCTTTCGTCGTCAACTTCAATCTCGGCATATGCCGGCATACACAATACTGTTGACATTATAAGTATAAGCAGGGAAATACATAATACTTTTTTCATTCTGTTCCCTCCTTATGCTTTTTTTGAGGCGCCTGCTGCCTTTTTCTTTTGCTTTTCAAATCTCATGTCAACAATGTTGTAAATGATGAGAACAGCAAGAACAGCAACAAACATAAGTGTTGTCAGCGCGTAGATTGTGGGAGTAACCTGCTTCTTTGTCATACTGTAAATTACAATCGGGAGAGTTTGCGATGTAGTGCCAGAGGTAAAGTAGCTGATTACAAAGTCGTCAATCGAGTATGTCAGAGCCATAAGGAAGCCCGATACAATACCCGGCATAATTTCGGGTATTACAACCTTAAAGAACGCCTGCCTTTTGTTGCATCCAAGGTCCATTGCTGCTTCATACAGACTGACATTCATTTGCCTGAGCTTTGGAAGAACGCTCAGCACGACCGTAGGCACACAAAAAGTGATATGAGCGAGAATAAGTGTCAAAAATCCCGACTGAAGATTGAAATACGCAAACAGAAGCATAAGTGAAATACCGGTAACAATCTCAGGATTGAGAAGCTGGACATTAGTCAGCGTTCTTATCGAGTTTTTTACATATTTACTTCTCATATTGTGAATGCCGAATGCTGCAAGTGTGCCGAGAATTGTGGCAAAAACTGACGCAGCAATGGCAACTATGAGCGTATTCATAAGAGAGTTTATGATTTCTTCATTGCGAAAGAGCTCGACATACCATTTGGTCGAAAAGCCCATCCACTTAAAGCCCTTGTCTGAGTTGAACGAAAATACAACGAGAATTGCGATAGGTGCATACAGAAAAACAAAGCAAAGCACCGTATAAAGCGAGGAAAAAATCTTTTTCATTTGATTGAATCCTCCATTTCGTCGTTGTCAAACTGGTTGAGGATTCCCATGCTTATGAGAACAACAATTATGAGTACGAGAGATGTGGCAGAGCCTGCGTGGAAGCCTACACCCTTGAGCTTGAACTGCTCCTCGATGAGGTCGCCGATAAGATAGCAGTCGCTTCCGCCGAGAAGTCTTGAGATAATAAAGGTGCTCACACAGGGCACAAAGGTCATTGTAATGCCTGTGGCAATGCCCGGAAAGCTCAGTGGGAACACAACCTTTCGGATAACAGACATCGGACTGCAGCCGAGGTCCTGCGCCGCCTCTATAACTCGGTCATCAATCTTTGTCATAATCGAGAACAGCGGCATTACCATAAAGGGCAGATAATTATATACCATGCCGAGAACAACCGCTCCCGATGTGTTGATGAGCTGTACAGGCTCAAGGCTCAGCATTTTCAAGAAGTTGTTGATAATGCCGTTGTCTTCAAGAATGGTAACCCATGCATATGTTCTCAAAAGAAAATTCATCCACATAGGCAAAGTAATAAGCATAATAAATACTCTTCTTACCGCCGCCGATTTTCTTGACATTATAAAAGCGAGAGGATATGCAATAACAAGGCATATAAGAGTTGCCACAAATGCAAGTGCAACCGATTTTATAAGTACCGGCAGATAGTAGCTCGAGTCGATTACATTTTCAAGCGTAAAGCTGCCGTTGCGGTAGTTGGAAAAGGCATAGTAAATTACAAGTGCAAAGGGGATTACTGTAAACAGAATAATCCACACAATATACGGAGTTGCAGAGTATTTAGAGGTCTTGTTCATTCCCGGCCCCCTCCTCTGTAAGCAGCACTTCGGGAGCTGTTGCCGAAGCATAGCTCTTGTGCATGATGTGAATATCCTCAGGAGTGAGCGTCATTCCGATAAAAGCGCCTACCTGTGCGGATTTTGTGGAGTGTATCTTCCATTTTGTGCCGAAGCTGTCAACAATAATTTCAAAATGTACGCCCTTGAATGTAACAGTTTCAACCGTGCCGTCAATAGTGTTTGCATCAGGCTCTGTTATACGGATGTCCTCGGGGCGGATAACAACATCAATAGGCTCCATTTTTTCAAAGCCCTTGTCAACACATACAAAATGCTTGCCGGCGAATTCAACATCAAAGTCGTCGTGCATGATTCCCGACACAATATTGCTCTCGCCGATAAAGCGTGCAACAAATGCGTTTGCAGGCTCATTGTATATATCCTCGGGTGAGCCGATCTGGTCTATTTTACCTCCGTTCATAACAATGATACGGTCTGACATTGTCAGAGCCTCTTCCTGATCGTGTGTTACATAAACAAAGGTGATTTCAAGCTGCTGCTGTATTCTCTTGAGCTCTGTCTGCATTTCCTTACGCAGCTGCAGGTCAAGAGCACCCAAAGGCTCGTCAAGCAGAAGCATTCTCGGATGATTGATAAGAGCTCGTGCTATGGCAACACGCTGCTGCTGACCGCCTGAGAGCAAGTCAACTTTTTTTGCGCCGAAGCCCTCAAGGTTTACAAGCTCAAGCATTTCAAAAACGCGTGCGCGTATTTCTTTTTCGGGCGTCTTTTTAAGACGGAGACCGAAAGCTATATTTTCGTATACATTAAGATGGGGGAAAAGCGCGTATTTCTGAAATACGGTATTTACCTGTCTTTTGTAGGGCGGAAGATCGTTTATAAGATTTCCGTCAAAAAACACCTTTCCCGAGTTCGGCGTCACAAATCCGCCGATAATTCTGAGTGTTGTAGTCTTACCGCAACCGGAAGGCCCAAGAAGAGTGATAAATTCCTTGTCGTTGATATCAAGGTTAATCTTTTTGAGAACCTGCTCGTCATCAAACGAAACGACAATATCCTCGAGCTTAACAATTACGCCATTTTCCAAATTTCTACCTCCGTGTTTTGTGGTGATTTATAGTGTGAAAATTCAGAACACCTTGTTATTTTATGCTCTTTTAATGAAAGAAGAAAAAATCTGTCGAAAAAGCATACATATCAAAGTATATTAAATATAAAATAATTTTACTGTTTTGTCAATACCTTTTAGTAAAAAAATACCACAAATTTCGGAATTATTCACGATTATTCCCAATTATTGGCTTTTAGAAGTGATTTTATTAAAAAAATATGTATTTTGGACGGATTTGCTCTCAAAAGCTCTTTTATCCTCTGTTTTCTGCCAAACATTTCGGAGGATGTGTTTTCCTGATTAAAAAGGCTCGGGAGCAAGTGCTCAAAGGTAAAAAAATATGCCATGCATTACCTTGAATTCTTTTGTCAAAATACTTGATTTAATGGCGCCTATATGTTATAATAAGTTATTAAATATTGTTTCGATCAGAAAATTTTGCAAAATATACCAAAAAAGAAACAATAAATCCCTACACAGAATTGAAGTGAAAAAATTGGCAGAATGGAATGTTATCGCTTCAAATCGCAACGCAAGATTCATACTCGGCAAAACTGCGGAGGTAAACATCAGCCGTACATATCGTAAAAGGCTGCCGCACAGAGGTATGTGCTATATCAACTGCGGTAGTGTTGTTCCGAGTAATGATGACAAAAATTCGTTGGATAAAGAGGCGTTTGTTATCGGTGCAGACCCTTGCACAAGCTACACTGGCGAGGTTATCGCGATAGCAAAAACAAAAGACCGTAAAAAAGAATACTGGATAGTAGCACCCAGGGGCAGGGCATACTACGAGCCCGAAATTGAGTTTCTTGTGTCGGAGTACATCGAGCGCAAGGACATATACTTTGTCTGCTTTTACGAAAAGAGCTGTGGAGCTGTGCTCTACACCGTCAAGGACGGAAAGAGGTATTATATTCTCATCAAGAATATGTCGGGACACGCAGGCTTCCCAAAGGGGCATGTCGAGTTCGGCGAGAACGAAAAGATGACCGCTCTGCGCGAGATATATGAGGAAACAGGCGTCACCACAACTCTTATTGAAGGCTTCCGCGAAACATATAACTATCTCATCAACGGATTTGTCCATAAGGAAGCGGTCTACTTTACCGCACCTTTTGAAGAAAAGGACATCAAGATGGATATTATGGAAATTTCGGAATACAAGCTTGTCACCTTTGAGGAGGCTCTCAAAATTTTGAACTATCCTCACGACAGAAGCATACTTCGCAAAGCAAATGAATTTATAGATTCCTATCTCGGACAAAAATAAAAAAGAAGTCTTACGACTTCTTTTTTTCCTTTTCCATAGCTTTTTTAAGAGCAAGCGCCATAGGATTTTCTGTCTGCGGTGTTGCCTTTTCCTGCTGCTTCATAAAGTTTTTTACAAACTGCTTTGAAGCGCTCTTGCCGCTGTCGCCCTTTGCTCCGAAGAATGTAGAAGCCTTTTCACGGAAGCCGCAGGAGCATACAAGTATTTTTCCCTCTCCTTGACCTCGCAGCTCAAGAGCCTTGTGACAGGTGGGACATCTTGCGTTTGTTTTTTGCGACAGGCTCTCGTGATAACCGCACTCTCTGTCTTGGCACACAAGAATTTCACCCTTTTTGCCGTTTACCTTGAGAAGCATTTTTCCGCATCTCGGGCAGGGCGTACGGGTAACATTGTCGTGCCTGTATATAGCGTCGCTGTTTTTGACGCCCGACACAAGCTCGAGTGCATATTTTCTAATTTCGGAGATAAAACCGTCTTTTTTTGCTTCACCCTTTGCGATTTTCTCAAGCTCCATTTCCCACTTCGCAGTAAGCAGCGGCTCTCTGAGCTCCTCGGGGACAATGCTTATCAGCTGAATACCCTTTGATGTGGGGTATATTACATTCTCTTTCTTTTCTATATAGTAGGTCGAGTACAGCTTTTCGATAATATCGGCTCTTGTGGCAGGAGTTCCGAGCCCTGAGCTTATAAATTCTTTCATTTTGCGCTCTTTTATAAACTTTGAGGGATTTTCCATCGCAGACAGCAGCGAGGCTTCTGTGTAGCGCGATGGGGGAGATGTGCGCAGCTCCTTTAGCTTTGTTCCGACACACTTATATGTATCGCCCGACTTGAGAGCAGGCAAAGCTGTTTTGCTCTCGGAGTCGTCGTTTTCTTCCTCCTCGTCGCTGTCGGTAATACCGAGCTTTTTCCAACCGTGGTCAACAACCTCCTTGCCTGTTACAAAAAAGCTGTGCTCGCCACAGGTAAGCTCCGCCTTTACCTGACGGTATACAAAATCCGAGTAAAAGCAGGCAAAGAATCTGCTTGCTACAAGAATGTATATCTTCTTTTCCTCGTTTGAAAAAGAGTTTATGTCGGGCATTTCCTCTGTTGGGATTATCGCGTGATGGTCGGATACTTTATCGGCGTTTACACATAGCTTGTTTATGCTTCTTCTGTTGCGCATAATATCCTTTGCTGTGTCACAAAGAGTGCCTAAAGCCGCAGCGCGTACCCTGTCATAAAGAGTGGGCACAATGTCCTCGGTGATATATCTCGAGTCGGTTCTCGGATAGGTGAGTGCCTTGTGTACCTCGTAAAGACGCTGCATGACAGAAAGGGTTTCCTTGGGCGACATCTTAAACAGCTTGTTTGCATCTCTTTGCAGTTCTGTAAGGTCATATAACATCGGCACTGGTGTGCGCTTTTCTGTTGCCTTTACCTCTTTCACTGTAAAGGTGCGACCGCCGACACTCTTTGCAAGCTGTTCTGCGTCTGCCTTATCGTATATTGCAGACAGTCCGTCAGCCTTGCGGTATATAGCCGAAAACTGTCCAAGGTCTGCGTGGAGATTGTAATAGTCCTTTGACTTGAAGTTTTTAATCTCATTTTCGCGCTCTACAATAATCGCAAGGGTAGGAGTCTGAACTCTGCCTGCAGATAGCTGGGCGTTGTGACGGCAGGTGAGAGCGCGCGTTACATTAAGGCCTACCAGCCAGTCTGCCTCCGCTCTTGCTTTTGCCGCATTGCAAAGGGGCAGATAGTCGTCACCGTCGCGAAGATTTGCAAAACCGTCTTTTATCGCTTTGTCAGTCTGCGAGGAAATCCAAAGACGGCGTATAGGCTTTTTGCAGCCTGCCTTTTCTATTATCCAGCGCGCAACGAGCTCGCCCTCACGCCCTGCGTCGGTTGCGATTATGATATCCGATATGCTCTCAGAGAGCATAAGCTTTTTTACGGCCGTGAACTGCTTTGATGTTTCCTTTATTATAACAAGCTTCATCTTGTCGGGAAGCATAGGAAGTGTCTCAAACGACCATTTTTTGTACTTCTCGTCATACTTTTCCGGGTCGGCAAGAGTGACAAGGTGCCCGAGCGCCCAGGTTACAGTATATTTTTCACCGTCAATATACCCCTCGCCTCTTTTTCTCACTCCGAGAACACGGGCAATTTCTCTTGCTACCGACGGCTTTTCGGCTAAGATAAGTGTTTTTGCCATAATTTTTCACCTTTCTTTTGATAACTATATTATAGCAAGCATTTATGCATTTTTCAAGTAAAAAAAGTCGACCGCAGGTCGACTTTTTTATGTTTATAATGCTGAGATGTCAACTATTTCTGTGCCGGGGTAATAGAGATTCAGGATATATCTAAAGTCATAGCCTTTCTTGGCAAGGCTCATTGCTCCGTACTGGCTCATGCCGACGCCGTGACCGTAGCCTGTGCCTGTGATTGTGAATATCTTTTCCTGCTGGGCTCCGACCTTGGCAAGACCGTTTGCCGAGAGGACAGATATACCGTCTCCCGAGGCTGTGACTGTGCTCTCGCCGTTTGCAGAGATAACATACATATTCTGTGAGTCGATAAGCATCTCCTCGTTGTCGTTGACAACAACCGAGCAGAAGCTCGACACCGTGAAGCACGCGCTCTTGGTGTACTGCAGGAGGAAGTTTCTTACCTGAGTTGACTTTACAATTTCAATCATGTTGTCATATGCGTCATATATTCTGAGCTTGTAGACATATTTTGATTCGCCGAGACTTTCGCACTCGATTCTGTCAACATTTCCCACAAGAATTCTCTTGTATGCGTCAAGCGAGTTTATGTATGCTGTGAGATCAGCCGCGCTTACAGAGTAGCTCCACTTGCCGTTGGGGTAGCTTTCTGTTTCGTCAAAGCCTGTATGCACAGATGTAAGATAAGGGTATCTGTCGGACGATCCGCCCCAGGCACTTTCGGCACTCTCGGTAGATTCTCCGCTTGATGAGTGATATGTGGTAAGCGCAGGAGCTCCTCCGTATGCAACCACAAGACCTCTTGTGTCGTCAACAGCCTTGTTTGTAGCTTCAACCGCGTTGCCGTGGCCGTTGTATGCCTGGCAGTGTACGCTCGAGCAGATGTCAAAGCCGTCGTGCTTGCCAAGGTTGTAAAGGGTAAATGTTCTTGCAACAACAGCCTGAGCCTTGAGAGTTTCCTCAGGCCAGGAGGTGAAGACCTCTGACACTACAACGCCCTTTACATAGTCTTCAAGGTATGCGATGTTTACAACTCTCATAGGAGAGAAGTTTGCGCGGTACAACTCAATAAGACCTGTATAGATCTTGCCTGCCGCGGTGATGCTTCCGCCAGCAGAGCGAATACATACGGGAGTGTCTGCACTGTGCGAATAGAGCCAGCTGCCGTCACCCTTGTAGAATATAATACTGTTTGTAGCGCTGTCTGTCGCTGCAGTAATTGCCGCCGAGCCGCTTGATATAATCGGGGAGAAGGTGTTTGTGCTGCTGTCAAAAAGTCCGATTTCAAAACCGCTGTTTGATGCAAGCGCAAGTGAGTTTACTGCTGTAGACGAGTGATATATACCGACTCTGATGAGTCTGTCAGCGGTATATGAGGTAGCCTCGGCTACATACGGAAAGAGAAACGAGATTGCAGAGCCTATCAGAAGAAGTGCAAGGACTATGCATATAGCGCGTACGACAGTCTTTCCGCTTTTTGATGTACTGATAAACTTCATATCAGTCACCTATTTTGTAATTACCTCGAACCAGGACATAAGCTGTTTCAGATGTTATTACAATTCCTCTGCCATCATTTCTGGGAATGATGAGCGAATGATTGATTCCAACTTCCTCACCGGATAAAACTTCTTTCATTTCGGAAATGTCGGAAAGACCGTTCTCGGGAATATCCGACACAACAACGGCATTCGAACCGGGACGGACGATAAGCTCAACAGTTCCCTCGGAAGATGTGATCTTGTCGCCTTTCATAAGCTCGAGCACGGTATAGCCGACCTCTGTCTGAGGAAGCTCTTCGCGGAGCTCTGATGTGATTTCTTCTTTAAGACCTTGCTTAAGCTGCGGAAGAAGTATGTCTGTAAGATAACTGAGCGTGATGATGGGGTCGTTTTCAGGAAGATACTCAAGCGCACTTATTGCCATGGGGCACAAAACACCAAGAGCTACAACTGCTGCCGCAAGAAAAGCAAAAAGTTTTTTTGATGTGATTTTTCCGTTAAAAAACTTTTTCATTTTTTGTTTCCTTTCTCGAATTTCTCTGCCATTTTATGACAGAAATGCATTAAAATCAGCGCAAAACACAACTTCTTACAAAGTCGGCATTAAACGCCATTATAAGCGTATTATATCATATATTGCCGAAAAATGCAACCCCCTATATTTTTTCACAGAAATTACATCCGAACAGACGAAAAAAAGGACACCCCCGAAAAGGTGTCCTTATTGTTAGTGTGCGTATATTTGTTTGTGTATTCTTTTTGTGTTTTCAACCGAAAAGTTATAGGCTTGCCAACTGTCACTCGGAGTGTAGAGCACCTTTCTTGTGACAAAGCGTTCAATGTTTTCTTTGAGCCCCTCGTCATCTGTATTCTCATACAGATACTGCATCGCGGGGACTGCGTCTGCGGATAATGTAAATACATACGAAACCTCGTCGCGCTCTCCTGCGAGATACTTGTCAACCTGATTTCTCGCTATAATTGCATCTGTCGGAACGACATTGAGCAGTGTGTAGTATGAAAGGGCAACTACCGTGTATACAAGCACTATGTTGAACTTGGGTCTTGCTATATACACAAATGTAATAATAAGGCCTATTGCTTCAAACACCAAAAATCCGAGCACAAAAAATCTCAGCCTTGTAAGACCGTCGCTGTTTGTATAAAGGAGCATTCTGTAAAACGAAGATACAAGAAGTACAACGGTTACGGCGCACAGATAGTGGCAGAGAAGCTTTGCGAGAGTGGCCCATTTGCCAGAGTATGTCTTTGTAAGCCTAACTCCTGCGAGTATGCCTGCGATATTGACGCCTGTCAGAGCCAGCAGTTCAAAAAAGCCTTTTCTCGCATATTCGGTATATGTGAGTCCCCCGGGAAGTGTTGCCCCTGCAAAAAGATACTTGAACTGGATTATTACAAAAAATGTGTATACTGCAAGAACGCAGACGAGCAGTATATTGATTATAATAAGATCGCCTTTGCGCTCTTTTGCTTCCTTTTGCACCGAGTCCTTTCCTGTGTGTGCGCCGAACAGCACACCAAACATATAAAGCCCCACGGCAACGCCCATGATAATATTTATGACAGAGGTGATATTAAACAGTTTTGTCATGCCATCAAACAGCCCCTGCGCCTTGAGCGAGAAGACCATATCTGCATTTGAAAGCGCAACGATAAGTATGACTGTGAGAGGAAGTGCTGCAGCGAGAGCGATCAGAACTCTTTTTATGACAGGTGACTTTTTGCAGTTAAGCTCAAGCAGCCATCTGAACGGGAGCGAAAAGAAACCCAAAGGCTTTGTCACATTTGTTACTGTGTCCTGCAAAAACTGCAGACTGTCGTGAGTAAAGCTGATCTTTGCAAAAATACTTGCGTAAAGGACTGTACATACAATAATGTTCGGTATAGCCCACAGGTTATTTGCATTCAGAAAGCTGCCAAGCGATATGATAAAAATCGGCACGAACAGCAGAGAGTTTTTTCTGTCTGGAGCCAAAAGCATCAAAAATACAATTTCAACAAGTGTAAAAATAAACTCTCCGATTCCGATGCCGTTGGGTGTTATGAGAAGAATAAAATCGAAAGCACTTACAAGGGCAAAGATAAGAAGCTTTGATTTTAAGCTTTTTTTAATTTCGGGAACAGACTCTGTCGGTTTTTGTGTTGTTTCGTTGTTCATAGCTGCCTCCTCTGAGGATTTTTCGTTTTTCATAGTCTTGATTATTCCTGCAACTATAGCCGCCATAGAGCCGTAAAAGCCCCCTATATATACGACAAGAAAGTTGCCGTCGATATATTCGGGAATAAACAGTAAAAGTGCAATCTGGATAAGGAACATAAAGAACAGCCCTATAAACCCTCTTGCAAAAAGCTCGGACAAAGTAGGTGAAATGAGAAACATGGTTGTTATTGCAAAAAATACGAGTGCTGACACGGGGATTACGGCAAGATCACTTGAGTTGTCAAAGAAATGGCATATTACCGCGTTTGCAATAACAAGCAAAAAACCGAGCAGAAAACCTTTTTTAAATATTTTCATAATATTATTCTCCGTCTTTGTACTCTAAAATATCAGCCGGCTGACACTCAAGTGCGCGGCAGATATCCTCAAGCGTGGAAAAGCGTATTGCTTTTGCTTTGTTGTTTTTTAAAATAGAAAGGTTGGCAGGCGTTATGTTTATCTTTTCGGCAAGCTCCAAAAGACCTGTCTTGCGTTTCGCCATCATTACATCAAGATTTACTATTATAGGCATACTGTCACACTCCTATATTGTAAGCTCGTTTTCGCTCTTGAAGTTTATTGCTTGCTTAAAAAGGTCTTTGAGTGTCAGGCAGAAAAGACAGCCTACAACAAATATAGCGGCAATAACAAGAGTTGCAACCGTGAACATAAAGATGCATTTTGCAATATAAACAAGACCTATAACCGCACAGGTTAATGCTATTTTGCGGAAATGGCTTACATTTCTGTCCACAAACGGATTACCTACAAGAAGCGTGCTGTACATACACTTGAGATTGTAAAGTATATATGTACACCCTAGTCCCGAGACAAATATAATGCCGGTGAGCGTCATCATGTACCCGAGTCCCATGTTGGGGTAGTTGATGGCGGCGAACATATCGTCTGCCAGAAATGGCGTGAGAGCCGTGCAGATAATGCTGAAATAAAAGAGTATGTCGATAGTGATTTTTGCGACATAGTGCGTAATGCTTTTTTGATACATGGAAAATCATTCCTTTCTTGAGTCTATTATAACAGATGGTTTTGTGTTTGTCAATATAAAATTATCGAAAAACGATAAATGATTTTTGAAAAACATACACAAACACATAAGAGCATGCCGAATGAGCCACCGCCAAATGTAAATTCTTAATTTTTCAAAAATGTGTTGCAAAACGAATTAAAGAGTGTTAAAATAGTGTAGGAAACATTTTTCGGAAAGTATGGATTATGAAACAAATAAAAAAAATTGCGACAATCGCGGTGTTTGTTGTCGTGTCATTTTTTCTTTATGAATATGTTACAGGTCTTTACGGCAATCTGCCCGGGTCCGAGGATACACCCGACAATTCAGCCGTGCAGGTTGCAGATGATAAAGAAGCAAAAGAGGGCAAAGATGTTATAGAATATCTCGCTCAGCTTTGCAAGGAAAGTTCCGGCGGGCTGTCCGACGGAGTATATGACAGCGAGGAATATTTTTTTGTATTGGCAGACGGCAGCGGTTTGAAGTCTGACGGGATTTTATCTGTCACACCCAGAATGGGATATATATTTGTAAGTACTTCCGACGGCGAGAAGATTATGTCGTCCGACGGAGCGGTTCTCTATGACAACAGGGGCGGCGAGCTTTCCTTTGTCGGCGAGCGGGACGCGATGTCAAGACCTGTATTTTTGCTTGACGGTGAGTATTATATTATCAATTCTGCGGGCGCGTTTGAGTCTACAGAGTATGACGACAGGACAATGTCAAGGGGGATAAAATTTGACTATCCCTCATACTACGGCGTTTCGGACAATCCTGATATTAAGATAAAAGCCAACTCAAAATACTTCGGCTATGAGAGCGGCGGTGAGAATATTACAAGCATAGGCTACAAAAAGGCCTTTGCTTATTCTGAGGGCTTTGGCTGCGCTTATGACGAGCAGGGAAGACTTTATTTTTTTAACGAAGAGGGCAGAGTGCGCGTTGCGGGACTCAACGACATTATGTATGGCTGCGGTGAGCAGAACGATGAGAGTTCGCTCGGATTTTACTATTTTGATGAGGGGCTTACAAGAGCGCTCATAAAAACATTTAAAAAAGGCGAGCTCATATCCGAGCGACAGATACTTATTGACAGAGCGGGGGATGAATTCTATCTGCCGCAGGATTATACGCTCTATTCGTACAGTAACGGTATGATGCTTATGCAAAAGGGCGAAAAATACGGCTATATGAACTCACGCGGTCGCTGGATAGCCGAGCCTGAGTACACCTATGCAAGACCGTTTTTTGAGGGACTTGCTGTTGTCGGCAACAAAGACGGCAAAAAGGGCATGATAGATAAGAACGGCAATTTTGTAATAGAGCCGATTTTTGACAAAATATCAGACTGCTCGGGCGGCATTATAGCACTATATTCTGCTGAGCACGGCTGGTTTATAATCAAAAAGTGTATATAATTTTAAATTCGAAAAGAAAGGCGGTGGTAAACAAATGGCACTTTTTAAGAAAAAAGACGAAACTCTGTCGGAAGACGCTTTGCTTGTTGATAAGGCGAAAAACGGCGACAAAGACGCCTTTGGTCTGCTTGTAGAAAAGTACCGGAGCTTTGTTTACAGGACCGTCTATTTTGACCTTAAGAACCCCGACGATGCAAACGACATCGCGCAGGAGGTGTTCATAAAAGCATATCGCTCGCTTGAGGGCTTCCGCTATGACAGCGAGTTTTCGACCTGGCTTTACAGAATAAGCAAGAATACGGTATATGATTTTTTGCGCAAGAGCAAAAATTCAAAGAGCGTTTCGCTGTCTGCAATGACGACAGACGACAGTGATGGCAGGGAATACGACATTGCAGATGACAAGGAAAGCTCAAATCCCGAGAGCGCGTATATAAAGGCCGAACGGGTAAAGATCATAAGACAGGCAATACGCGAGCTTTCCGATGAGCACAAGGAAATAATAATACTGCGCGATATGCAGGAAATGAGTTATGATGAGATATCAAAAAAGCTCGGTATCAGCGAGGGAACGGTGAAATCCCGTCTTTCCAGAGCCAGAATGGCACTGAAAAAGAAATTGGAAGGAAAAAATCTCCTGTAAAAATATTATGAGTATGAGGAACATTTTCCAAATGACTTCGTCTATTACAGTAGTCAGGACAGAAAGGAGGGAATGAAAATGAACAAAGAGTGCGACAAAATCCGACAGAGAATTTTTATGCTCGAGTGCGGCGACGAAATACCGTCTGACATAAAAGAGCATATAGCTGTCTGCTCAGAATGTAAAAAAGAATACGGCAAGCTTATGTCGATGTACGGAATGATGCCGGAGGCTACGCCTGTGACGCCTGATTTCAAAGACAGCGTTATGGAAAAAATCGCCGGCGAGAAGATAGCAGACGCCCCCCGTCGTTTTCATATTCCCATCGGCACACTTGCGGCAGTGGCTGCTGTTATTGCCGTGTATGTATCTGTCTATGGAACAAATCTAACCGATGTGTTTATCGGCAAGGACAGCGCAGCCGAACAAAACAACTATGCTGCGGATGAAGATATTGATCCACAGAGCGAGCTTTTCGGTATAGCAGAGGACGGAACGGCTTTTCGCACTGCGATATGTGCAGACTACAATGGTGAAGTAGGTGCTGCGCAGGATGTAAAGTTATACTCCAAAGCCGAAAGCTTCTCTGACACCACTGCTATAGATCCGCCATCAGACGCAGATATGCCGCAAGGAGTTCGGACTGAGGTCGTGGACGATTGCGAAGTGGTGGAATCGGAGGCGGAGGAAAGTACGGACGCTTTGCTTGATTCAGTTAAGGTACAGAACGCGACAACAGCATCTTTCTCAGGCGCAAAAGAACTCTCGGAATATTCCGACAGGATTACAGACGAGCAGATAGAAGAAGTCGGAAGAGAAATATACGAGCTTTTCATAGCTGCCATAACCGATTTTGAAAATGAATATACCTACGAGAACCTGCTTGAGTTTGCAAAGACCCATAAATAAAAAAGACCGGGAAACCGGTCTTTTTATTATTTTATTACTGTGATCGAATGTGAGTACTCAAAGCTCTTATCCTTGCCGAGTCTTATGATACCCTGCTTTTTTGTAAAGTCATAGTCCGAGTCTATCATATCGGGGAAGCCGCACCAAGGCTCAAGGCATATAAAAGGAGAATTTTCCTTTGCCGCAGTCCATATAAGAAAGTGCGATGCGCCGCCAAAGTCGAGCTTAATTGCACGCGAGCTGTCCGGGCTCTCGAGCACCACGCTTTTTGAGTTTAGCTTTGAAAAACACAGCGCGTCAATGTCAAAAAAGCCGATTTTTAAAGTGAGTTTGTCTGAGCTTTGCGCAACACGGTCTGTCTTGTAGTCAAGCAGAGTGCCGTTGACAAGGTGAGAATCGAAGACCTCTTTTTTGTCAAATGTGAGAGTATACCCCTCAACTCCCCCGGGGCAGGAGTAGGACTCGTGAGCACCTATGGAGAAGTACATTTCACCGTCTGTCTTATTGTCAACTCTGTAGGTTATCTTAATTCCGTCACAAGCAAGCTCAAAGATGATCCTCAGCTCAAACAAAAAAGGGAACATTTCGCGCGTGTCATTGTTGTCTGTATATAGAAAAACAGCCCTGCTTTCTGTTGCGCTTTCAACGGCAAATTCCACATTTTTCACAAATCCGTGCTTGGGACAGGAGTATTCTTTCCCCTTATAAATGTATTTATTGTCCTTAAGACCTCCGCATATAGGGAAAAGGACAGGGGAGGAGTTGCTCCAGCTGCCGCTGTCTATATACTCCGTGCCTGAGGTGCTTTTAAGGCTTATAAGCTCAGCACCGTTTGATGTGATGGTTGCCGAGATTTTCTCGTTTGATAATATAATATTCTGTGACATAAACTCTCCTTATTGTCTGCTCTTTTTTGAAAGTTGCTCTGCAAGCTCCTTTGTCTGTGTTAGAAGCTCAAGGTCTGCGGCAATATCCGCAATCTTAAAGCTCATCTCGCCGCTCTGCCTGCGGCCGAAAAAGTCACCCGGTCCTCTGAGCTCGAGGTCGTACTCTGCGATTTTAAAGCCGCTTGAGTTCTCGCATAGTATTCTGAAGCGCTTTTCAGCAACAGAGTCACCCATGGCGGTTTTTCCGCTGATGACGGGGGAGGTGAGGATGCAGTAAGATTTGTGCGAGCCTCTGCCCACTCTGCCTCGAAGCTGATGAAGCTGAGAAAGACCGAACCTCTCGGCATTTTCAACAATCATAAGTGCGGCGTTCGGTACATTCACTCCCACCTCGATAACGGTAGTCGAAACAAGCACCTGCGTTTCGCCTCTTGCAAAACGGCGCATTACCTCGTCTTTTTCTTTTGGCTTCATTTTGCCGTGCAGAAAGTCAACACTAAGCTCGGGGAAAATGTTGTTTTTCAGTTCCTTGCAGTATTCAACGGCAGACTTTAGTCTCTCGCTGTACTGCTCGTCCGAGAAAATGTCCTCCTTGCCGCTCTCAACCAGAGGGCATACAATATACACCTGCCTGCCCTCGCCTGTGAGCTTGCGAACAAAGTTGTACACACGCTCGCGCATACTCTCGCCCACAGCAAAGGTGTCCACCTTTTGTCTTCCCGGAGGAAGCTCGTCGATGATACTTATATCAAGGTCGCCGTATAGCAGAAGTGCAAGTGTCCTCGGTATCGGAGTTGCCGACATGACAACCGTATGGGGGAAAACAGTTTCTTCACTGTCGACCGACACGGATTTTTTAGAAAGCTTTTCGCGCTGACCGACACCAAATCGGTGCTGCTCGTCAGTGATTGCAAGTCCGAGCTTTGCAAATTTTACAGTATCCTCAATAAGCGCATGAGTGCCGATTATAAAATCTATTCTGCCGTCGGCAAGTGCCGAGAGTATCTTTTTCTTTTCCGCAGCCTTTGTGCTTCCCGTCAGAAGAGCCGTTGCTATGCGGTGCTTTTCCATAATCGGCAAAAGCGAGGAGTGCTGCTGCTCGGCGAGTATTTCGGTCGGAACCATGAGAGCCGATTGCAGATCGTTTTTTGCTGCAGCATATACTGCTGCCGCCGCAACTACTGTCTTGCCGCTTCCGACATCACCCTGGATGAGACGCCTTGCAGGTGACATCTCTTCCTGAGATTTGCACATATCAAAAAGAATGTCGTCGATAGCTCTTTTCTGCGCTCCTGTGAGAGAAAACTCAAGGTCTTTATAAAAGAGCTCCATATCGGGTCTTGCAAGAGCGTACGCTCTGCCTGTCTTTCGCTTACTCTTGAGGCGTGCAAGCTTTATCTGGAAGTTTAATAGTTCCTCAAACGCAAGTCTTCTGCGCGCCTTTGTCATAAGCTCGGGACTCTGTGGGAAATGTATGTTGTACAGAGCCTCGTAGTAGCCGCAAAGCGAATAT
>JAZNMZ010000007.1:0-31524 GCA_045580005.1 Eubacteriales bacterium | reverse complement strand
TTGAGTATAACTCCTGCACACTGAGTATCCGCGCAGCTTTGAGGTACTGCATATCCGCACACAGAGCTGTCGGCAAAGCTGTAATATTCGCTCTGTGTTTCGTCAGCTTTGGGCATAGGCAAAATTCCCCAGTTTACATCTGCGTCGGCGAGGCTTGCGGCATAAGAGAGCTTTTCGCAGAAGAAAGTCAGCCTGCCTTCGCAAAAGGTGTCAAACGCCTCGCTTCCCGGATTGAGCTTGGGGTATTTTGACTTGTTGCTTTTTGTGATGTCTTTGATAACAGATATATAGTTGTTATCTGCACTTATGTCAAAGTCCATATACGCTGCCCCTGTGTTGTCAAAAGAAAAGAATCTCTTTCCAAAAGAGGCAAAAACAGCGCTTGCAAATGACTGCGAGTCTTGGATTGAGCCGTAACCGTATCTGTCCTTTGTGTAGTTCATTCTGTCGTTGCCGTCAAGGTCTGCCATGGAGTTTTTTGCTATATCAAGAAAGGCGTCCCAGGTCCACTTGCCGTCTTTTACAAGCTGCTCCGGGGATATACCGAGCTCTGCCACGGCGTCTTTGTTATAATACACACACCACAACGCTCTGTCATCAAAGGCTGTGTCGCCGTAGATACCGTATGCGGTGTCGTTTTGTGTCAGAAGAATGGTGGTCTCGGGCTCAGCGAATATTGCTTTTTCGTCAAAAAAAGGGAGAGAGTATAGGTTTAAAACAAGGTTTCTGCCGCTGTAATTTGATATATTTGTCATTGGTATATACAAAAGATCGCAGTAGTTCTCGCCGCTTTTTTCGGCATTTTGCAATCCAAGCTGAATTGCTGAGGCGCTGTCGCTTTTTACGACAAGATTTATATTGTATTTTTTTTCTATAGCCTGCTCGCGCTCGTAAAGAAATCTGCCGATTACTCCGCTGCTGCTGTCAGACAAAACAAACTCGGGATTTGTCGTTGCAATTACAAACTCGCGTCCACCAAAGTCATAAGAGGGAAGACTGGCAAAATAATCAATCCTGACTTCGTTAAGGCTCTCGTCTGCAGCAAGCGAAAAGTCCTTTTGCAGTGTGCCTATGCCGGAAATGTCGCTTTTCGAACAGCCAAAAAGGCTAAGACACAAAAGAGCTGCAAGCACGGTACAAGCTTTTTTGAATGCAAACTTCATATTATTTGCCAAAATTTTCCTCGAGATCTTCAATCATCTTAACTCTGCCTTCGTGTCTGCCGCCTGCCTCAAATTCCTCAGAAAGATATGCGTCAACAATCATTTTTGCGGTTTCGATACCGATAACACGAGCACCAAAGCAAATTATGTTTGAGTTGTTGTGTATTCTTGTGAGCTTTGCACTGTATACCTCGCTCACAGCCGCCGCACGCACGCCTTTTACTTTGTTTGCGGCTATAGACATTCCGATGCCTGTGCCGCAGATAAGAATGCCTCTGGAGCCGTTGTCTGACACCACACGCTCTGCAACAGTCTTTGCTATCAGGGGATAGTCAGCACGCTCGCCGGTGTTTATCCCAAGGTCGAACACTTCTATGCCTTTGGATGCTAGATATTCTTTGATCTCATCTTTCATAAGAATTGCTGCGTGGTCACAGCCGATATAAATTTTCATAACATTTTCCTCCGATGATTTCAGTCTTCGTCAACTATAGTTTCTTCTATGATAATCTGTAGATTGTCCTCATCATTCGCGTCAGAAACGACACCCTCTCGCGGAGGGTCGACAGGCTGCCCGTCAGACAGAATGTCTGATGGCTCGTCGCCTTGTACAGAGGTGTTTCCGAGATCGAGCTCCTGCTGCTTTTCTTTTTCTGCCTTGAACTGCTCCTCGTAAATCTTTCTTATTTCTTCAAGCTCGGGCAGTTCTCCAAGCTCGTCTGTCGATGCAAGTCCAAATGTACGAAGAAAAACAGGTGTGGTTCCGTACAGCACGGGTCTGCCCGGTGCGTCAAGACGGCCTTTTTCTTCAATAAGTCCCTTTTCTGCAAGCGATGCTACAACAGAGGGAGATTCAACACCTCTTACTCTGTCAATAAAAGCTCGTGTTGCAGGCTGATTGTATGCAATGATGGCGAGCACCTCGAGAGCGGCCTTTGACAGGGGCTGATTTTTTCTCAGCTCAAGCGCTGTACGCACAATTTCACCATACTCTGCCTTTGTTGCAAACTGTGCATAGCCGTCGTATATAATAAGCTCTACCGATGAGCCCGCGTTTTTGTATCTTTCTTTTAGATTGTTGAGTGCTGTCGGAATTTCGTTGATGCTGACGCCGACTGCTATTGCAATCTTGTCAAAGGAAACAGCGCTTCCGCAGGCAAACAGCACTGCCTCGCACGCTTTTTCCATATATTCTATATCCATTACGCCCTCTAAATACTGCTGATTATCTGACATATACTATGTGTTCTCCTCCGAACTGATTTGTGTCTGTGCAAATTCCGATCCATCATCCGCGGTTTCCTCGCATAGCTTGAGGTCGCAGTCTGAGTAGTCATCGCTGTGGTATATAACCTGCAGCCTTTTACATTTGATAAGCTCAAGAAGCGCCAGAAATGTGGCAACTACCTCGTCAACGCTCTGTACTTCATCAAAGAAGCTGTCGAGCCTGTCCTGTACCTTTACTTTGAGCTTATCTATGACAAAGGTTATCTTTTCGTCAACACTCACCTGTCGGGTTGCTTTGAGATGACGGCCGATATTCTGCTCCATCTCAAAAATCCCCTCGTCTCTGTCCTCAAGCCTTGAAAAAGCGCGTCTGAGCGCGTCTTTTAAAACTTCAAGCTCATGAGTTAGAGTGTACTCGGGCGGTATTTCTATTTCTTCGGCCGGTTTCTCATATCTGCCCCAGTATGTAAGCTCACGCTCGTGTAGCACCTCGGCGGTTTTCTTTGCTCTTTGATACTCTAAAAGCATATCAACAAGCTCTTTTCTCGGGTCCTCCTCTTCATCATCCTGTTTTGGAAGAAGGAGTCTGGATTTTATGAGCATAAGCTGGGAAGCCATCACGATAAACGATGAGGCAACTTCCATATTAAACAGCTCCATCTGGTGGATGTACTCCATGTACTGTTCAAGTATTAAGGAAATCGGTATGTCGTATATATTTACCTTGTTTTTTGATATAAGAGAAAGCAAAAGGTCAAGAGGCCCCTCGAAAATTTCGAGCTTAAAGCTCAAGGCTCCAGCGCCCTCTCTTTCTTCTGGATTTTCATTCTCGTCAAGCAGAGAGAACTGCTCGCGCTCTATTGTATCCTGTGTCATTATGTTGTCTATGACTATCACCCTTTAAAAATTAATTTTTACATCGTTAGCAGCTTATCAAACGGGATAAGCCAGATTATATCGTATATTTTGTCATACAGCCAGTAAACGGCGCTTGACAGGATATTTGTAAATGCACCGAGATACAGAAGAATGAACAGTATTACCTGTGAGTATCTCTCATACTGAAACGATAGCATTGCCCATTTGCGCGGTATAAGTGATGTGAGAATTCTTGAACCGTCAAGTGGTGGGATGGGGAAGAGGTTGAATACCGCGTAGCTTAAATTGAGAGTTGTAAAAATCGAGAAGAACATTGATGCAACAGTAAGAGCGGTTGCACCGTTCAGTAAATAAAGCATATAAAAAAGAACATAAAAGAACATCCCGATAAAAGCAAGAAGAATGTTTGAAAGAGGACCTGCAACCGCAATGACAGCCGAGGCAACACGAGCGTTTTTTACATATCTCAGATTTACCGGCACAGGCTTTGCCCATCCGAATCCGCAGAGCAAGAGCATAATAAACCCCAACGGGTCAATGTGCTTTGACGGATTGAGGGTGAGTCTACCAAACTTCTCGGCGGTGTCATCGCCGAAAAGCTTTGCCACATATCCGTGCATATACTCGTGTACAGAAAGTGATATTATAATAGCAGGCAAAAGCATAAGAAGCTGAATAACAGCACCTCTTATATCACCGTTGCGAAATAGGTTAAGTAGCATTGTTTACCTCATTTGTATAAAACCAAAATTATAACTCATCATATATTATATATTATTTTCTGTATAAAGTCAATAAAATCGTCCTTTGTTTTTAAATTATTTCCAAAACACCAGATATAAAAAGGAGTATAGATATGATTATCAAAAACAGCATAAAAACACCGTCGGCTTTGCTTTTTCACACGCTTTTTTGCCTTGCACTGAGCTTTGCGCCTTTAGCCTTTGAGAGAAACCCATATCTTGCTCTGCAGAATATTTTTGACACACTTACACAAAGCACATATTTTATATATGTCACATTGAGGCAGATAGCGTTTTTTCTGTTCGGAGGATATATCTATTGCCTTTGTCAAAGTGAGAAGAATGGCGATAATTTAAAAAACGCAGTTGTTTATATAGGCTATTTTCAGATTATAGCTGGATTTGTAGCAGATGTGTTTTTTATAGGACTGAGTGTTTACCCTTTATCTTTATTATGGCAAGCAATACTGCTTATATATGCTGCCGCGTACTTTGCACTCGGAATAAGGTCAAAAGCAACACACACAGTCCTATTCATTCCTTTTGCGCTTTTGAATATATTTGAGTTTATAATGCAGAGTGCTGCATTATAGCAAAAAAACAGACGGCAAAAGCCGCCTGTCAAAATTAATATTTAATTTTAGCCCCGCCCTGCCGTTTACATCCGCCTGAAAAAACCCTGCTTTAGCAAGGTGGTGTCCTATTTGTCCCATTGTGCTACCAGCGTCCGGTTCTCTCCGGTCTTTTTCCGGATCATGTCCGGGGAGCGGGAGAGGCCGGGAGGTCTGCATTCCCGTAGACAAAAACTGTTTTCAGACTCCAATTTCGATCTGTGGGTTTATAAGTGCGAATAATCACGCACCGGGCAGGAGAAAAATCAGTCTTCCGATTCTTCTTCGGCAGCGTCGTAGTCGAACTCTGCCATAAACTCGTCTTCAAAAGCGTCTGCTACCTTGTCAAACTCATCGTCATCGTCGATAGTAACAAGAAGCTCCTCGCCGTTTTCGTCTTCTTCAACTTTGAGAATTACATATTCTTCCTCGTTACCGTCGCAGGGGATGAGAGCGACATAAGTATTGTCGTCAATATCAAGATTTCCGATTAATTCAAACTGACTTTCGTTACCCTCTTCGTCTGT
The DNA here is from genome assembly GCA_045580005.1 of Eubacteriales bacterium. Classification (GTDB taxonomy): domain Bacteria; phylum Bacillota; class Clostridia; order Oscillospirales; family CAG-382; genus UMGS1052. The sequence goes on along the minus strand of JAZNMZ010000007.1, from coordinate 26,374 downwards.
GAGAGTAAATATATCCTTTTCGTTTTCAGCCAACAGTATCACCCTTTCCGTTTGATACCAATATTGTATATTAATTTTTGATGTATGTCAAGTCTTTTGATGAAAAAACTCCGCTTTTTACCATAGATTCCATTGATATACATGACTTTTGACAGTATGTGACATTATTTTTTTCTTTTTTTGAAGAACAAATCCAGCAGCAGTCCCAGAGAGGCACTCAAAGAAAAACATGCAAATATATATACGAGTGTTTCTCTGAAGTAAATCATCGACTGCGCTGTCAGTGTGTCGCATTTTCTATGTAAATAATATTGCATTATCAGCAAAAAATATGCGGCAATCGTAATGTCAAAAAAACACCGGATAAAGTCAAAAGATACTTTTTCGAGAGAATTTAGATTTTTTATAAAATTTTTCATTGATTAATTGCCTCCGATTTGTTATAATATATTTGTATTTAAAAAGAAAAGAGATGGTTACGATACTAAAGGTCGGTATTTCAACTGCCTGCTATTATCCCGAGAACACATTTGTTTCTCTCACACAGGTACTGTCCACAGGCGTACGCACTGCTGAGGTCTTTATGAACTCATTGGAAGAACTGGATAAGGATAACTTAAAAAGATTTACAGATGAACTTCGTGCACACGATGCCGAGATCGTTTCTTTTCATCCGTATACCTCAGCCTTTGAGAGCCTGCTCTTTTTTTCTGAATATAAGACCCGGCTTAATGACGGTATTGAAATCTACAAGAGATTTTTTGAGGGCGCGAGGATTCTGGGAGCAAAGTATTTTGTGTTCCATGGCGAAAAGAATTCGCCGACTTTTTCGAGAAATCTTTCAGATGAGGCTCATATCTGCGAGGTTTACGGCAGACTTATTGAAGCCGCAAGACAAGAGGGCCTCATCTTCACCCAGGAAAATGTAAACAACTTCAGATCGCATTCTCCGCGCTTTATACAGTACCTTTACAAAATTATACCCGATCTGCGATTTACTTTTGATCTTAAACAGGCTCTGCGGGCAGGGCAGGACCATCTCAAAATTGTCGATGCTATGGGTGACAGACTTTGTCACATACATATTAACGACTTCGGCGAGCAAGAGTGCTGTCTGCCGTTTTGTGGATATGTTGATATGCAGACCCTTGCATCAAAGCTGTATAAGATAGGCTACAACGGAGATTTTATTCTTGAGGTATACAGAACAAATTTCTCTGATAACAATCAGCTTATGGAATCTTTAAATAAAGTAAAAGAAACATTTTGTAAAACTAACGGAGGAAAATAATATGAAATGCCCATCCTGCGGACACCTTGAAAGTAAGGTGCTCGATTCACGCCCGTCGTCAGAGGGCGCAAGCATACGCAGAAGAAGAGAGTGTCTTTCCTGCCAGAAGAGATTTACTACATTTGAAACAATCGAGAATATGAGCTTTGTCGTTGTAAAAAAGAATGGTACAAGAGAAATCTTTGATAGCTCAAAGCTCATAAAAGGCATGGTAAAGGCTTGTGAAAAACGCCCTGTATCAATAAAGCAGATAGAGGCTGCGGTTAACGATATTGAGCTTTCTTTGCAGAGCTCGATGAGAAGCGAGGTTCCGTCTGCTGAGATCGGAGAGCTTGTTATGGAAAAACTCAAGGAGCTTGACGAGGTGGCGTATGTTCGCTTTGCGTCGGTCTATCGCCAGTTCAAGGATATAAATACATTTATGCTCGAGCTTCAGAAAATACTCGGTGAATAATTTACATATCCGATAATAAAAATGACAGCATATCCTGCTGTCATTTTTCTTTATTGTCGGGGCTTAGTTTGAAATTTTGATACCGTAGGTATAGTTGGAGCGGGGGTTTATATATATGCCCTCCATATACATAGCAAAGCGTGTACGCGCGGTTGTTGTATCGCCTGTAGTTCCTGTTGTGCCAATAACAGCTCCTTTGTCAACAGTGTCTCCGACAGAAACCGAGATTGACGAGAGATTCTGATATATCGAGAGCACATTAAATCCGTGGTCGATAACAACGGTGTTGCCGGTGTATCCAAGTCTGGCGGCATATACTACCATGCCCTTGGCTGTTGCGACTACATTTGTACCCTCGGCAGCTTCAAGGTCGAGACCCACCTGACGGAACTTTGTGCTCAGTCCTGCGGCGTGTATCTCGGCGCCGAAGTTCTTGCCCTCAACAGACCGGACGGGGCTTACAAATTTGAAGTTGTCTTCAGTATCGTCCCAGAGCCTTTGAGTAACGCTGTAGGATGAGAGCTTTTCTATATGCTGATCATATTCTTTCTTGAGCGAGTCAGAACGACTTTCACTGTTTCTGTCTGCAATGGTTATTGAGCCGAAATCCTTGTTTCTGACAGTGAACTTTGTAGTGCCCTCGTTGCTGTCCATAACAACCTTGATGTCGTATGTGCCAGGTGTCGCAGATACATCAATCGGAACAAACATAAACTTGTTACCGTCGTTGTTGTGAACAGTAAGCTCGGGAAGTAAAAGGTCTGTTTCAAGAGTAACCTTTTCACCGTCGTTCAGGTTGTTGAACTTGATAATTGTGAATTCTCCGAGAGAAAGAGCTTTATCTACAAAAGAGTATGTTGCAGGTACATCATAAAGAAGATTTGTATTGTATGTTGCGCTGCCGTGAAAATCGCGTCCGTCGAGCTCATACCATGTCGCTTTTATCTCGCAGGAAAGAACAGTGTCGTTTTCGGCGTTGATCTTGCCAGAGAGTTCTTCAAAGCTGCCGCTGTGGACTGTCTGCCCTCCGCTTACAACAGTGACTTCAACCGTGTCGGGTGCGATTTCAAAATCTAGTGCAAGCTCATCATTGTTGTTATATGCAAGTGAGCTATCATCAGAAGTGCCCGAAGTCGTACCGTCAAAAAAGCTGCCGTCCACAATCTTATACTGCCATTCGTACTCATCCGCAACAAGATTTACAACTTTGTCGGACGCCGAAAGTGTGGCTTTGGGTACATGGCTGTTCTCATATATGTATGCAAACTCGCTTCTTGCAAGGAATGCTTCGGCAAGCTTATGCGAGAGCTTATATATGTTTCCGTTGCTGTCGATGCAGTAACACTCGTCAAGGTCTTTGGAAATATAGAAGCTGTACTGATACGATTCTGTCGGCTCATTGTATGTCACGGTGGCGGGAACATCTGTGCTGATGTCGCGTACAGCCTTTTCAACTTTCTTTGAGTCTGTTACTGCCGAAAGGTAAAGACCCAGGTCTTTCTTGTCGGTGTAATAAAATTCTTCGCCCTCGGGAGTAGTAACTCCGACATAGGTCAGTGATTTGTCTGTGGGGATGTCAAGATTGATGCTCACTGAAAAATATATTGCGAGAAACAACGGGATACACAAGAGAAGTGAAATTACAATCTTCACAGTTTTATTCATCATGGCTGTCTTTCCTTTTCGTTATACAGAGTTGTTTGTCAAAATATTTTATAATCCACATATATTATACATATTTTTCGGTGTGAGGTCAATATGTTTTTACAGACAACTTTGAAATTTTTTTGGAATATGAGCAAAAAATGGCATATCAAAGTTGTCAAAAAAGAAAAACTATGCTATAATACATTATGTATAGTTGTATTCTTTAATCGTCGGGAGGAATCTTAATGAATTATAAAGGACTCGAACATATCACCAAGGAAAAATATTCTCTCAAAAGCATTTCTTCCATGAAGACGGGAGGAATAGCAGACTTTGCCTTTTTCCCCGAGAACGAGGAAGAGCTCTGTCAGGCAATTTCAAAGCTCACAGAGACAAATAAGAACTTTTATGTTCTTGGCAACACCAGCAATGTTCTTTTGCCGGATGATTGCACGGGGCTGTCTTTTGTATTTACAACAAAGATGAATGAAATGAGAAAGGTTTCGGACAAAGGCATTTTTGCATACTGCGGAGCAACGCTCACATCACTAGCTGTTTATGCACGCAATCACAGTCTGTCGGGAGCTGAGTTTCTCTACGGCATTCCCGGCACCCTTGGCGGTGCCGTGTTTATGAACGCAGGCGCCTACGGCGGCGAGATATCGTCTATTATAAAGAGCGTGTCCTGTCTCGACACCCGCGACGGCAGCTTCTGTGATTTTGAAAACAGCGAATGCGATTTTTCTTACAGGAAGAGTGTTTTTCAAAAAAGACGCGAGCTTATCGTGATTTCTGCAAATCTTGAACTCGAAAAGGGCAGTAGAGATACAATCCGTGAGACCTGTGAGGGCTTTATGTCATCAAGAAAAGAAAAGCAGCCGCTTGAGTATCCGAGTTGCGGCTCTGCATTCAAGCGCCCTCAGGGCAGCTTTGCAGGCAAGCTTATCGAGGATTGCGGACTTAAGGGATACAGCGTCGGCGGAGCGGCAATATCCGAAAAGCACGCAGGTTTTATCATCAATAAGGGCGGGGCAACCTCGGCTGATGTGCTCGCACTGATAAAAGATGTACAGGATAAGGTGCAGGAAAAATTCGATGTTCTGCTTGAGCCCGAAATAGAAATTATAGAAAACAGGAATTTAAAATGAATTTGACTTTCAATCGTGTTACAAAGAACACAATTCTTTCGCACATTCAGGAAAAAAAGTGCTGTAAGAAAGCCTTTCTTCTCGGCACTTTGCTTTTCGGACAGAGCTTTACATACAGCAATATACGGCTTGTGAGCGAAAACCGACAGCTTATAGATTTTGTCTGCTATCTGATAGAGGCGCACACAGGGTTTTCTGTTATGGACGACAGGGAAGAGTTTACCGATCAGCACAAGCTCGACATAAAGGACGCAGAAAAGTGCGCCAAAATACTCTCGTCTCTGGGTTATACCGATCCTGCAAAAACATATTATATCGACAAGAGTGTCTTCAAGTGCGACAGCTGCAAAAAAGCGTTTTTGCAGGGTGTGTTTCTCGTGGGAGGCAATGTCAGCTCACCCGACAAGTCATATCATCTTGAAATATCGGTGGCATATTTTAATCTGTCGAGAGATCTGCTCTATTTTCTCAAGGGTATGTCTCTTGAGGCAAAGTACACAAAGCGGACATCACACTATGTTCTCTACTATAAGGAAAGCGAGAAGATTATAGATTTTCTGCACACGGTAGACGCAACCAGTGAGGCTTTTGAACTGTGCGATAAAAAGGCAGAAAAGGATATGCGAAACCAGTATAACCGCATTAATAATTGCGAGGTTGCCAATATGGCAAAGCAGATAGCATCTGCAGGCAAGCAGATTGAGGCAATAAAAAGACTTGTCGAAACAGGTGAGCTTGAGGGGCTCTCGGATGAAATGAGAGTTACAGCAACACTGAGGCTAGAAAATCCTCAGGCGTCACTTGAGCAGCTCGCGGCACTGCACACGCCGCCTGTTACAAAATCGTGTGCAAACAGAAGACTCAAAAAGTTCCTTGAACTTGCAGGATATTAAGATTTTTAAAGACTATTCGGAAAGGAGTACGGCAACATGGATTTTGTTCACCTTCATCTGCATTCAGAATACAGCCTTCTTGACGGTGCTTGCCGTATAAAGGACATTCCGAAAAGAGTAAAGGAGCTTGGGCAGAGCGCAGTTGCGATCACAGACCACGGCGTACTGTACGGTGCAGTAGGATTTTTCCGCGAGTGCAAAAAACATGGCGTAAAGCCTATAATCGGCTGCGAGGTATATGTTGCACCGAGAACAAGATTTGACAAAGAAAGACACGATATCAAGTACAGCCATCTTGTGCTTCTTTGCAAGAATGCAGTGGGATATAAGAATCTTCTTGCAATCGTTTCGTCTGCTTTTACCGAGGGGTTTTATGCAAAGCCAAGGTGTGACCTTGATACGCTGAGAACTCATAGCGATGGGCTTATTGCGCTTTCCGCCTGTATTGGCGGTGCGATACCTCAGCTTATTCTTGCCGACGAGTATGAAAAGGCAGAGCAGTATGCAAGGACAATGCTTGATATTTTCGGCAAGGGCAACTTTTATCTTGAACTGCAAGATCACGGCATGCCCGAGCAAAAACAGGTAAATGCGTCGCTTAAGCTTATTTCTTCCAAGCTTTCAATTCCGCTTGTTGCCACAAACGATGCTCACTATACCGAAAAAAAGGATAGTGAGAGCCAGGCTGTGCTTATGTGCATACAGACAAACTCGCTTCTGTCAGAGGGTGCACCTATTGGATTTGAAAAGGACGAGTTTTATATCAAGAGTACACAGGAGATGTATTCACTTTTCAGTGACACACCTGAGGCTCTTCAAAACACCGTGAAGATCGCAAGCGAGTGCTCCTTTGAATTTGATTTTTACAATCGCTGTATGCTCGCATTTACTCCTCCCGGGGGGCTCAGTGCCAGGGAATATCTGTATCAGCTTACATACGAGGGGCTTGATAATAGAATAGGAGAGGCGGCGGCAAACGGCGAGTCAATCGACCGAGAAAAATATGCCGAGCGTATAGAATACGAGCTTTCTGTTGTGTGCAATATGGGGTATGCAGAGTACTATCTTATAGTACGCGATTTTGTCCACTATGCAAAGAGCAGAAAGATACCTGTAGGTCCCGGCAGAGGCTCCGGAGCGGGAAGCCTTGCAGCGTTCTGTCTCGGTATTACAGATGTAGACTCAATAAAGTACAATCTTCTCTTTGAAAGATTCTTGAATCCCGAAAGAGTGAGTATGCCCGACTTTGATATCGACTTTTCCGACGAACGCAGGGGAGAGGTTATCGAGTATGTCGGCAACAAGTACGGTCACGATCATGTATGTCAGATAGTGACTTTCGGTACTCTTGCGGCACGCGCCGTGATACGCGATGTCGGTCGCGTAATGGGTATCGCATACAGTGATGTAGACAAAGTTGCAAAGCTTATTCCTCACGAAAGGGATATGACTATCCTTTCGGCGGTAGAGAGCGTTCCTGAGCTTAAAGAAATTTATAATTCCGACTATAAACTCAAAAAGATGATGGACCTTGCAAGCTCGCTTGAGGGTATGCCCAGACACGCTTCCACACATGCGTCTGGTGTCGTTATTACAGACAAGCCTGTATACGAGTATCTGCCGCTTGCAACCAACAGGGAAGCTGTAGTGACTCAATATACAATGAACGATATTGCAGACCTCGGTTTTCTCAAGATCGACTTTCTCGGACTCAAGTACCTTTCGATTATAGATAGAGCCGAGAGAAGTATAAGAAAGAACATTCCCGATTTTGATGTCACAAAAATGCCCCTTACTGATAAAAAAGTATATGCTCTTTTGTCCGAGGGCAATACCGAGGGCATATTCCAGCTTGAATCTGCAGGTATGAGAAGCCTGCTTGCAAGAATGCAGCCTAAATCCATAGAGGATATCACTGCGGCAATTTCGCTTTACCGTCCGGGTCCTATGGATTCAATCCCTAAATATATTGAAAATCAGAAAAATCCTCACAAAATCAAATATGCCGACGAAAAGCTCAGGCCCATACTTGAAGTGACGGCAGGCTGTATCGTATATCAGGAGCAGGTTATGCAGCTTTGTAGAGAACTTGCTGGCTACTCATACGGTGCTGCCGACATTGTTCGCCGCGCCATGGCAAAAAAGAAGACCCAGGCTATGGAACAGGAAAGAGAGCGCTTTGTGGGCGGTGCGGTAGAAAACGGTGTCAAAAAGGCTGTTGCCGAGGAAATATATGCTGATATGGCAGATTTTGCAAAGTATGCTTTCAACAAATCACACGCTGCATCATATGCTTTTCTTGCATACAGAACAGCATATCTAAAGGCATACTTCCCAAAGGAATATCTTGCATCGCTGCTTACGACATATCTTGACAGTATAGCTAAACTGAATTTATATATGTCAGAGTGCAAGAAGCTTGGCATTACTGTGCTTCCTCCTGATATAAATGAGAGCGATGCAGGTTTCTCGGTTCGCGGCGACATGATAAGATTCGGTTTTCTTGCAATTAAGAATGTTGGAGAGAGCTTTCTTGATTCGCTTGTTTCTGAGCGAGAGCGAGGCGGAAAATTCAAGAGCTTTGAAGATTTTCTTTTAAGGGTTCCCGAAGCTAACAAGAGAATGGTGGAGAGCCTTATCAAGAGCGGAGCATTTGATTGCTTTGGTAAAAAGAGAAGCCAGCTTCTTGCCACCTACGAGAGCGCTATTGACACTGTTTCAAGACGAAACAGCAATCACATATCGGGACAGCTCGATCTTTTCTCTCTTGATGGCGGCGATGGCGAGGAAACAGCACTTTCAATAGAATATCCCGATATTTCTGAGCTTTCCAGCAAAGAAATGCTCTTCATGGAAAAGGAAATTGCAGGCATATATTTCTCCGGACATCCTATGCTTCAGTATTCTAACGCCGCAAGAACGCTCGGTGCTGTTACAACTGAGCAAGTGAGCTCTTCTTTCGGCGACGAGGGTACAGGTTTCGTAACAGAAAGAGCGGGTGTTATTATGCTCGGAGTCATTTCTTCAAAGAAGATAAAGGTTACAAAAACCGACAGCCGTATGGCATTTCTGACTCTTGATGATATGTACGGAAGTATAGAGGTAGTCGTTTTCCCAAAAGTTTTTGAAGAATATAATTCCAGACTCGCTGAAGAGAGTGTTGTTGCCCTTGCAGGCGAGATTTCACTCAAGGAAATGCAGGTTGGTGAGGAATCAAGAGAAGTGCCTCAGCTTATGCTGCGCAGTGTTATACCGATACAGCCCGACAGTGAAAGCAGTGTGCCTGTTAAAAAGGAAGAAATCCCAGGAGAACAGCAGCCTATGCCTGTCAAAAAGCAGCAAGACGATGTGGTAGATTGCCTTTATCTCAAACTAGCCTCACAGCAGGACGAGCGTTTTGCAAGAATAAAGGACCTGCTAACAATCTTCTCGGGCGGCAATACACCTGTGTTTGTCTATTTTGAGGACAAAGGTGCGCTTACAAGAGCAAGCGGCATGGGTGTTGCTCTTAACGAAACGATGTACTTGCTTCTGCGCGACATTCTTGGGAAAGAAAATGTTGCAGTGAGGAAAAGGAAGATATAACGGAACATTTTTACATGCTTTTCGTCCAAATCTATACAGCAGATAATATTTTAAGGAGGTACGCCTATGAAAAAAGTTTTACTCGCAATTATGCTCTGCTCATTAATGTTGTCTTCCTGTACAAAGGCAGATATCAACGGAAGCGAGAATGAGGTGCCGGTTGTAAAAGTATTTTCTGTTGACGGGGAGTTGCCTGAAATCGGTGAATTTACTGGAAGCAAAGCTCACGAGCGCTTTTATGAGGAATACGCTCCCGATTTTATCCCGAGTGATGAGTATGGTGAGATTATTCCGTATGTCGGAAACTACAGAACTTTTGTCAAAACCGATTCTCCTGATTGGCAAGCTGAGCAGGGATATGCTTACTATGGCTTTTGCACTTCCGACGGAAAGATTGTAATGGACGCGTCTGACAAAACAGGTTTTATAAACTATTTTGAAACAGACGATGGCTTCGGCTACTATTCTGTTTCAAGAGAGATTGAGCAGAAAGACGACGCTCCCGACGAATTCTTTTCAAACGAAACTCTTATTATTCCCAAGGACGGAAGCTGGTGTATAACTCTTGAACCGGGCTCCTGGATGCAAGGGTCGGGATACGGACACTTTGCAACCTGCATTTATCCGAGATACGATGAAGAGGGTATCGTCAAGACGGTAATATACGACTACAACGGTAATGTTGTGACTACGCTTGAGGGTGTTGACTCTGTGTACTTTACAGCTGGTGGTCTTCTTTACACCTCAAAATGGGAAAACAGCACTTCTTATCAGTACTATATGAACTATGACGGTGAGATTGTTTTCGGCCCGTATCAGACTCTTGCTCATTTCAACGACAAGGGCATCACTTATGTCGAGGATTATAATGATGAGTGGTATTTTGTGAATGCAGACGGCACAAGACTTACCTACAAGGAATATGATGCTATTCATCGTAACGGAGGGTATGATTCGGACAACGAAGTATATGTTGCAAGATACCCCGACGGCAAGAGAACAATAGATGTATATAACGGAAACGCTGAAATTATCGGAACAATATACGGCGTATCCGGAGCTAATTTTAGATTTCCTGATAACGGTGAGATAATATACAGCTTTTACTCGGATAGCGGCAGAGAGATTTTTAAAAAACTTGCCGACAATTCAGATTTTGTGAGCAAAGAGTACGGTGTTATGCCCAACTCATATGAAGGTGACGATAACACTTATATTTACAAGGATGACGAGAAGAATATTGGTGTTATTTTTGACGGCAGCGGCGATACAGTTGCTGTTATAGATGATCTGTATTCATATATGGATATGTCGGAAGATGGAAGATTTATCACATATTCTGTCGGAGACTACGATTTTGCTCTCGACGCAGAAACGCGAACAGAACATATTACCGACTCCCGCCGCACTGTCGTATTTGATCTTGAAACAAAGGAACAGGTATATTCGGTAAATGGCTCGGGATATACATACTTTGTCGGTGATAACGACAGATATGTTCATATATCAATCTACAATGAAACCAGCTTCTTCGGAGGAACAAGCACTTATTATCTTTTTGACACGCTTACAGGAAAAGCTGTGTTTGCTGACGCAAAACAGCTTACATACACAAAAGTGGGCGAGAACGAGTATTACAGCGTTTCCACAGAAAACACCTGTACACTCTATGACGGTAACATGAATATTATTATAAAGCTTTATAATGAATGACGCTGAAAGGATTAATTGCTATGAAAAAAATATTTACTCTTGCACTGACTGTTGCGATTGTTGCTGTTTGCTTTACAGGCTGCACACAGAATAGTGTTAACGAAGAAAATTTTGTGTTTACCGAGGAAAATTATCCCAAGATGGGAGGAAGCCTTGCTAACCTACCTCTCGGCGAGGCTGTAACTGCAACGGTTCTCGGTATTGACAGAGAAAAAGCATCCACAATGATTAAGTTTGAGGGCTCCACAACAGACAACTACGAAGCGCTTGTTGACGGCACATTTGACATACTTCTCGCTTATGAAATGGGTGAGGACGCTGTGAGTTATTGCCAGCAAAAGGGTGTAGAGCTTGAAATGACAGCTATTGGTGCTGACGCACTTGTGTTTATCTGCAGTCTTGAAAATGCTGTTGAGAGCCTCACAGACGAGCAGATAAAAGAAATATACAAGGGTAATATCACCAACTGGTCGCAGGTCGGCGGAGCTGATCATGACATTATCCCGTATCAGCGGAATAAGGACAGCGGCAGCCAGACGCTTTTTGATAAGCTCATAAATCTTGGTGACGAGCTTATGGACGCACCTGCTGACATACGCGTAGGCTCTATGATAGGACTTCTTGAGGCGGTTGCAGATTATGAAAACTCTGCCGATGCTCTTGGATATACAGTATACTATTATCTCACAAACATGGAAGACGACAAGCTCAGCACAAGCAAGCTTCTTGCAGTTGACGGTGTTGCTCCCACAAACGAAACAATTGCTTCCGGAGAGTATCCTTATGTAAACGATTTTTATGTTGTCATCCGTAAGGATGCAGCACAAGACAGCCCTGAGAGAATACTTTATAACTGGATTATCTCTGAGCAGGGTAAAGAACTTGCAAGAAGAGAAAACTATGTTGTAAAATAAAATTATATAGAATAAAAAGCCGGTCATTGATATGCACCCCAAAAGTTAGACACTTTTGGAGGTGCATATCACATAAGACCGGCTTTTTATTTAATATATTTCATTTACTGCGCATACTGATAAAACTTTCTTTGAGGATGTGTCTATTTCAAACAAGGCTGCGTTGAAGAGAGTTTCACCTGTGGCTTCATCAAAGCGTGACGGCATTTTGGTAAGAAATTTTTCAATAATTATTTCTTTTTTGACCCCGAGAATTGAGTCGTATGGTCCTGTCATGCCTAGGTCTGTGATGTAGCCTGTGCCACATGGCAGAACTCTTGCATCATTTGTCTGCACATGGGTGTGCGTGCCAAAGATAATATTTATCTTTCCGTCGAAGTTATATCCGAACGCGTATTTTTCGCTTGTCGCTTCGGCGTGTATGTCTGCAACTGCTATGTCATAATTTCCGTCTTCGCGCTCAAGGATTCTTTTTGCTGTTACAAGTGGATTTTCGAGGCTTTCGAGATATACATTTCCGAGAAAGTTCATCACAAGAATTCTCACACCCTGTGCATTCACTATGCAGTAACCGCTGCCCGGGCAGGAGGGGGGGTAGTTTGCCGGACGCAGAACCTTTTCGTTGTTGTCAAGATATGAGTATATCTCGTTTCTTCTGAAGATGTGATTTCCGCTTGTTATGACATCAACTCCTGACACAAAAAGCAGCTGCGCCGTCTTGACATCAAGTCCGTTGCCTGCCGCGGCATTCTCTCCGTTAGCTATAACAAAATCGGCACCAAGCCGTTCACGGATACTCCATAGCCTTTTTTGTATAAACTCCTGTCCGCACTTTCCAACAATATCGCCGATAGCTAGTATTTTCATAAATATAGCCTTTCTATTTCATGATATGTATATCATAACATTATATAATAATTTTTTCAAGCTTTTTAAAAATGTTTTTTCTCAAAATTAAATTGCAGTAATCTGTTGACAAATGAGAAATTTTCTGTTATAATACTAAACCGATGAATAAAATATATGGAGAGGTATCGAAGTGGTCATAACGGGGCTGACTCGAAATCAGTTTGCGAGCAATCGCACGCGGGTTCGAATCCCGCCCTCTCCGCCAAAATTTCTTGACAATTTTCTTTTGCTAAAGAAGGTTGTCATTTATTTTGTCAAAATATTTATTTTCTCATTTATCTTTTCGCATAAGGAAGCATTCAAAATGAACACACTACTATCTGTTTCGGTAGCTCTGCTTGCAGGGCTGCTAATGACAAGAGCCTTCAAGCCCTTAAAACTGCCCTCTGTTACCGCATATCTTATTGCAGGAGTTCTGATAGGACCTTACTGTATCGGACAGCTCGGCATACACGGATTTGGATTTGATACCGCAGAGAGCGTTGAGGCGCTTGCGCTTGTTTCTGAGGTGGCTCTGGGATTTATTGCCTTTTCTATCGGAAATGAATTCAGGCTTGAGGATTTAAAAAAGACAGGAAGACAGGCAACAGTTATCGGTATTTTCCAGGCTGTTGTTGCAACGCTTTTTGTTGATATTGCTCTGTATTTATTACATCTTGCTATGCCTGATAAGATCAGTGTTCCTCAGCTTATCACTCTTGGCGCTATTGCTACAGCGACAGCTCCTGCCGCAACACTTATGGTTGTAAGACAGTATAAGGCAAAAGGTCCTCTGACAAAGCTGCTTCTACCTATTGTTGCACTGGATGACGCTGTTGGTCTTATAGTTTTTGCCGTTTCTTTCGGTATCGCAAAAACCCTTGTTGTCGGTACGGTTGACATTGTTTCGATTATTGTAAATCCGCTTGTTGAGATTTTCTGCTCGCTTGTGCTCGGCGCTGTGATGGGCTGGATTCTTACTCAGCTCGAGAAGATGTTCAATTCCAACACCAACCGTCTTAATATGACAATTACTTTTGTATTTCTGACGGTTGCTCTTTCTATGATGGAGTTCAGTATCGGACCGGTACATATTCACTTCTCATCACTGCTTGTGTGTATGATGCTCGGCACTGTTTTCTGCAACATCTGTCCTCTTTCTCATGACCTTATGGATAAGGCTGACAGATGGACTTCTCCCTTGTTTGCGCTTTTCTTTGTTATCAGCGGCGCAGAGCTCAAACTCGATGTTTTTGCAGACTGGGCGATAGTTGTGATTGGAATTGTATATATCGTCTCGCGTTCGCTCGGTAAGTACTACGGATCTTATGTAAGTGCAAAGGCTACAGGCTGTGACAGCAAGATATGTAAGTATCTCGGTATCACCCTTTTGCCTCAGGCAGGCGTTGCGCTCGGCATGTGTGCCACAGCTATGCAGCTTGGCAGCCAGGGTGAGCTTATTAGAAATATTACTCTTTTTGCGGTGCTCATTTATGAGCTATTTGGCCCGCTTCTTACAAGACAAGCGCTTACAGCAGCAGGCGAAATCGCGCCTATACCGCACGAGGTTAAAATGCGTCGTCAGCATAAGCTGAACCTATTGAATATCAATAAAGAGAAATAACACAAAAAATGACAATCTTCTTTGTAAAGCGGGTTGTCATTTTCTTTTTTGTGTGGTATAATACACACATAAAGCCTTGCGCTGCAAGTCTTTGGGCTGCGCCCTGCTGTGCATTCGCACAGATGTGATATTGACGGCTTCGCAAAATGCGCTTGCAAGCAAGCATTTTGGCTTCATGGTATAATACACACATAAAGCCTTGCGCTGCAAGCTTTTAATAGTAGAAGACAAATAGTAGTTTATAAGGAGAAAAAATGTCTGACACAATTAAAGATTTGAAAAAGGAACTGAATGATTTGCAACACGAGGTAAATTTGTTACAAAAAGCCTCATGCTCAAAGGAAGCTATCGAAAAATACATAGAAATGTTAAAACAAGGACAGTCTTTGCCCGAAGGAGTTTACAGATACAAGGGATTTTTTGATGAGGAGCTCAATGAGTTTTACACAATAAAAAAGGCAGATGAGTTAAATAAGGACGAGCGTCTTGAATATATTCTTCTTAAACAATATCAGTTACTCAAAACAATCAAGAATTCTGTACTCTTTTTTGTCGCTTTAACTGTACTATTTATAATTTTAACATTGATGGGAGCATTTCAGCTTTATTAGTGCAAGCAAAGTCCGATTTATTGGACAAACTTTGCGGTATACTTATTACACAGAGTATCAAGGGCGCACGAGTGTTTTTTATAACACTGTGCACATACCTTGATATTATAAACATTGTGGAACATCAGAGCAAGTCAATTTTTATTGGCACCGGCAGCGAGTCGCTGTCGGGAAGCGCAATCAAGTATTATTCAACATAGTTGAAACGAAGTTGACTCCGCTGTATTATAAATGCCCACTGCATGGGCGGAAATACAGCTGCGTAACATCGTAATTCACATTGTTTTGTTCCACAGCCTGAAAGGAGGAAAGTTTAATAATGATTGTTTATAAGGAGCTTTCCTCCTTGACACAGGCGCTAGGATTTTCACCGAGGGCACTGTATACACTCAGCAATAATATAAGCTCGCATTATCACAGAGTTTCTGTTCCTAAAACAAACGGAGAGTACAGAGAGCTGTCTGTACCCGACGGATCTATGAAGACCGTGCAGAGGCGAATTGCCGAAAGCTTACTTGCATACGAAGAAATATCACCCTATGCTACCGCATACAGGGTATGCGGCTCAACTGTTGTCAATGCAAGACCTCATCTGGGAAGTGTTACTATATTAAAGCTTGATATCAAGCACTTCTTCGACAGTATTATTTATCCTTTGGTAAAAGAAAAGGCTTTCCCGTCGTATAAATACTCAGAATCTAATAGAATATTACTCACAATACTTTGTCTTTATCGCGACGCTTTGCCGCAGGGTGCGCCGACATCTCCTGTCATTTCAAATATCATTATGAAGGATTTTGATAACACGATAGGTGAGTGGTGTGCCGCTAGAAACATAAAGTATACGCGTTACTGTGACGATATGACTTTTTCGGGAAATATTAATCGGCAGGAAATTGTTGCATTTGTGAAAAAAGAACTTGCGAGGCTTGGGTTTTTTCTTAATGACGGTAAGACTGTGTTTGCAAAGCGCGGTCAAAAGAAGCTTGTTACAGGAATCGTTGTAAATAAAAAGCTCAATACTTCATCTGCATATCGTAAAATGCTTCGTCAGGAGCTTTACTATTGCAGAAAATTCGGGGTGCAATCTCATCTTGAATGCACAAAAGCCGATATGGACGAAAAGAGTTATCTCAGAAAACTTCTTGGCAAGGTAAACTATGTTCTTAGTGTTGACAAAAGCAACAAGGAAGTTCTTGAATACAAAAACTGGCTCACGGCAAAAATCAGAGCTTTGGGGTAAACTTGCTCTTGCCATTTTTTTATAAATATGATAAAATATTGTATATTAATCTGTTTGGGAGAAATCTATGGTATATAACAACATTCTTGAAGCAATGGGGAACACCCCTATGATAAAATTAAAGAATCTTGCACCAAAGGACGGTGCGGATATTCTTGTGAAGTTTGAGGGGCTTAATGTTGGAGGTTCAATTAAGACAAGAACAGCTTACAATATGATAAGAGAAGCACAGGCTCAGGGCAAGATAAATGAGAACACAATCATCGTTGAACCTACAAGCGGAAACCAGGGAATAGGTCTTGCGCTTGTCGGTGCGGTTTTTGGATACAAAACAAAAATTATTATGCCCGACTCCGTCAGCGAGGAGCGTAGAAAGCTTGTGCGCCACTACGGAGCAGAGGTTATTCTTGTACATGACGCAGGAAATATCGGCGATTGTATTGACGAATGCTTGAGAATAGCGCTGACAATGCAAAAGGAAGACCCAAATGTGTTTGTCCCTCAGCAGTTTGAAAATCCTGCAAATCCACAGGTGCAAAGAGAGTGCACCGGCAAGGAAATACTAGAGCAGGTTGACCGACCAATACACGGCTTTTGCTCTGGTATAGGCACGGGCGGTACAATAACAGGTATTGGTGAAACTCTCAAGGAGAAAAATCCTGATATGATTATCTGGGCAGTTGAGCCGGAAAACGCTGCGGTTTTGTCGGGTGGCTCTATCGGTACGCACCTGCAGATGGGCATAGGCGACGGTCTTATTCCCGGAATTTTGAATCAGAGCATATATAACGATATCTGCATAGTAAAAGACGACGAAGCGATACAAACCGCCAAAGAGCTTGCGTCAAAAGAAGGTATTATGTGTGGAATATCAAGTGGCTCGAATGTAGCAGCCGCAATTAAACTTGCAAAAGCTTTGGGCCCAGGCAAAACGGTTGTGACAATTCTGCCTGATACTGCCGAGAGATATTTCTCAACACCACTGTTTGATTAACTTTATATAATAAGGAGTGCTGCATATGAAAAGACTATATAAGTCTAATACCGACAAGAAACTCTGCGGAGTGTGCGGCGGTATTGCTGAGTATTTTGAGATAGACCCTACACTTGTAAGACTTGGGCTTGTTTTCCTCTGTGCAATAGGGTTTAGCGGAGTTATCGCATATATTATCGCTGCAATCGTTATTCCCGAAAAACCGTAAAGATTTTGGCTATCGGTGTTATAAAATAAAGGTCAAAGCGGATATTTTAAATATCCGCTTTTGTATATTGTAATTTAATATAAATATCGCATAATTACGAAGCCACATCCTTATTCCGGTCTTGAAAAGTACAAGAATCAGACGGAATGTATCGGAAATCTTACTGTTTATGAATAAGTGAGAAAATAGGCTTTACTTTTTGAATGATTTGTGTTAATATAATTATATCAAAGACAAAGGAGATAAAGTAAATGTCTAATATATGGCACGATATTTCGCCCAAGAGAATAAACGCTGAGGACTTTATCTGCGTTATCGAAATTTCAAAAGGAAGCAAGAAAAAATATGAGCTTGACAAGGAGACAGGATATCTTCTTCTTGACAGAATTCTTTATACATCGACAAGATACCCTGCAAATTACGGATTTATTCCTCGTACTTACGGCGATGATAATGACCCTCTCGATGTGCTTTTGCTTTGTTCCGAGAAGATTGAACCTATGACGCTTGTGCGTGCATATCCTATCGGTGTTATATCAATGATAGACAACGGCAGAAATGACGAAAAAATTATTGCAATTCCGTTTAATGATCCTAACAACAATGTGTATAAGGACATCAGTGAACTGCCTGCACACATTTTTGACGAAATGAAGCATTTCTTTGCTGTGTATAAGAATCTTGAAAACAAGGATACAGCAGTAAACGAAGTGAGCGGCAGGGAAGAGTCAATAAAGATTATCAACGCCGCGATAGAAAATTACATCGAAAAGTTCTGTAAATAAGAAAGCTCCCATACGGGAGCTTTCTATTTAATCAGCTGTTTTATTCTGGCTGCGTGGAGCTTGCCGCTGTAAGTCCGAGAGCACTGTCAACAGGGAGCGAGAAGATTATGCCCTGACCCTCAGTATTAATACCTACCGAGTTTGATATTGCAGTCATGACATCTTTTTTCATTTCACAAGGGACAACATTGAGGACAAGATCCTTTTCGGGAGCAATTTTAATTCCAAGGAATTTCTGCGCTTCGGCTCCACCGAGCCCCAGTGCGTGTATGAGAGTTCCGCCTCTAGCGCCTGCCGAGATTGCTGCGTCTTTGACATTTGATGAAAAGCCTTTTGTAACGATAGTTATAATGAGCTCATATTCGTGCTCTTTTGTCATAACATTCTCACCTTCCTGTGTGGAAAAATTTTGTGTGTCTATATTTTGAACGAGTCCTGCGAGAAAAGCGGTTGCGCTCGTCAGGGGAACTGTAAACAGAATGCCTTTTCCGGGTTTTGCGATGTGCATTTTTTCATCTGCCGCTCCAAAAATTTGCTTTGCATGAGCCTTTGTGACGATGCTGATAAAAATGCTTTTTTTATTTTCGCCGAATCCCAGCATTTCAAGAACAGATGAATCGGCAATACCGTGTCCGTGTGTGGCAATACTCACAGGGACATTTTCGTTATTATAAACGCTCGCAAGCTCGTCGCCTCTGCTGTGGTCGACAATAGCAATTAGAGCGTATAGCTTATTGCTCATCCGAGTCACTCCTCTCATATATGTCAAAGTCTATAATTTCGTCAGAAAGCACAAGTGCAGATTCTGCAGTAGAAATACTGCTTGTTCTGAGAGCTTTGAGCTTGACCACAAGTCCGAGCAGCT
Source organism: Eubacteriales bacterium (assembly GCA_045580005.1). Taxonomy (GTDB): domain Bacteria; phylum Bacillota; class Clostridia; order Oscillospirales; family CAG-382; genus UMGS1052. The sequence goes on along the minus strand of JAZNMZ010000007.1, from coordinate 7,511 downwards.
GTATAGTCACAAGGGGAGTCATTGCAACAAAGGCTACAAGCCCGAATGCGTCTGTAAGCGGATTGCCGCCTGTTGCCGAGCAGGCACCGAGTGCGAGGGGCAAGAGAAATGTTGCAGTCATAGGACCTGAGGCAACTCCGCCTGCATCAAATGCAATAGCTGTAAAAATCGGTGGAACAAAAAATGTCATTATCAAAGAAAACAGATATCCGGGTATAAGGATATACCATATCGAAATACCTGTGATTACCCTTAACATCGAAAGACCGACAGAAATCGCAACGCCGATTGCAAGAGCAATACTTACAGACTTACCTCTGACAGCCCCCTCTGTTACATCTTCGACCTGTTGCTTGAGCACATGAACCGCAGGCTCTGCCGATACAATGTACCAGCCGATAAGCGCGCCTATCGGTATGAGTATCCATGGGTGAGAACTTTCTCCGAGAACACTTCCGATATATGTTCCCATTGGCATAAATCCGACATTAACTCCTGTTAAAAAAAGCACGAGCCCTATATAGGTATAAATCATACCAATGCTTATTTTGACAATCTCCTGCTTTGTCAGGTGTAGTGAAAAAATCTGGAATATAACAAAAAATGCAATTATTGCCGAAAGTGCTGTGAATACCTCGGCAATGTAATGCGGAATAGCACTGAGATACGAAAGAATTATTTCAGAAAAACTATCCCGGCAAGCTATCTCCTGTGCTGTTGCACTAACCGAGGAGGTGTCGTTAAAGGCGCCAAGCAAAAGCACCGTCAGTATCGGTCCTACCGAGCAGAGTGCTACAAGTCCAAAGCTGTCTTCTGCTGAGTTTTTTTCACCTCTTACCGAGGCAAGACCCACACCGAGTGCCATTATAAACGGAACTGTGATTGGTCCAGTGGTAACTCCGCCAGAGTCAAAAGCAGAGGCTACAAAATTATTTGGAATAAGAGGGGACAGCGCAAGCGCAAATATAATTGCGTACATCATGAGAAGTATATATGAGAGTTTTATTTGAAGATAAACTCTGAAAAAAGACATTGCGAGAAATATACCCACACCTATAGCAACGGTAAGTATCATAACACTTGTATCAACAATAGGCACAGACGCTGCCAGTACGCGTAGATCAGGTTCAGCAACCGTGATTACGATTCCCATTATAAAACATACAAGAGCAATGAATATTATTTTTCTCGACCGAGTAATGTGCGAGCCTATCGACCGACCTATTTGTACCATCGAAATATCAGCACCAAGTGCAAAAAGTGTCATACCTACTACAAGCAACATCGCACCTATCAGAAACGAAATGACAAATCGTCCATCGGCATGAATAACCGTAAAACACAAAACAAGTACAATTATGCTAACAGGAAGAACCGCCAAGGTCGCTTCTTTAAGTTTTTCAAAAAGCTGCTTTGCCAATTTTGATAGTCATCCCTTTCCGATAATATTGAACAACGATATTATACCCGACAAAGTATTGTTTGTCAATGTGTATAAGGGTTGATATATGACTTTTTTTTGCCATAACACGGTATAATTTCTTGACTTTTCCTCGTGCGTGTGTTATACTTATCTTCGGTAATATTTATGTTTCGCTACAGAATTACAGCTCTAGTTGCATTTGACTGTGGCGGTTATGTTTCAGGAGGAAATTATGGATATTCTTTACGAGAATCTATTACCGCTTTTTCAAAATGGCGGATGGCAGAGAGTAGTTATGTGGCTTGTAGGCGCATTGCTCATTTATCTTGCTATCAAAAAGGATATGGAGCCCACACTTTTGCTTCCGATGGGATTTGGCGCGATTATTGTTAATATCCCTGCAATTTATGACGGTGCGCTTTCAACTCTTTTTGAAGCAGGAATATCCAATGAGCTTTTCCCTTTGATACTCTTTATCGGTATCGGTGCCATGATTGACTTTGGTCCGATTCTGTCAAATCCAAAGCTTATGATTTTCGGTGCAGCAGCGCAGTTTGGTATATTCTTTACATTCTGTCTTGCCTCTGTGTTTTTCACTGTGCCCGAGGCGGCGTCAATCGGTATTATCGGTGCGGCTGACGGACCGACAGCTATTGTAGTTGCGCAGAAGCTTCTCGGAGAGGCGTCAGAAATCACAGGAGCTATTATGGTTGCGGCATATTCGTATATGGCACTTGTGCCGGTAATACAGCCTCCGATTATCAAGCTCCTCACAACAAAAAAAGAACGCCTTATTCGCATGCCGTATAAGGCAGCAGGCGTTTCCAAGACTACAAGAATTCTTTTCCCGATTATCATCACGGTGATTGCAGGTCTTGTAGCACCCGAATCTATCGACCTTATCGGATTCCTTATGTTCGGCAACCTTATCCGTGAGTGCGGAGTTCTCAACTCTCTTTCCGAAACAGCACAGAAAGTGCTTGCAAACCTTATCACAATATTCCTCGGAATTACTGTTGCGACACAGATGACTGCAGATAAGTTCCTGCAGCCTGCGACGCTTCTTATCCTCGGACTCGGTCTTTTTGCCTTTATATTTGATACGGCAGGCGGAGTTGTATTTGCGAAGATTCTCAATCTCTTCCTCAAGGAAAAGATTAATCCTATGATCGGCGCAGCAGGCATTTCCGCATTTCCGATGTCTGGCAGAGTTGTGCACAAGATGGGACTTGAAGAAGATAATCAGAACTTCCTTCTCATGCACTCAATAGGTGTAAATGTATCGGGACAGATTGCTTCTGTTATCGCAGGTGGACTGATACTCAACTTCTTTTATCATTAATTGTGGAGGATATTTATGAACTTCAGACCAATGGAATTTATTAATAATCTCGTATATATGGGTACAGGTATGCTTACTATTTTTATAGTAATCGGAATTATTATTCTCTGTACCTACACTCTTAATAAGATTTTCAGCGAAAAATAATCTTCAGCATCAAAAAAACACCGACTACCGTCGGTGTTTTTTGATATTCACTTTAGGATTTCCTCTGTAATTCTGTACGCTTCTCCCGCTCCCATTGTCAGCACAAGGTCACCGTCTTTGATGTAGGAAAGAAGCGCGTCTCTTACCTTGTCGAAGCTGTCGTAATACTCACAACCGGGGATTTTATCTGCAAGGTCTTTTGAAGAGATGTTGTATATGTTTGTCTCTCTTGCAGGATAGATGTCTGTGAGGAATACCTTGTCACACAGCGACAGAGCCTTTGCAAATCCGTCAAGAAGTGAGTATGTCCTTGAATAGGTGTGCGGCTGGAACACGCATATCACTCTCTTGTAGCAAAGCATTTTTGCACTGTTAAGCGTTACTTCAATTTCATCCGGATGGTGTGCATAATCGTCGTAAAAGTCTATTCTTTCGTCGGTATCAAGCGTTCCTTTGTACTCAAACCTCCTTGACACGCCCGAGAAGCTGCTCAGACCCTCGTATACGGCTTTTTTGTCTGCTCCTGTAAGAAGAGCTGCCCCCGCTGCTGCGACGGCGTTTGACAGGTTGTGTAGGCCCGGGACCTTAAGCTTGATTCCGGCGACCTTGAGTTCATCGCCACAGTATAGATCAAAGCGGGCAAATCCGTCTGAAATATCAACATTGCCTGCCCAGAAGTCGCACTTTTTACTTGCCGAATAGTAATATACTTTTGCGCTGACTCCTCTCGAGGCGTCAACAGCATTTTCGCAGTCTGCGTTTACAAGTGCGATGTTGTCTCCACGCTCATCAGAGCGTGCAGTGTCCATGTATGTGTGAAAAGATTTTTTTATTGCTTCAAGGTCGGGGAAATAGTCTACATGGTCGAGTTTGCAGTTGAGTACAACCTTGAGCGACGGCCGCATAGAAAGAAACGAATCCTTGTATTCGCACGCTTCAAAAACCACTCTGTCGGAATTGCCTATTTTAAAGGACGAGCCTATCTTTGGCATTACAGCGCCGCCGAGGCACGAGCTTTCCGGATCGTACGCACAGAATATATCCGATATCATCGCTGTAGTTGTAGACTTCCCGTGAGTGCCCGATACTCCGACTGAATACTTGTAGCTTGAGGTAATAAGACCTAAAAGCTCTGCCCTTGTTATAACTCTTATATTATTATTCTTTGCATATTTTATTTCTTCGCAGTTTTCGGGAATTGCTGCTGTATATACAACAGTATCAACACCGGCAAGAGCGTCTATATTGTGCTCATAGTTAATTCTGATACCTCTCTGCTCAAGAAGCTCTGTGTTTTTGGAATGATAAAGATCATACCCCGAAACGCACTTTCCTTTACTTTTGAGAATGAGAGCCAGGGAAGACATACTCACTCCGCCAATGCCGAGAAAGTATACTTTGTTGATTTCATCGATGGAAGATAATTTGAAAACTGCTTTGTTGTCTTGCATATATTTTATTCCTTTCGGATAAGTTTTAAATTATGAATAAAGAACTGCCCTGTGTACACAATAACTACAAACACAAAAAGGGAGTAACAATATGAACATCACAAACATAAAATTCAGAAGAACATTTGAAACCGAGCCCTTAAAGGCAATATGCTCTGTAACACTTGATGAGGAAATTGCAATACACGATATTAAGATTGTATCAGCAAACGGAAGACTTATTCTTGCAATGCCTGCAAGAGTCGCGTCAACAGGTAACTATATTGATGTTGTCCATCCGATAAACACAGAATCAAGAAAAAAGCTTGAGCAGGCTGTTATCGGAGAATATCTCAAAAACGCGCATAATTGACCTTGGGAGTTGATTTTTTTGACAAAATAGTGTAAAATAATAACAAGCACAATGATATTATATGTTATAATTATGAATACAAACTTGTTAAATAATAAAAAGTTGTTTACAATTTAAAATTTCTTTTAGGAGGCGCAATATGAGGGTACTCGTTATATCTGTAACCTGCGGACAGGGACACAACAGCACAGGAAAAGCAATAGTGGACAAACTGAGCGAACTTGGCGTGGATTGCGAGTTCCTTGACGCCTTTGAATATATTAACAGAATTCTTGCAAGAGCTCTTGATGACGGATATTTGTTTTCTACAAAGTATATTTCGGTGCCTTATTCGTATGTGTATAGGAAAACAGAGCGCAGAAGCAAGAATGCCGAGGACCTTACAAGCTTCAAGCTTCTCAACACAGTTCTTGCGTCCAAGCTCAGGCAATATCTTGAGGAGTATAACCCCGATGTGATAATTACCACCCATTGCTTTGCTGCGGCAATGGTGGATATATTAAAGACCAAAGGTATCATTAATTCAGTAAACATCGGCATTGTCACAGATTTTACCGCTCATCCTTTCTGGGAGGAGAGCATACATTTTGACTATATTGTAACAGCAAGTGAAATGCTTGACCTGCAGTTTCTTAAAAAGGGCTTCAAAAAACAGCAGATTTTGCAGTTTGGCATCCCGATAGCCGAAAAGTTTGCAAATGAAATGCCGTCAAAGCAGGAGTGCCGCACCAAGATAGGCCTTGACCCTGATAAGAGGACAGTGCTTCTTATGAGCGGAAGTATGGGATTTGGTAGACTCGACACTATTGTCAGACAACTTGACAAGATACCTTCTGATTTTCAGATAATTGTAGTATGCGGAAAAAACGAAGAAGCAAAAGAAACTGTCGACAGAATGAAGACAAAGAAAACTGTTATTACATACGGTTTTACTGATAATGTCGAGCTTTTAATGAGTGCGTCGGATTGCATTGTTACAAAACCCGGTGGTCTTACAACCTCAGAAGCTCTTGCAAAGGGGCTTCCGCTGATACTTGTAAATCCCATACCGGGACAGGAAGAGAGAAATGTAGAATTTCTGCTCAACAACGGCGTAGCTATGGCGGTTACAGATACCTGTCCTCTTGACGATATTGTGTATCAGATGTTTGCAGTCGAAGATAAAATACGCGTTATGAAAGAAAACATCAAACTTCTCGCACATCCCGACTCAACTCTCAGGCTGTGTGAGTTTGTCAAAAATTTATAAAATTAAAACCTCCTTGTCGGAGGTTTTTTGTTATCTTGCGGTGCAGTTCATATATTCCGTATTTTTTTCGTTATATCTTAAAGTGACGGGCAAAATCTTGCCATGAAGATCCTCTTTTGAGTCAAATATGACAGGAATAAAATTTGGAGTATGTCCGATGTACTTTCCGTCCTCGGTCTTTTCCTCAAAAAGCACAGAGCTTTCTGTGCCGTCAAAAGAACAAAGAACTTTCTTTCTGACATTGAGCATAACCTTTTTAAGCTCAGCGGCTCGTTTTTTCTTTGTATTCTCATCAATCTGGTCTTCGAGCGTATCTGCGAGTGTGCCCTTGCGTCTTGAGAAGGGAAATATATGTACATAAAGAAATTGGCATTTTTCAACCATATCAACTGTCTGTGCAAAGTCCTGCTCGGACTCTCCCGGGAAACCTACGATAATGTCTGTGGTGAGAGTGAGATCAGGAAGCTTTTCGCGCAAAAGCGCAACATTTTGCATGAACATATCAGCGTTGTATTTGCGCTTCATACCTGCAAGCACCCGCGACGAGCCGCTTTGCAGCGACAAATGAAAGTGATGCACGATATGACTTGACTCGCATACAGTCTTGACAAATTCTTCGGTGATGACCGTTGGCTCAAGTGAACCGAGCCGTATTCTTTCTAGTCCGTCAATCTTGTCAACAATTTTGAGCAGTGTGCAAAGGTCTATGCCGTCAAGGTCCTTGCCGTACGACGCTGTTTCTATGCCTGTAAGGACAATTTCCTTGTAGCCGTGTTCAACAAGAACTTTGGCTTCATTTGCAACATCCTCAGGCTTTTTCGAGCGCACCATACCTCTTGCTTTTGGGATAATACAGTACGAGCAGCTGTTATTACATCCGTCGACAATCTTAATGATAGCTCTTGTTCTTTCGGAGCGTGTAATAGATGTTTTGTCAAAACCGCGTATGCGCTCAATGGGGCGCACCATACACGGCAGAGCTTCGTTGTTACCCCTTATTCTCTGCAGTACATGGCTTGCGATTCGCTGTTTTTCAGATGTGCCGAAAACAACTGTTACGCCTTCAATTTCAAGAAGTTTTTCCTTTTGTATCTGACTGTAACAGCCTGTGACAGCTACAACAGCTTTGCCGCATCCGTTCTTGACAGCCTTGCGTATCATCTGCCGTGACTTTCTGTCGCTTTCTGCTGTGACTGTGCAGGTGTTGATAACATACGCATCGCATTGCTCGTCAAAGCAGCATACACGAAATCCGAGCTTTTCAAAATCCTCGGACATCGCCTGTGACTCGTACTGATTCACCTTGCACCCGAGGGTGCAAAGTGCAACGGTATAGGCGTTTTTATGATTTGTAATCATATTAGAATTATTTTACCTCAATCATACTTTCATCCCAGATTTCGGGAGCTTCATAACCCATAAGGTTAACAAGTGTTGCTGCCACATTTGAAAGTCCGTATGTGCCACGGTCTTCCTTGACAGTATAAAGGTCGGCAAACTTGTTGTCATAAATGATGCAGGGAACAGGATTGAGTGTATGGCTTGTC
>JAZNMZ010000006.1:0-18892 GCA_045580005.1 Eubacteriales bacterium | reverse complement strand
GTGAATCGGCTGTCGACATGGATGCCGCAATAATCGCTGCAAGCAGAAGTCCTGCAACAAATGCCGGGAACACATCGCGCGCAAGCTCTACAAATATAAGGGACTGCTTGCCCTCGGATAGAAGAACCTGGGAAAGGTCAGTGCCGTTAGAGTATATGAACATTCTGCCAAGATATGCGATAACTATCGTTGCAGCAAGCGAAAGTACAACCCAAATGATTGCAACAGTCGCAGACTTCTTTACCATAGAGGGCTTTTCGATAGCCATAAATCTTATGATAATGTGGGGCATACCGAAGTATCCGAGACCCCAGCCGAGTCCCGACAAAATATCCTGCCAGCTTGCGTTGAAGAAGTTGGCAACGAATTCGAACTGCTCGCCGTTCGGGCCTGTGTATACGGTTGTCAGAGCCGCAGGCTCAAGCTCTCTTGTAAAGCCTACAACAATAGGCACTATAAGAAGCGCGCCGATCATAAGAAGTCCCTGGAAAAAGTCTGTCCAGCAAACAGCCTTAAATCCCCCAAGGAATGTATAGATTATAACAATTGCTGCGAAGATAAGCATTGCGTTTGTTTTTGTAAGTTCGGGAACAAGTGTTGTAAATACATCCGAGCCTGCAACAAAAGCAGAAGCTACATAGATAGTAAAGCACACAAGGAACACAATCGCGCATATGATGCTTAGAGTATGGCTCTTGGAGGCAAATCTGTTTGAAAGATACTGAGGGAGAGTGATAGAATCTCCCGAAGCCTTAGAGAACTTACGAAGTCTCTTTGCGACGATTATCCAGTTTGCGGCAGTACCTATTGCAAGGCCGATACCTATCCATGCCTGGCCAAAGCCGAAAGCGAGAATACTTCCGGGAAGTCCCATAAGAAGCCATGCGCTCATATCAGACGCCTGCGCGCTCATTGCCGTCACCCATGGGCCCATCGAACGGCCACCGAGGAAATAGTCTTTTTCAGTATTGCTCTTGGATTTTACAAAAAAGAAAAAACCAATAGCAATCATTGCTACAAAATACAGTGCAAATGCAAAAATATCCATATAACAATCTCCTTTTCATAACATTTTTCTACATAGTAGTTATTTTACCACAAAATTTACCAAAATGCAATAAAAACTTTAATTTAACAAAAAAGCCCTGCTGCTGCAGGGCTTTTTTGTTTAGCTATTACTTTACAAGTCCGAGAAACTTAAGCACGCAAAGCACGATACCTACAATACCGTAAATTTCGAGAAGCGAGCCTGCGAGAATTGCGATGATGTTTATAATCGGAATCAAAGCAAGAAGGCTGATAAGCCAACCTGCAACTACGCAGACAACCAGAAAAATAACGAGCTGAATGATAAGCGACGCAACATCCTTTTCCTGTACCTTAAAGGGTGTGGGCCAAAACTTTTTCAACATATCCATGTGAAAACCTCCGTATGTATTTGTCTTTGTAATAAAGATGTATTTGCAACATCTGCATATTATTTTAGCATAAAAATGTCAAAATGGCAATATGTTTTTGCAAAAATATCATATAAGGTCAACTCTATTTCTTTCGAGGACAAACTTTCATGTATAAGTTTCTTTATTTTTCAACAAACCCCGTTTTTCCGTCAAATTCATACAAACCGATGTCCGTGCCCCAATTTTCTCCTTCGCAAAAAGGTCGTGAAAAGTAAAAAAGGCCGTTACCAAGCGAGATTATTCCTGTAGAGCCATAAGGGAAAGTCATTCCCCACACTCCCGACTGCTCATGTTTCTGCCCGATTTCAGCAAGCTGTATCTGCTCGCAGCTCTCATCCAGAACATTGTGTTTGCTGTATGTAGCAGGTTTTTTCATATCTATAACATACATGGGATAGTTGGGAAACTTTTCTTTTTGCCCCTCATAAACCGCCGCAAACATACACTGGGTAAACTCATCATATTCCAGATTCTGTATTCCGTATACCGTGTTACCTGTATATACAAAATACTTGCTGTCGGGCTTAGCAGGTCCGTTTGTGTGCATATCAAGCTGATTGAGCGGATTTTCATACTTCTTCCAGTCCCGGATGTCATATCTCAGAATAACCTGATAGTCGTTATCCTCTCTCGTCACATCACCGTAAACGCCGTATGCAAGGTACAGGTGCTTACTTCCGCCGAAATCTCCCGGAACTGGAGCAAATGTAATTCCGTCCATACCGCCGCAACCATACCTTCCTGTACTGTAATCTTTCAACACTTCATCAAGATATACAGCAGTCATAACGCCGTCTTTCTGAGCGTCCATATCCATACGGTCGATTTTGTCAACATCAAAGATTGCAATATAGAATCCGTCGGTAACCTCTATCTTTTCACTCAATCTTTCTAGAATGTATGTACCGATACCATCGTGCTTGTACTCCAAAGAAGCATATACCCTGCCGTCATCATAATTGTATGCAATACATCCCAGATGTCCCGCAAGACCTTTTACGCTGCCAACTATATTGCCATCCATATCGGTCTTTATAAACGATGTCGTAAAAGAATAATACATATATTTTCTCTGCGCGTCTGTTGCAATTCCCTGAATATGTCCGGTCGTAATATCTGAGATTTTTATGTTCTTTTTCAGGTTATCCATAAGAAATACCTCCGCTTTTCAATACTTTCTTGTATGTTTTATAAATATTATAAAACAAAACCATCAAAAATCAAGGTGCATAAAACTTTTGTCACATAAGGTCAATTCTGTTTCTGATTTCGCCTCCGAAATACGCTCTCATATTGAGAAGCATCTCACCGAAGCACCTTTGCCTAGCCTCTGCCGTGCCCCACGCCATATGCGGTGTCAGACAGACATTGTCAAGATCTTTTATTTCATAATATGGGCTGTCCTTTCCGAAAGGCTCACTCGAATACACATCTGTTCCGAGCCCTGCTATCTTTCCCGCTCTCACCGCTTCGCAAAGTGCAGCCTCGTCGGTTACAGCTCCCCTTGCCGTGTTGACAAAAACAACATTCTTTTTCATCCTTGCAATACGCTCGCGGCTGATAATCCCCCGTGTGCTGTCTGAAAGAGGAATGTGTACGGTTATGATGTCGCTTTTTTGCAAAAGGGTGTCTATGTCAACACATTCTACGCTGTCGACAGGCGTGCGTTTGAATGCGAGGACATTACATCCGAGAGCCTTTGCAATCTCGCCGACGCGCGCACCTATTGCGCCGTAGCCTACAATCCCCCAGGTTTTGCCATAAAGCTCATGATATATCGGAGTAAGTATATTTGCGCTTGCGCCGTCGGAATATGTTCCGTCCGAGGTGTAGCGCGTATACTCTTTCAGGTGATTGACAAGGCTCAGCACCATAGACACTGTTACCTGAGCCACACTGTATACCGAATATCCCGGCACATTGCACACAGCAATGCCCGCTCTTTTGCAATAGGCAATGTCTATGTTGTCATAGCCTGTCGCCGCCTCGCATATTAGCCTGAGATTTTTTGCATTTTTGAGATTGTGCTCACCGAGCTTAACCTTGTTTACAAAGACAACCTCAGCGTCGGCAATATGCGCTTGTACCTCGTCGGGCAATGTGCTGTCGTACGATACAAGCGTGCCGTACTCTGCCGCTCCCGAAATATCAAGGTCATCGCCGAGCGTGAGTCTATCAAGAACTACTATTTTCAAATCATACCTCCGCAAGTACCGGAATCAGTCTACCCAGTAGAAATTGTCAATAACATCAGCTACTGTATCTTCAAACATAGTCGTAACAGTGATTGTTACGATACCGTCGTCACAAGCTTTCTGTATTGAAGTCATATATCCGTCAATATCCTCTATTGAAACAGTGATATTAACAGCGTCAAGAAGCTCGCCGCCGACCTGCACCTTTGAAATTTCGTATGCAAAATCTGAATATCCCATATTTTCAAGACTGCTTTGTACCAGAGGAATCTGAGCTTCTATACTCTCAGCGAAATCGAATTCTGCAAGCAATTCGGTGTCAATTTTTTCAAAATTTAAATTTACATTGTTGAAGCCGTAGCTGTCGGCGGCACACATATCATATATGATAGTTGCATTCTCTATAAACTGCTCATACTCCTCGCCTGCCATATCAGATGCCGCGTTATTCAGTGTTCTTATCTGCTCCTCACTGTAAAAGCTCCAGCCCTCAGGGAGTGTGAATCCGAGTCCTATGTATTCATTCTCGTATACCGAGCCGTCTATCTTGCCGGGAGTGAAATCTTTCTCGGGCGCTGCGGGAACTTCGGGCTCATCCGGTGTTTCGGGAACTTCGGGCTCGGGCACCTGTGTGTCATCCGGCAAAACCTCGACATCGTCTGTAATAACAGAATCATCCACTATTTCCCTTGTGTCTGCACACGCAAAAAGTGCAAGCAGCAACAATCCTGCCAAACTCAAAGCAAAAATCTTTTTCATAAAAAATCCTCCAAAAATTGATTATTTATATAACCCCCGTTTGGGGTGTATATACTTATTTATCACGGTGTCGGGATAATGCCAAACAGCATAAAGCCGACGGTATTTATAGCGAAATTAGCAAACATATGCACAAACCAGGACGGATAAAGCGTGCCGCTTTTTGCGTTTAGCCAATTGAAAATGAGTCCACCTGCAAAAAGTCCTGCGAGCACAATTGCAAACACTCCCACTGAGAACCATCCTATCATCATTGCAACATGATAAAGGGCAAACGCCGCCGCGCTGAAAATATACGCAAATCGCGCAGACGCGACCTTGCTGAGCGTCAGAAAAGCAAATCCTCTGAAGAAAAATTCTTCAAGAAGTGAGTTTATAAAGGATATATACAAGGATACAAGTACAAAATTGTCTTTATTCACCCCGATATTTGCTGTGAGTGCCCCTGTGATTGCCGAAAAATCAAAAACATTCTTAAGCAGCAGATATCCGCCGAGAATAACGGCATACACGCCTATACACAGCACGAGCGCAAGCTTTATACCCTGCCCGTCTGGGACAAACAAAGGCTTTATCTGCAAGCTGCTGTCAAGTGCCGAATACAGCACGGGAAAGCCTAGGAAAAGCGCAAGCTTCACCGCAGATTTTGCAAAGTAATTTGCCTGCATAACACCGTCAACAAAAGCCATTATCGTGCATAAAAGTACCACTGTTGCTGCTATAATCAAAGTTCTTTTTTTATCTTTCATTGTACCGCCTTTACAGTTCAAAATATCCTACAAGAGGACAGTGGTCGGACGAATCAAGAGCTTTTTGTGATGTAAGAATATCAAATTTTCTTGCCTTAACGGAAGTATTGCCGTAGACAAAAATATAATCAAGATTTCTGACAGGAAGTGCTCCGTTTTCATACTTTCCGTTGTGTGTAAGCACCGGATAATCGTGGTGAGTATACGAGTCGGTGCTCTCGTCGGCGCATAGTCTTATATCACAAAAGCCCATTTCAAGCATGACCCTATATGGCTCGTCGCCCTGAGCGGAATTTTCTCCGTTGTTAAAATCTCCGCCAACAATAATGGGGACAGCGTACCTTGCAATCACTCTATCCAAAAAACCTCTCAGCTGTCGGGCGTTATTGATACGCTGAAGGTTGTCCCGCTCAGACTCTTCCATCCACCAGAAGTGAGTAGAGGCTGCAACAAATCTTTTTGACGAGCTCTTTTCCTCGAGCAGCGCCCATGTTACAGACTTTGAATTTGCGTCATTAAGTCCGTCGTACAGAAAATATCCGCTGTCAACAAGGCTGAATTTGTCAGTTTTGTAAAAAACAGGCGTATAATTATATCCTGTCTTATCGGGACACACCTCGGTGTACCTGTCACTCATAAGGACAGGCAGGGGTGCTTCTCCCGATCTTGTTGTATCAGGCCCGCATTCCTGAAAGGTGCAGACATCTGCGTCAAGCTCGTGTATCAGCTCGCGTATAAGATTGTTGCGGTATTCGGTCGGGTTGTGATTCCATACATTATGGTTATAAAAGGTAATCATAAAAGCTCCCTTCAGGCTCTGGTATTTTCCTGATTTCTGTAAACAACAAATTTACAGAATAGAAATTCCAACACAAAATTTGTAATCATAGTCACGGCAAGGATGATGTAATCGTTTACTCCGGCCCCTTCGCAAAGGTGCCCGAGCCAGGTTGACACAGGTGTAAAGACGGCGTAAAATCCGAAAAGCTTGATCATGGCAATCGGAATATTCGCGGCAGACTTGAAGGTGTAGCGCCTGTTGAAAGTGAAGTTCCAGATAATCGACAGCACAAGCGATGTAAAATATGCAAATCTGTACTCCCAGTGAAAAAGCTCATTGAACAGCGTAAAGCCTACAGCCTGTATTATTCCTGCTGATATCGAAAACATCGTAAATTTTAACATCTGTATAAACGATTTGTTGTTCATTTTTATTCTCCATTTTGTTTGGTATGTTTACAAACCCTTGCCGCCTCATATATCAAGACAGTTTCTCAGTTTTTGGGCATTCCCATCAAATAAATACCCCTTTATTCCAACTGTCTTTGCGCCCTCAATATTCTTCGCGCTGTCATCTATAAAAATGCACTCGTCAGCTTTCAGGTCAAAGGTGTCAAGCAGATACTCAAATATCTTTCTGTCAGGCTTTGCCATTTTTATCATTCCCGACAGAACTATTCCGTCAAAGCAATCAAACAGCTCTTTTATCCATTTCACTTCTTTATAACTGCCCGCAAAACCAACGCTGATATTTGATAGCAAATACAGCTTTTTGCCGGACTTATGTATATCATAAATCAGTTGCTGCATATTTTCAACAGGTATCATCGTGTTTATCCAGTTATCATACACTTTGCACGCAATGTCACCCAATTTTTCGGGGACGCGGCTGCGTATTTCAGCCCTCACCTGCTCATCGGTGATACTGCCGTCATCCAACCTATCCCAATAAAGACGGTCGAACACCACATCGCTTATGTATTTTCGTGTTTGAATATCCGAAACAAAAGGCGATGTCAAGTGTTCCGGATAAAACTGCGCCAAAACATTGCCGAAATCAAAAATGTAATTTTTTATCACCGCTATAACTCCCGAAGAATATTATTTTTTATTTTTAAAGTCGTTGATAAGCACACCGACCAATGTAAAAGTGCACAAAGTTACATGCGTTACAAGAGGCGCATACGATTTTGAAAAAATATCATAAAGTATCCACAAAGTCGAGTTTACTGTCTGCCAAATGCGATATGATGCTCCATTCTTTGCACTGACACAGCCAACAAAGGAAAGAGATGCCAGGAGCGCAAGTATTCCGACTGGTGCGGTCAGTACCGCAACATTGGCACCGAAGAACAAGGCAGCATAAATGCACATAAGCCATGTCGGAATTGGTTTATTCTTTTTGCTGAAGAAATAGTTAATAATAGCCTGCGATCCGCCTATGTAGCACGATATAGCCCCATTGAGTCCCAACTGCCCAAACAAATAGCTTGTTCCGACCAAAATATTGCCGGCAAAAACGAAAATCAGAGTTTTTTTGATCTTCTCTCCTTTTATGAGCGAGGCAATTATCATTGATATTAAACCCAAAATACTCAGAATAAAAGAAATCTGTTGCATAAATTTCTCCTGCGATTAATGATTTGTCTTGTGATTTTGTGAAAAAATAATTATGAATTTAAGGAACTGTTTGGAAGTCAGGCGTTTTTGTCGATATGATATAAATCTCGTTGCGTCAGCAACATATCGAGTGCGGTAGCACATATCGAGTCATTTATGACATATCGAGAATTCTGTCAAGAATTCATATCGACGATTTCATCTTCGATGAAATCATTATAGCACACCACAACAAAAAAGACAACTCATAATTGAGTTGTCTTTTTATCTTTTTTATTCTTTTTAGCCTGTCATATTATCAAAGTAGCCCTGAACAAGGATAACAGGAGTTCCCTTGTCACCCGAGCCGCTTGTAAGGTCACACAATGAACCAATAAGGTCTGTAAGGCGGCGGGGTGTTGTGCCCTGAGATGCCATATTACCCACAAGGTTATCGCCTTTTTTGCGGATGGCAGCCTCGATTGCAGCCTTGAGCTCGTCGCCCTTGAGGTCAGCAAAATCGTTGTCTGCGAGGTACTTGAGCTTGAGCTCATTGGGAGTACCCTCAAGGCCGCTTGTATATGCCGGAGAAACAACCGGATCTGCAAGCTCCCAGATCTTTCCTACAGGGTCCTTGAAAGCGCCGTCGCCGTATACCATAACCTCGATATGCTTGCCGCACTTATCAAGAAGCTGCTTCTGAATATTGTTAACAAGATCAAAGCAATCCTGGGGGAAGAGCTTTACTGTATCTTCTGTCGACTTATTTGAGCCGAGAAGACCATATTTTTCATTATAACCGCTATTGTTAACGGGAGCATTGAGTATCTCGTCAAGACCCACAACGCGATTTGCGCCTGCCGCACGGAGAATACGCTTTGTACGCACACGGCTGTGAATATCGCAGTTGAGAACATTGTCTGTATATTTCAGAATAGCGCGGGGATCGTTGGCAAGAATAATCTCAGCCTCAGCTCCGCATGAGCGGATGAGATCTCCGTAATACTGAATATAGTCTACGCCTGTAAAGGGGTGGGGATTCTGTCCGAAGAGCTCTCTGTACCTTGCTTCTGTGAGAACATCTGTATACGGGTTGATACCTGCTTCGTCAAGCTGATCGAGAGAAACAAGTGCGTTACCAACCTCGTCGCTCGGATAGTTGAGCATGAGAACAATCTTCTTTGCACCCTTTGCAATACCGCGAAGACAGATAGCAAAACGGTTACGGCTGAGAATCGGGAAAATAACACCGACAGTTTCGCCGCCGAGCTTTGCCTTAACATCCTCGGCAATCGCATCAACAGACGCATAATTTCCCTGTGCGCGTGCAACAACAGATTCTGTAACTGCAACAACATCGCGGTCGCGCAGCTCAAAGCCCTCTGCCTGTGCAGCTTCCATTACACTGTTTACAACAATACCTGCTATATCGTCGCCCTCACGGATAATGGGGCATCTGATACCTCTTGATACTGTACCTACTTTTCTTTCCATAAATAATCTCCTTCCGGGACTTGACTTTTTTAACTACTCTTATTATAATACATTTGTATACATAAGTAAAGCAGATAATACTTACAGCAGTGATAAGGAGCACTTATATGAAAACCAAGCTTGATTATTACAGAGTTTTTTATGAAACGGCTCGCTGTGCGTCCTTTTCGAAAGCCGCAAAGGAACTGTTTATTTCTCAGTCTGCCATATCGCAGTGTATCCGTCAGCTTGAAAAGGATCTGAACGCCCGGCTGTTCACACGCACACGGCGCGGCGTTGAGCTCACAAAAGAGGGAGCTATCTTGTTTCAGAAAGCAGAGAGCGCCATGCAGGCTATCGAGCAGGGCGAAACACTGCTTGCGCGGCTCTCACATCTTGAAAGCGGCTCGCTTTACATTGCGGCAGGTGATACTATCACAAGCCACTATCTGCTCCCCTATCTTGAAAAATTCCACGCAACCTATCCAGGCATCCGCATTGAGATGTCAAGCTCATATTCTTCGAACATGTTAAAACGCGTAAAAGAGGGACAAGCAGAGCTCGCCTTTGTCAATCTGCCTGTTGCTGACGACGAGCTTGTTTTTGAGCCGTGTATGGAAATACACGATATTTTTGTATGCGGAGCCGATTTTGACCTAAAAGAAAGCTACACGCTTGATGAAATAGCCGAGCTGCCTCTTATTCTGCTCGAAACAAACTCCAACTCACGCCGCTATGTAGACAGACAGTTCAACGCGTGCGGCATTACCCTCAAGCCCCAGATAGAAATGGCGGTGCATGACCTGCTCTTGCGCTTTGCGTCTATCCATCTTGGTGTGTCGTGTGTCATCGAAGAATTCTCAAAGGAGAGCCTTGACAGAGGAATTATACGCAAAATGAACCTTGCTTCCCCCTTACCTGCGCGCCATATCGGATGTGCTTATCTGAGCAATACTCCGTTGTCGCCTGCAGCTCAGGCATTTTTGAAACTAATACGGAAAAGTAACTGATTCTTGCTTAAAAGTTGTATAATTTGTTCAAAAAATCCATTGACAAAATTCGACATTTGATGTATATTATACATAGATAAAAATGTCGTTTTTTATCAATATTTTTAGTGGTTAATCACCACAAAAGGAGGAATTTCCGATGAAATTAATTTACGGAGTTCACGACAAGCCGAAATTCGGACAGGTTTTGATTTTTGCTTTCCAGCAGTTGCTTGCAATTCTCGCTGCAACAATCGCCGTTCCGGCAATTATAGGCAACGGCATGTCACAGTCGGCAGCACTTTTCGGTGCAGGTGTCGGCACTATTGTTTATCAGCTTTTCACCAAATTCAGAAGCCCTGTTTTCCTCGGCTCCTCATTCGCTTTTATCGGCTCTATGTTTGCAGCGTTTGCCGGAGCTGTTTCGGCTGAAGCAGGTTATACAGGATTGATTCTCGGTGCGATATTTGCAGGTCTTGTTTATATTGTCATCGCAATTATCGTGAGGTTCGCCGGTGTCAGATGGATTAGCAAGCTTATGCCCGCTGTTGTTATAGGCCCCACTGTTGCTATTATAGGACTTTCGCTTGCAGGCAATGCCGTAGGCGATGTTTTAAAATTTGCAGAATTTGACGCGGCAAATTCCGTTTATGTGATGGGTACAAAGGGCTGGATTGGCTTTGTATGTGCGCTTGTTACAATTCTTGGTGTTATTCTCAGTTCTGTATACGGCAAAAAGAGTCTGAAGCTTATTCCCTTTATTATCGGTATTCTTGCAGGCTATGTAGTAGCTGCAATCTTTACGGTTATCGGCATTAAAACAGGCAACGAAACACTGCAGATTATAAACTTCAGTCTTTTTGAAAATATGCAGTGGTATCCCGATTTTACATTCCTGAAAGCGCTTAAGGGCGTTAAGGAAATAGACGCGCAGTATATTGCCACAATAGCTGTTGCCTATATCCCTGTTGCTTTCGTTGTATTTGCTGAACATATCGCAGACCACAAAAACCTTTCGAGCATTATTGATCATGACCTTTTGGAGAATCCCGGTCTTCACAGAACACTTCTTGGTGACGGTGTGGGATCTGTTGCAGGTGCGTTCTTCGGCGGATGCCCCAACACAACATACGGCGAATCGGTTGGCTGTGTTGCCATCACAAAGAATGCTTCTATCATTACAATCATCGCTACCGCAATAATTGCAATTATTGCATCCTTTGTTGCTCCTTTTGTAACATTTCTTGCAACTATCCCTGCGTGCGTTATGGGCGGTGTTTGCATTACGCTCTACGGTTTCATCGCAGTTTCCGGTCTTAAGATGATTCAGGATGTTAACCTTTCCGACAACAAAAATCTTTTCGTTGTATCTGTTATTCTAATCACAGGTATCGGCGGAATGGCACTTCAGATTGGTGCGGTTAAGATTACCACCATCGCATGTGCTCTTATCCTCGGTATCATCGTAAATCTTATTGTATCAAAAGCTAAGGAAGAATAAGGAGTATCCCATGAGTAAAGTTGTAGTATTGGACCATCCGCTGATTCAGCACAAGACAACCATTCTGCGTAAAAAGTCCACCAGCAACAAGGAATTCCGCGAGCTGGTAGAAGAAATAACAATGCTTATGTGCTATGAGTCGCTCAGAGACCTACCTCTTGAGGATGTCGAAATACAGACTCCAATCAAACGCACTACGCAGAAAATGATAAAGGGCAAAAAGCTCGCAATAGTTCCAATCCTCCGTGCCGGTCTCGGCATGGTAAACGGACTTTTAAAGCTCGTTCCGTCTGCAAAGGTGGGACACATAGGTATGTACCGTGATGAGGTTACAATGCAGCCTCATGAGTATTACTGCAAGCTTCCGCCAGATATCGACAAAAGGCTTATCGTGGTTGTTGACCCTATGCTTGCCACAGGCGGCTCGGCAACCGATGCTATAAGCCAGATAAAATCATACGGAGGAACTCACATCAAGTTCCTGTGTATCATTGCCGCTCCCGAAGGAATTGAAGCTCTTTCAAAGGCACATCCCGACATAGAAATATACTGTGCCAATGTAGACGAGGGACTCAACGAAAAATGCTACATCGTCCCCGGTCTCGGTGACGCAGGCGACAGAATTTTCGGTACAAAATAAGAGTTAACTCCCCTGTTCTTCAGGGGAGTTTTTATGCCCACAATATAAGAAAGGACAGAGCCGAGGCTCCGTCCTTTTAATTATTTAACCCACTCGATAAATCCGTAGCTTTCCAGAATCTGAAAGTATTTTGCAAGTCTTTCGTACAGCGGATGTGCGCTCTCTCCGAAGTGTTCATCAACCTTGGTCCCGATATATGATATATCGTTTTTGCCGTCAACAAGCGGCCAGACAAAGCTACCTGTGGCGTCAAGGTGTATATAGCTTATTTTAGGCTTTTTCAAAAGAAGCTGGGCAAGTCTGTTAAAGACGCCCTTATTATCAATTTCAAGCGTCACAACACCCCCGGCGTCGGCTGTCCAGCGTGCAATTCTTTTGCCGTGTACGGGTACTTTCTCAAGAAAATTTTCTGTCGCTTTTTTCTTCATGGCTTATTTACGCTTTTTCCAGAGCGAGAACTTGAGAACTGTGAGTATAGTTACCGCAAAGAGAACAAGTCCTCCTACATTGGACACAACAGCGGGAATTCCGAGCTTACCCGAAAGGTCAATTACAGAGTCAAGTCCGAATACTGCAAGCAGAGCAAGCAGGATACCCACAAGACCCTCGCCTGCGATCATACCCGAGCAGAAGAGGATACCGTCGTTTATGATAGCCGTCTTTTCTTCCTTTTCGCGTGTTATCTTTTCGATAGCAAGACGAACAAGACCGCCGACCATAATGCAGGCATTGAGCTGTACAGGAAGATATACACCGATTGCAAACGGAAGAACGGGAATACCTACAACTTCAACAACAACTGCAATAAATACACCGATAAATACAAGAGTCCAGGGAAGATTGCCGTCCATAACTCCTTCTGTAATCATCTTCATAAGTGTTGCCTGAGGAGCTCCGAGCTGTTCTGAACCGAATCCCCATGCCGCATCGAGAAGATAAAGTGTTCCGCCGATTGCAAATGCTGAGGCAACAACGCCGATAACTTCGCCGATCTGCTGCTTCATGGGTGTTGCACCGAGCAGATAGCCTGTCTTGAGGTCCTGTGAGGTATCGCCCGAGATTGCGGCAACAATACAAATAATAGAACCGATTGCAATAGCGGCTGTCATACCCTCAATACCTGTTGTACCTGTGAGCTTGAGGATAAGGGTTGAAATAAGGAGTGTGGCAATAGCCATACCCGAAACGGGGTTGTTGCTACTTCCTACAAGACCAACCATTCTTGACGAAACGGTTGCAAAGAAAAATCCGAATACGACTACTATTACAGCTCCTAAAAGTGAAACGGGAATAGCAGGAACAAGCCACACAAGAAGTGTAAGAGCTGCGATTGCAACAAGCACTATCTTCATGCTGATATCGCGGTCTGTTCTAGCACCTGTCGCTCTTGAGCCGCCCATGCTCTTGATTGAATCGCCGAATGTGCGCACAATAAGAGGAAGCGATTTGATAAGGCTGATAATACCGCCTGCAGCCAGTGCACCTGCGCCGATGTACCTTATGTACGAGCCCCAGATTGCACTTGCGCCGCCCTCGGCATAGATTGCACCGATAGTTTCTGTACCGGGATATATAATAATATTTTCGCCGAAAAGAACGATAAGCGGAATAAGAACGAGCCAGCTGAGTACGCCGCCTGCAAACATATACGAGGAAATCCTCGGTCCACAGATGTAGCCAACGCTCATTACAGCAGGATAAATCTGAGTACCTATCTGACCTGCAAAGCCTTTAACGCCAACAGAAATTTCACCTGCAACTACCTTGATTCCGTCGATAATAAACTTAAAGAGAGCCGCAAAGCACATACCTGCAAACACGGTAGAAGCGTTTGCTCCTCCCTTTTCACCCGCAAGCAGAACCTCTGCACAGGCTGTTCCCTCGGGATAAGGGAGTGTGCCGTGTTCTCTTACGATAAGCGCATTTCTCAAAGGAATCATAAAGAATACGCCGAGCAAGCCGCCGAGAAGAGCAATAAGAGTAATCGGAATAATACCCGGCTTGTCCATCTTGTCCTCTGCCGCCCACAAAAAGAGCGCAGGGAGTGTAAAAATTGCGCCTGCAGCGAGCGATTCACCTGCAGAGCCTATTGTCTGCACAAGGTTACTTTCCAAGATGGAGTTTTTACGCATAATAACGCGAATAACACCCATGGAAATAACAGCGGCAGGGATAGATGCAGAAACTGTCATACCTACTCTGAGTCCGAGGTATGCGTTTGCCGCGCCGAACACTACTGCAAGGATAATACCCATCACAATGGATGTAACTGTGATTTCAGGTGTTACCTTTTCTGCAGGAATGTAAGGTTTGAATTCGTTCTGATTGTTCATACATTCTCCTGACTGTCGTTTTGACGACTGTGTATTTTATAATATTGTACCACAAATCCCGACAAAAAGCAATACTGTAAATTACTTACACTCGGCAAGCACTCCAAGAATTATACCATATATATCCTTTGTCGAGGATATACTGAGTCTTTCTTTTGGGGTATGGATATCGTGCATTTCGGGGCCTATTGAAATACAATCAAAGTCTGCAATCTGAGCGGCAAACACTCCGCACTCAAGTCCTGCGTGAATTGCCTCTACAGAGGGTGCCTGTCCGAATTTTTCGCGGTATTTTGATATATATAGCTCTCTGAGCTGCGAACGGTCGTTATATTCCCACGGCGGATAGTGACCTCCTGTTTCAATATCACACTCAAGCTGCCTTGCAAAAGCCACAAGTCTTGCCTCAAGTGCCTCAAGTGCCGACTGCTTGTTGCTGCGCAGAGCAAATAGAAGCAAAAAGCTGTCTTCGTGTGTCTTGAGTATGCCGAGATTCAGTGATGTTTCGACAAGGTTTTCTATCTCGGCGCTCATGCTGACAACTCCGTTAGGAGCGCAAAGCAAAGCATATATTATTCTTTCGTTTGCGCGGGCATCTATTACATCAAAATCTCCTGCTCCGCACTCATCAATTTCGAGGGAGAAAGCGCTCTCGCGCAAAGCAATCTCTTTTTTTATCACATCACCGTATGCCAAAAGTTCAGTCAAGGCCAAGCCACTGTCTTTGACAACGATTTTTGTAACACAGCTTACCGGGATAGCATTCCCCTTTTCTCCGCCGTCAATACTTATGATGTCAAAATCACACTTGTTCTTTAAATTATTCAAAATTCTGCCCATAAGGATATTTGCATTGACTCTGCCGCTGTTTATCTCAACGCCAGAGTGGCCGCCTTTGAGTCCTTTTACCGCAAGGCATATGCATTTGCCGCTTTTCTTTGTGCGAGTGATAGGCAAGTTCATACGGAAATCACTTCCGCCTGCGCACGACACAGTTACAACGCTTGCGTCCTCGGAATCGATATTTATCATTCGTTTTCCGCGTATTCTGCCGAGCGAAAGCCTGGTTGCTCCTATCATACCCACCTCCTCGTCGGTTGTGAATATTGCCTCTATCGGCGGATGTGCAATATCGTCGCGTTCGAGAATTGACAGCATCATTGCCACGGCAATTCCGTTATCGGCACCGAGAGTAGTTCCGCGAGCTTTTATATAATCACCGTCGATATATATATCAAGACCGTCCTTTTCAAAATCAATATCGCGGTCCTCCTCTTTCTGGCATACCATATCAAGATGTCCCTGCAGGATTACAGGCTTTGCGTTCTCGAAGCCCGCGCTGCCTTTTTTGAAAATGATGACATTGTTTGCCGCGTCGCGTATTGCCTCAAGATGATGTGCTTTTGCAAACTCCATGCAATATTCGCTCACCTTTTCCATATTGCCCGAGCCTCTGGGGATTCTTGTCAGCTCTTCAAAATATCTGAACACGCCCGAGGGCTCAAGATTTTCTAACTTGTACATTTTATTCTCTCCGTTTTTTGAAATATCCTTTATATTTTACCACAAAAACGCAAAAAAGACAATACTCGTATTTGAGTATTATATATTCCACACAACAGTTGACAGATTTTAATATTGAGATTATAATATATAATGAGATGTTGCACTTGAAAATCCGTCAAAGTTGGCTGTGATGAGAAAAAGGAGGTGATATAGCGGTGAATGATAAGGATTTTGAGAAATTACAAGCAAAGATGGGTGATTTGAGCCCCGCGCAGTTCAGAGAGCTGGTGGAAGCCTACGCAAAAGCAAAAGGCGGGGATTCCCGTCGTGAATGGGATAAATCTGTCTATACAATCTCTGAAAAACACCTTGCAGATATAGGAGTAAACAGAGACTGCCCCTATTGCGGCTCCGTTGCCGTAGTCAACAACGGCAAGACAGATGCGGGCGTTCAGCGATTACGCTGTCAGGACTGCAAAAAGGGATTTACACGCTTTACAGATACACTGCTTGAAAAATCCCGTTTTCCTTGGGAGGTGTGGGTGGAAGTCCTCCGATTGACTTTATGCGGGGATTCACTTGAAACAATGCAGACTATTCTCTCACAAGATTACGCATACGCCTGCGAGGGTATTAACACCAAGACCCTTTTCACTATGCGTTTGAAGTTGGTTTTTGCTATGGCAGCCATAGAGCCACCCAAGCTGATGGGTGTCGTACAGATGGATGAAACAGTTTTCAGAGAGAGCCAGAAAGGAAGTCGGGAACTTGTAAGTTATCTCAAAGACATTGAGCGTAAGCCCAGATACGGCTACAGCCCCTCCAAGTATGGAAGCCTTAGTCCGGAGTTCGCAACTGTCCTGACCGCCATAGACAGCAGGGGCTACTGTGTCTGTGAGGTGGTGTCTCTCGGTCGTGCCACCGCCGACAGCGTGATAGACCTATACGAAAGACATTGTGTGGATGCAGCCTATCTCTGCTCAGATGCTAACGCCATATATACACAAGCCTGTGACCTGCTCAATCTCTCCCACTATATTCGCCCGTCCGATTACACCACCATATTAAAGAACAGCGGACACCTCAGCGAAAAGGATGCTCCCGATATGGATCCGCAGGAACGGCACAGCCACAACGAAAACATCCTTGAACGCCTATACAGAGAAGGACAGATAGACAGAATAGAGCATAGAGAGGACTTGTCTTTCCCCGAGTTCAACGCCATTAAGCAAACATACAAGCTTTCCCTTGCAAGAGTAAACGAACTGCACAGCGATTTGAAACTGCTGATAGAACGGCGCATGACAAATGTTGCGACGAAGTATCTTGCGGAATATGTGCGTTTCTTCACATTCCGCCGTAATTGGAGAGTTGAACACGGTCACTATCCCGTCAGCCACAAGGATGCAGAGAGCATACTGACACAGATTCTGCCCTTGCAGGTCAATGTTACCCGCCCCGAACTTGAACAGATAGAACTTGATATTCCAAAGGCTTCAGGTAGGGCTATGCAGATACTACGAGAGAAAACAGAAGAAGCCCGTCAAATCACTAAAAACAAGTATTTTAAGTACAATTCGGAAGACATCCCGTCTTTCAATGTGCGTGAAATCTTGCTTGATGCTCCACGAAGCCATCTCAACGAAATAGCAAAAGCTCACAAAATCAAGGGATATACAAGGATGAACACTTGGACTCTTGCCACCACCATAGCGAAGCTTGACGATATAGACGAGATAATCGTTGAGCTAGTAACGAAAAACCGAAGTTATATGATTGACGAGGAGGATATCAAGTACCTCAGAAGTCTGCGATACTCCACACGGATATAAGACAAGGGCGTACTGCTTGCGACAGTACGCCCTTTTATCATTCTTCTGCTTGTTCTTTTTCTTCTTCCCGCTTGTAGGAGGCTATGATTTCGTGTACTTCGGAAGGTCTCAATCCAAGTTCTTCACAGATTGTCTCTATACTTGCCCCAACCTTGTGCATAGCGGCGGCGGAGATAGCGTACTTGCTTTTGAGATACTTCGGCGTTGTGTCCTCCAAGACCTTGATGGCGGTCATAAATGCGGCGTATTCGTAGTCCTTTTCGGATAACGAAATCACCCTCAAGCCCGCACTCTCTATTCTGGTCAGTGCTGTCTTGAAGTCCTCAAGGCTGTCACTGGCGAACTCCTTAACGCTGTTGACATAGAGAATATCATTCCCGCCTTTTGTTGCAATATCAATCATATTGTAGAACGCCGTAGTTTCACCCTCTTCCTCTAAAAAGGCATAAGCATCCATAATTGTTCTATTGTTGCTGTTCGCACATATTCTCAACGCTTTCAGCACAGCAGCATCGTGAGCATATGCGAATGTCTGCGGCTTGAACTCTGCCATATACACCCCTCCTTCGATAGGCGTTTAAGTATAGTGAAAAAGTGTTACGAAACCCAGTCGATTTTCACAACCGCACTTTTTTTGATGTAATTTCTTAAAAAATCAGCAGATTATGATCTGGATTTTTCGCCTCGTATTATACGATGATGTTTAAGTGTCGGATGAAGTCTGGATACACTTTTACACTATACGGGGCAACCGTTGTAGTTTGTTTCCTTTGATTTTTATTTGCTGTTTATAGTCGCTGTATAAGTTGCTCCGTCCCAACCGACTTCGCATTCCAATGCTTCTGCAACAGCACGAAGAGGTATCATAGTTCTGCCATTGATAATCTTCGCCGGAACATCTATTGGAATTCTTTTGGCACTTACAACAATGTGCCTTTGTCCGATTGTAATAGCAATATCTTTGCTACCAGTTCGTATTGTAGCTGTGTTGGTATTACCATTCCAAGAAACTGTAGCTCCTAAAGCCTCAAACACACCTCTTGCAGGAACTAAAGTTCTGCCGTCTTCTATTATAG
>JAZNMZ010000005.1:0-29411 GCA_045580005.1 Eubacteriales bacterium | reverse complement strand
AGCATACTTGTCGACTCGAGAGCCGATATAATAAGCTACGGTATGGGCGAGAGGAGTATCTCTGAGCTTGCAAAATTGCTCGACCGCGGCATTCCGATAAAGAAAATCCGCGATGTGCGCGGCACTGTTGTACTTGCACCCAGCGACTATACACCGAAATTCGAATATGAAACCGTCGGCGACTACGACACTCTCAAGACCGACAAGGCAGCTTATGCTGCGGCTTTCAGCGTGCAGTACAACAATCAGGACTATGTCGGCGGAAAGGCTGTCGTTGAGCTTTACGGTGACAAAAAGCTTATCCAAAATCCCCCTCAGCCACCGCTTGACGGGAAAGAGCTCGACAGAATCTACTCACTTCCTTACACCAGAAGATGGCATCCTATGTACGACAAGGATGGCGGTGTACCAGGTCTTGCCGAGGTTGAATTTTCTGTAACGCACAACAGAGGTTGTTTCGGCGCCTGCTCGTTCTGTGCGCTGGCGTTCAATCAGGGACGCAATGTCACCTCGAGAAGCGCAGAGTCTGTGCTTGCTGAGGTAAAGCTGCTGACAACTCTGCCGGGATTTAAGGGTTATATACACGACATAGGCGGCCCTACGGCAAACTTCAGACACGGACCGTGCAAGGCTGTGCGCGAAGGAAAAAAAGCTGTGTGCAACAACCGCAGGTGCCTTGCCCCCTCTCCATGCAAGAACTTAATTGTAGAGCACGACGAATACACAGATATCCTACGAAAAGCATCGGAAATACCCAAAATCAAAAAAGTCTTTGTCCGGTCAGGCGTGAGATTTGACTATGTAATGGCAGACAAAAGCGACGAATTTTTGAATGAGCTTGTGTCAAAGCATATAAGCGGTCAGCTCAAGATAGCCCCCGAGCATATCTCCCCCAAGGTGCTCAGATTTATGGGCAAGCCTGAAGCAAAAGTATACGAGGCTTTCTGCCAGAAATACTTTGCTGCCACAAAAAGCGCAGGCCTTGAACAGTATCTTGTCCCGTATCTTATGTCCTCCCACCCGGGAAGCACCCTTTCTGAGGCGGTAGACCTTGCACTCTATCTCAAAAAGCACGGCATAAGACCCGAGCAGGTGCAGGATTTCTACCCAACGCCGGGAACAGCCTCGACAACTATGTACTATACAGAGATAGACCCATTCTCGGGAAAGAGTGTGTATGTGCCAAAGACATATGAGGAAAAGCAGCTGCAAAGAGCGCTTCTGCAGTATAACCGCAAGGAAAACAGAGCTCTTGTAGAAAAGGCAATAACTCTGTCGGGCAGAGCCGACGCGGAAATTCCGCTGCTCGGCAGAAGAATTACTACCAAACCAGTAGGCGGCACCAAGAAGCTAAGTAAGCTCAAAGGCACCGACAAGCTGAGAGAAAAGAGGAGACAACAGAAAGAGGCTGCCAAAAAAGTCCCTCAGTCGCAGAATGTCAAAGGCAACAAGGATGTGAAAAAGAAAACCTCGGATAAACCCTATAAAAACGATAGGAAACCAAAGAGAAAGCGAGGGAAAGTTAAGTGAGCAGAAAATCCAACAACATAAAAGCCTTTATGAAGCATATAGCTTATGCCGCTTTGCTTGTTTTGTCGCAGCTTTTCTTTACAAAGGACAGCGGAATGCTCAGGATGATTCCCCTTGCGGTAATTATGCCTGCCGTGGCGACGGTATTTTATAATAACCGCAAGCTCACGGTGTCAATCTGCGTGCTGCTCTCGCTCTTTTTTAACATGATGAACGAGCAGACAATCCTTGCAGCAGTGACACTCTCGATTCTGGCAGGTGTTTTTGCTTTTGTCGGAATATTTGTCAAAAGGCTTTTCGTGACTTCTATGCTGCGCGAGGGAACAAAGAGAGCTGTCTATACAGTCTGCGCTGTAATTCTTGCTGCAATATCGCTTGTATCTTATGCTGCTCTGTTTGGAAATGTTTTTTCTGCTGCTGCGGCAAAAGAAGTGCATATCGACTACATCAACTATATGTACGGACTTGATTCCGGAATTGCTTGCGAGAGCACATTCTATGATTTCGGAAGCAAAAGCTATGTCACCGAGGTGAGCTTTGAGGACGGGGCTCGCAGAAAAGCTCTTATATCATACCAAAGAAGTATGAAACCGGAAGAGGCTCTTGACGGCGTGCGCGATTATTATGAAGAAAAACTGCTTGACGAGCTGAGAGGACAGATTTTTGAGGCAACAGAGGGTATCGAGAGCGAGATTGACTCGGTATGCTTCGATGGAAATGTGATAATTTCTTCTCGCTGGCAGGCGAACGAGCTTGCCGAGTATTCTGTGTTTGAAGTGAGATTCAAATCGCAGACAGAAGATCTTGAGGATTTTGTCCGCAAGTGCGAGGAGTTTGTGTCCCGCCTTGACAGTGCAGGTATTGTCTTTGGCAGAATAGTGTTTTACGGCGGCTATGCCGAAAACGATTTGTTCAGAATGGAGCTTGACTTCGGCACACACGAGGACTATAAAAACCTTGTCGAGATACTCTTTTAAGTAAATCACTCTATTTCGAAAAGAGGCGGCGTAAAATCATCAGTGTAAGAAGACCTGCTTTGCTTGTGGCACTGTTTCTTATAAGCGTTTCTGTTATACACAAATATCCCGTGCTCATGATTCCTGCAGCGGTAGCTTTTGTTGCCGCTGTTATGTATGGTTTTTCGGCAGAGCGCAAGATGCTGTACTTTACAGCCCTTGCGCTCTTATTGTTAGCATTTTTGTATCCCTTTTTCAACAATTTTATAAACCGCAGCCTTGTCATGTCAAAATTTTCTGAGGATGTCAGAAAAAGCTACACCGTTACTGTCGAGGATTCGTACAGAACAAGCGGAGGCACGCTTGTTCTCGGCAAAATCATTGATCGGGGCAATATTATATGTGCCGTTTTTCTTGACGGTTGCGTTTATTTGCCAAAGGTTGCAGACAGAGTCAGATTTTTCGGCAAGGTCGGCGCGCTCTGTGACGAGCGCGCCCGTGAGCTTATGCCGGGAACAGAGTTTTTCAGTGCAAAAAGCGTTTTTGCATACGCTGACGCGGTTGATTACACTGTCCTTCCGAGCGGAAGCTTTACCCCATTGTCACTTCGCGAGAAGTATGTTACATATCTCGACGGTGTTTTTGCAAAACATTTTAGAAGCCCCGACGCCGTGTCTTATGCAAGAGCTCTGCTTTGCGGCGATAAGAGCGGAATTCCTTTGGAAATTGGCGATTCTTTCTCTGTTACAGGCCTTGCCCCATATCTTGCAGTATCGGGAGTGCATCTTGCAACGGTTATGCTGTTTGCGCTTGCGCTTTCCTCTCCGATCGGTATTCCTTTGAGAGTGTATGTGCCGATGACAATAGCATTTTGTGTCTGTTTTGCCATGGTAACAGGAGAGAAAAACTCGTGTATAAGAGCGGCGGTTATGTTTGTGGTCGGCGCTCTGTCGAGCTTTACGGGCGACGAGGACGACACATACTCCTCTGTTGGAGTTGCGTTTATTGTGCTGTGGCTTCTTCGTCCCGACTGCACCTTTGACTGCGGAACGCAGCTCTCGTTTATCGCTACCCTTGCGGTCATCTCGGGATCAAGGCTTGCTTTGTTTCTCAGAGAGCTCTTTCCCGGCTTTGTTTACAGCTTTATTATCACGCCTTTTGCGATTTCGGCTGCGGCAGTGCTTTTTACTGCTCCGTTCACTTTGTTTTATTTTGGCGGCGTACCCACGGCGGCTGTTGTTGCAAACATAATTATACAGCCGATTTTTGTGCCGATAATGTTTCTTTTAATTTTACTTGCACTGTCGAATTTTGTGGGATTTAGTCTTATTTCGCGCTGCTGTGCGACGGTAAGCGAGTTTCTCATCGGAATTTTTGACGAAACGGCAAAGCTCTTTGCCGCAGACGGCACAGGCTATATCGCACAAACGGATATGTTTGAGAACCTTATTGCTCCGATATTTTATACTGTTTTTGCCGTTGCGTTTTTGTATTATATCTACTGTCTTTCGACCGAAAAGAAGAAAGCTCAGGACATCGCGGCTCTCTGTGTCTGTGGCGTGTCGTTTGTGTTTGTGACGGCGGCACTTTTCACCGTCTTTTCACAATAAAGACATGAAATTTTATGAATGTTTACAAAGTGCTATATAATATAAGATAAAAATGATATATAATATAATGTAAAACCATAAAGATAAACCAAAGGAAGTAATCTATTATGAAAAAATTCTGCACAGGAGTGCTTCTTATTGCAGGGGTGCTTTTATTTACAGGCTGCTCAAGCGCCACAACCGAGGAAGGTATGCTCACTGCTTCTCCCGACACAGGAGAGTATGTATATTCCTATCCGTCAAACTGGACACTCACGCGTGACGACAATATGAGCATAATTGAATATGCCGACACCTATGTCGACAGTGAGGGCAGGCAGGTTTATGACAGAGTCAACATCTCGTCTGTAACATACACACTCTCGGACGAGTGGGAGAGCATTGACTCATATGTAGATCACGAAGAAACAGGCTATATTGCGCTGATGAGAGATACCTTCGGCGAAAATATCGAGATCGCCGAGAAAACCGACGACACTCTCGGCGGAATTCCTGCCAAAAGAATTGTTTATCACATAAGAATCGGACAGGACGAATATCACTTTGCGACAGTGCTTGCGATCAATACAAATGTGCTTTACGATATTACATACACTGCCGCAAAGGACAATTTTGAAGAGCATCTTCCCACCCTTGACAATGTGGTGAAAAGCTTCAATTTCAACTGATTGCCCTGCGGCTGACAAAACAGCTTGAAAGGACACAATTATGTCATTAGTAACAAAGATATTCGGTACACACTCACAAAGGGAAGTCAAAAAGATTCTCCCGATTGTAGACAAGATAGAGGCACTGTCTGACAAATACAGCGCTATGAGCGAGGCAGAACTTCGCGGTATTACAGAGGTGCTCAAAAACCGTCTTGCCGATGGCGAAACGCTCGATGATATCCTGCCCGACGCTTATGCGGCGGTACGCGAGGCGTCATGGCGAGTGCTCGGCAAGCGTCATTACAGAGTTCAGCTTATCGGCGGTGTTATTCTTCACCAGGGCAGAATTGCCGAGATGAAAACAGGCGAGGGTAAGACCCTTATGGCAACTCTCCCTGCGTATCTTAACGCCCTTACAGGCAAGGGTGTGCATATTGTAACGGTAAACGACTACCTGGCGCGCCGTGACAGCGAGTGGATGGGCAAGGTTTATAACTACCTTGGGCTTTCTGTCGGACTTATCGTTCACGGAGTTGACAACGCCGACAGAAGAAAATCCTATAGTGCAGATATCACCTACGGCACAAACAACGAGTTCGGCTTTGACTATCTGCGCGACAACATGGTTGCCTACAAGAACGATATGGTACAGCGAGGACATATTTTTGCCATTGTCGACGAGGTTGACTCAATTCTTATCGACGAAGCAAGAACTCCCCTTATCATCTCAGGTATGGCAGGCAAATCGACAGATCTGTATACAAAGGTTGATAAGTTTGTAAGAACTCTTTCTGTTTTTAAGGTAAAGGAGCTTGACGACAAGGAAGAAAATGACAGGATGGATGGCGATTATATTGTCGACGAAAAGGCGAATTCTGTCGTTCTCACAGCCGAGGGTATCAGAAAAGCCGAGGAATACTTCGGCATCGAAAATCTTGCCGACACCGAAAATATCACCCTTTCCCACCACATAAATCAGGCTATCCGCGCCCACGGCGTTATGCAGAATGATATAGACTATGTCGTAAAGGACGGCGAGGTGCTCATTGTCGACTCCTTTACCGGCAGAATTATGCAGGGCAGACGCTACTCCAACGGGCTTCATCAGGCGATTGAAGCAAAAGAGGGCGTAACAATAAAGAATGAATCGAGAACTCTTGCCACAATCACATTCCAGAACTATTTCAGAATGTACGGCAAGCTGTCGGGTATGACAGGTACGGCACTTACCGAGGAGGAGGAATTCCGCGAGATTTACGGTCTTGATGTTGTAGAAATTCCCACAAACCGCCCGATGATAAGAAAAGACCTGCCTGACTCTGTGTTTATTTCCGAAAAAGGCAAGCTCATGGCGGTGCTCAGGCAGATCAAGGAGTGCAACGACAGAGGACAGCCTATACTTGTGGGCACTGTTTCGATAGAAAAATCCGAGCTTTTGTCGGCTCTTTTAAACAAAAACGGCATAAAGCACACTGTTCTCAACGCCAAGTTCCACGAAAAAGAGGCAGAAATCGTAGCACAGGCAGGCAAGCTCGGCGCTGTTACAATATCAACAAACATGGCAGGTCGAGGCACCGATATTATGCTCGGCGGCAACCCCGAATTTATGGCAAAGAACGCCATGAGGCGCGACGGGCACACCGAGGAGGAAATAAACGCCGCGACAAGCTATTTTGTAACGGCTGACGAAGAAATACTCGCTCTGCGTGAGAAATATAACGGCTATCTTGCCGATTTCGAAAAGGAAATTGCCCCTGAAGCAAAAAAAGTACAGGAGGCAGGCGGTCTTTTTATCCTCGGCACAGAGCGCCACGAAAGCCGCCGTATCGACAATCAGCTCAGAGGACGCTCGGGCAGACAGGGCGACCCGGGTGCGTCAAGATTCTGTCTGTCGCTTGAGGACGACCTTATGAGGCTTTTTGGCAGCGAGCGCGTTATCAATATGGTCAAGGCTCTCGGCATCGATGAGGACACCCCGATTGACGCAAAGATTTTGTCAAACTCAATAGAATCTGCACAAAAGCGCCTTGAGGGCGACAACTTCCAGCGCCGAAAGAATGTGCTTATGTACGACGATGTTATGAACCAGCAGAGAGAAAAGATTTACGGCGAGCGCCGCGAGGTTCTCGAGGGGACAGACATCAAGGACAAAATTATAAGGATGATAGAACAGTATGTGCTATCTACCGTCGACACATATCTTGTCGGAGACATTCCGGACTACTGGAATTTCGATTCTTTAAGAGCCGCTTTCCTCGGTTATCTTACCACGGAGGACGACTTCAGGTACAAAACTTCTGATTTTGACAGACTTACAAAAAAAGAGATAGAAGACGAGCTTCTTTCAAGAGTGGCAAAGGTCTACCAAGAAAAGGAAGAGCTCTTCCCCGACGGCAGGCTGCGCGATGTGGAAAGAGCAATTCTCCTGCGCTCGGTTGACGAGGCGTGGGTAGAGCATATCACAGCCATGGACGATCTGCGTGGCAGCATCGGACTTCGTGCTTATGCGCAGACAAACCCCATTGTCGCATATAGACGCGAGGGCGCTGATATGTTTGACGAAATGATAACGGTTATCCGCGAGGAAACAGCAAAGCGTCTGCTTGCGGCTGTCCCTGTCAATCGGGTAGAGCGCCTTGATATGTCAAAGACGATCATCGGACAGAAGCAGGCAGAGCAGCCGAAGAGCGCTGATATGGGAGTTTACGGCAGTGCCGCAAAGCCTGAGGCAGCAAAGACACCCGTCAGAGTTACCAAGGTGGGCAGAAACGACCCCTGTCCCTGCGGAAGCGGCAAGAAGTACAAAAAGTGCTGCGGCGCAGGTCTTGACGAGGCGCAATCTTAAATACAAGCAAGGGGACGCAGGTCCCCTTACATACTAAAAAAGGCGGAAAAACAAAAAATGGGATTCGGACTTATCTTTCTCGGATATCTGTCGCTCCTCTTTTTCAAGGCTATTCCTATTGAGCTGCTAGGATTTTATGCGATTTATATAGGACTTGAAAAGCTGGGAGGGTACAACAAGTATTTTAAATATGCAAAATACGCCTGTATTTATATGTTCGCGCTGTCAGCAGCACTCTCTGCGGTGTGGATAGCGAGAGTTACAGGGCTGCGCCCCGACTTTATCGACAGCACACTGTATATATATTCCGAGCAAATCATATACCACATAGGTCTTGCGATATTTCACGCTCTGCTTTACAAGGCAATTTATGAAATATGCCGCTCTGTCGGATATTTCAAGGGAAAGAGCCGAACAAAGTTTGCGCTTGTCACAATGATTATCTTTTATGTCGGTGAGCTTTTGATGGCATTCCTGCCAAAGTTCTCCGGCTATCTTATGAAGCCTGTGTTCGCTTTTCAGATAATCTGGTATATCGTGACGGCTCTTCTTATTTACAGCTGCTATATGCGAATCTGCACAGACGAGCAGCTCGAGCGCGAAAAAAAGAAGCTGGCGGAGTTCGACGCAAAATACGGCAAGAAGAAAAAGCAAGCCGAGCAGCTCAGTAATAAAATCGTAAATACCGGCAAGAAAAAGCCGAAAAACGACGGCAAAACAAGCTACAAGGTCAAGCGCAAGTAAGCCGAACTGTGCTCCAAAGGGCATTTTCCAAAAACCGCAATCCAATCATACAAGAAAGGTAGGAATATACTTGGGTTACAGACTGATTTTGGCAGGGCTTGTGTTTTTTGCAAATCCCTGCGTAAATATTATAGACTTTTTACCTGACTTTATCGGATGCATACTTATCTATTTCGGTCTGCGAAAGCTCTCGGACCTCGAGGACCGCTTTCACACTGCAAAGATTTTTGCCGCAAGGTTTATTCCTCTTTATGTGCTCAAAGCGGTGCTCAGTGTTGCATTCACTGTCGGTGACCAGCGTATGCGTATGCCCGCCACCTTTATATCAGGCGTGATTGAGTGCATCTTTTTTGTGGTTCTGTTTACAAATCTGTTTGGCGGCATCGAGGCTCTCGCCACCATTTACGGCGGCGACAGGCACTTAAAAAAGCTCGGCGAGGTCAGCCAATACGCAATTATTATATCTGTGGCAAAACAGGTGCTTTCCTTTATTCCCGAAGCTCTCAGCCTTTTCCGCGATTCGCAGTACAGTGACTTTTCTTCGGAAGTCGATTTCGGAACACTGCTTGCCCAGGCAAAGCCGTGGTTCTCACTGCTATGTATTGTTGGCGGCTCGATTCTCGGCCTGTGGTATCTCACAATTATAATTCCGTATTTCAGAGCGTTGTGGCGCGATAAGCCCTTTTGCGACAGTCTTCGCGCCCTGTATAATGAAAAAATTACCGAAAACACTCAGCTTATGACGCACAGAGCCTTTAAGGCATTTACAGTTCTTTTGCTCATCGGCTTTGCTTTTATGTATGACCTCACAATTGAGGCAGTGAACATCCTCCCCGACTTTATAGGCTACATCATACTCTTCTGTGCCCTGTGCGCAGTTTGTGACAATCACCAGAGAGGCAGGAGTGCGCTTGTGGCAGTTCCGCTCTTTATCGTGTCGGTTGTGTCGTATCTTTTCAAGATTTATACCACAATGGGCACTAATTTTCGAATGGACTACGATGTCTATATGAGAAGAGCATCTGAGATTGTCGATAACGGAAAGGCTGTGTATATCGGTGCTGCACTCTTTGCACTCGAGGCGATACTGCTTGTGCTGTTAACAAGACAAATACTCATGTCTGCTGACAAAAAAATAAGGCTTGCCAAGGACGGTGTGTCTGTCCCTGTTGCAATGCCGACTGTTGTGGTAGGAATATTCTCGGTTCTCTCAGCGCTATGCGATATAGCTCCGCTTCTGACAGCAAGATTTTATGCCCTGTATCTTGCCGACACGACAGCAAACGCAAAATACGAGCTGCTTTCTGAACGCTCATACATATTCCACAACTATGTGGGACTCGCGCTTATAGTGTTCACGGCAATCGTGCTTGTGTATTTTAACAAAATCAAGAAGCATATCGACTTTGAAATATAATTCCATATTAATAAAAGTAGGAAACAGATGAAAAAGACTGAAAAGCTATATGACCTCGACGCGTATGCGACAGAATTTGAGGCGACTGTTGTTGCCTGCGAGAGAGTGTCAGACACAAAACACGCGATGATACTTGACAGAACCCTCTTTTTCCCCGAGGAGGGCGGACAGTGCGCCGACACTGGCACTATCGACAAAGCAAAAGTACTCGATGTGCAGATAAAAGACGGGATTATCACACATTTCATTGATACTCCGCTTGAGGTCGGAAAGAGCGTTTCGGGCAAAATTGATTTTGCACCGCGCTTCCGCAATATGCAGAATCACTCGGGAGAGCACATCGTGTCGGGTCTTATACACACTCTCTTTGGTTTTAGCAATGTAGGCTTTCATCTGGGAAAGGTCGATGTGACAGCCGACTATGACGGCGTGCTCGACCGCGAGATGCTCGACAGGGTCGAAGAGCTTGCAAACGAGGCTGTATATGCCAATCTGCCTATAAAGGCTTATTACCCGAAGCCCGCTGAGCTTGCGGAAATGTCATACCGCGCAAAGCTCTCTCTTGATGACGGCGTGCGCATTGTCATAATTGGCGATGTCGATGCCTGCGCCTGCTGTGCTCCCCATGTTGCCAGCACCGGAGAGATTGGTATTATAAAGATACTTGATTTCGAAAAATACAAGGGCGGCACGCGCATTTATATGCTCAGCGGCATGGACGCTCTGCACGATTACAGGGACAAATACCGCAACATAAGGCAAATCGCCGTTTCTCTTTCGTCAAGACAGACCGACGCCGCCGAAAAGGTGTCAGCAAAGCTCGGCGAGCTTGCAGATTTGCACACTGATATGACAGCCTTGCAGAACAGATTTGCCGAGCTTGTCATAAATTCATACCAAATCGGTATGAATGGCAACATCTGCATAACAGAAGCCCTGTTGTCCGACGGAGCTGCGCGCAAGATTGCAACAGCTCTTTCGACAAAAGCAGACGGTGTTGCCGCAGTTTTCTATGGCATAGGAGACATCAAGACATTCGTCCTTGCAAGCGCAAAAGGCGAGGCAAAGAGCTTTCTGCAAAAGCTCTCGTCAATCGGAGCAAAGGGCGGCGGCACAGATAGCTTTGTCCAGGGCAAATGCACCGCCTCCAAAAAGGAAATTAAAAAAATATTTGAAATATAGAGAAAAAGGAAGTCTTTCGACTTCCTTTTTTGTTCAGAATTTGAAGTGCTTTGGTATACCGCTTTCGTACTCGATATCAAGCTCACCTGCAATAAGGGGCATAAGATAGTCGATACAAGCGTCTGTAACGCCGTTTTCCTGCTCATTTATATATTCTCTCGGCATGCTCTTTACCTTATTTGCAATTTTTGTCACATCCTGAGGCACAACTGTAACCGAATATGCGCCGTCTGCCCTTTCGAATGCCGCCATAATTCCCGAAAGTCCCTCCGCTACAGCAAAGTCAACCGCGCGCGAGCCTACAAGCTTCGATTCTTCAATATCTGTCTTGGAAGCGAGGTGGTTTGCGCAACGCTGAAGAAGATTGAGCTCAATCGAGCGCACCTTGCAGCCGATTTTTTCTCTCACAAGATTCTCAAGATACTTTCCTGTTCCTGCAAGATACTTGTGTCCGAAGCTGTCGGTAGCCCCGCTCATTGCGTCCTCAGCAACATACTTGCCGTCCTTGTCGCGGATTCCCTCAGATACCGCCACAAGTATATACGGCTTTTCGCCGCTATTTAACAGAGCGTTGAGCTCGTCAATAAACTTTTCTTTACAAAAGGCGGTCTCGGGCAGATATATAAGATCCACGCCGTCGCCGCAGATAGCCTTGGAAAGTGCGCTTGAGGCCGTGAGCCAGCCTGCGTCGCGTCCCATAATCTCGATAATTGTAACCGCCTTGGTCTTGTACACCGCGCAGTCGCGCACAAGCTCCTGTACAGAGGCAGCAATAAATTTTGCCGCCGAGCCAAAGCCCGGTGTGTGGTCTGTGAGAGCAAGGTCGTTGTCGATAGTCTTGGGAACGCCCACAAAATGCATCTTTCTAAGATTATGCCTTGAGGCATAGTCTGTGAGCTTGCTCACCGCATCCATACTGTCGTTTCCGCCGATATAAAAGAAATAGCTTATGTCGTATTTTTCGAAAATCTCATACATTTTTGCACAGATTTCGTCGGAATTTATCTTCTTTCTGCACGAGCCAAGAGCCGCCGCCGGGGTCTTGCAAAGCTCGTCGAGTGCCTTGCAGGAGGGCGAGTCAAAGTATTCCTTAAGGTCAATAAGCTCCTCATTCAGAAAACCTTCGACGCCGTTTTTCATTCCGTATATTTTGTCAAAGCCGTTGTTAAGACAGCCCGAAATTACGCCCGCAAGAGTTGCATTGATTGCGCTTGTCGGACCGCCCGACTGACCGATTACTGCATTTTTCATTCTTTTTCCCCTTATAGTGATTTAAACATTTTGACAGCGCCTGCCACATCGGGTGCTCTGAACACCGCCGAGCCTGCAACAAGCACGCTTGCGCCCGCCTGCACCGCAAGATGGGCGTTGTCGGGTGTTATGCCGCCGTCAATTTCAATTTCGATATCGCACCCAAGGCGCGCCGCCATAGCCTTTACATCCCTTACGCTGTCAAGCGTTTCGGGAATAAGCTTCTGTCCACCAAAACCGGGCTCAACCGACATTACAAGCACCATATCGACAAGCGGTAGCAGCGGCTCGAGCACAAAGGCAGGAGTTGCCGGCTTTATCGAAATGCCGACCTTTTTGCCGCAGGCGCGTATCGCGTCTATTACCTCGCGGTGGTTGTTGCAGCTCTCATAATGAAAGGTGATGATATCGGAGCCGCAGTTTGCAAAATCCTTTATATACCGTATCGGGTCTGTTATCATAAGATGGACATCAAACACCATATCGGTCTTCTTGCGAAGCGCCGATATAACAGGCATGCCAAAAGAAATGTTAGGCACAAAAATGCCGTCCATCACATCAAGATGAAGCCAGTCTGCTCCGGCACTCTTTACCTTTTCGACCTCATCCTGAAGTTTTGCGAAATCGCTCGCAAGCAGCGAGGGAGATAATTTAATCATATATACACTCCGTTTTTTGTTTTTGCCGTATG
This sequence comes from Eubacteriales bacterium, assembly GCA_045580005.1. Taxonomy (GTDB): domain Bacteria; phylum Bacillota; class Clostridia; order Oscillospirales; family CAG-382; genus UMGS1052. The sequence continues at coordinate 16,535 of JAZNMZ010000005.1, read as the reverse complement.
TGACGGCAAAGAGCAATATTACATATTATATTAAAGGGCAAAGGATAGGCGCTCGCTCTTGCGGAAAGAAATAAACACCAAGGACGACAACTGTTGCCGCCGCAAGCAGGAGCGTTTTTATATATAAGCCTCTTTCTTATATCATTGTACCACAAATATAAGAACTTTTCAAGCACAAAAGACTGCGGTATATCCGCAGTCTTGATTTTTGCATATATTGAGTATATAACGACCTGAAAGGCGCAAGGCAAATATGCTCAAACAAGACATTCTTGACACGGCAAACAAACAGGCGATATACAATCTTTTTTTGTACCTTATCCCGTATTACACTCCATACAACGGCGAAAGCCTTGGCTCGGCGCTTGCCGCGCTTTCCTCTGATCTAAAGAAAGATCCCCTCGCTTACAGCGACAGAGCTTTGCTTAGGCTCAAAATATTCGCAAAGACTGTCGAAAAAGACTCGGAGATTGCGCTGACTACAGTTTCCGACCTTGCCTGCACCGACAGCGGTCTTTGCGCAGCAGCTTTCAGCAGTCCCACAGGGATAAAGTCTGTTGCTTTCAGAGGTACAGGCAGCGGAGAGTGGATAGACAACGGCGAGGGACTTTCGGGAATACCTGAGGAAAACACCTATTTTTCCTACAGCAAGGACCAAAAAGGTATCTCCAAAAAAACCATCTCCTCGGATTTTGCCTCCGACCAGCAGGTCGAAGCTCTCAATTTCTTCCGCAGACTCTGCGCAAAACACGGCTGGGACAGCGACTCGCATATTATCCTCTCAGGGCACTCCAAGGGAGGCAACAAGGCACAGTTTGTGGCAATGCACTCGCCCGAGTGCGCTCTTTGCATAAGCTTTGACGGACAGGGCTTCTCGCCTGAGGCGATAGAAAGCATGAAAGAAAAGCTCGGAAGCAATTTTGACGCACAGCGGCAAAAAATATACAGCCTCTCGGCTGACAATGACTATGTCAATATTCTCGGAAAAAGGCTTATGGACGAGGACAATATATATTTTTTCACTTCATCAGGTTCTTTTCATTTTATAGAATCAATTCTCTCAGAGGACGGTACGCTCCTGCCCGAGAGCGATCAGGGAAAACTTTCGGAATATGTAAAAAAAGTGTCGGATAGGCTCATGCGCCTTCCGCCAAAAGTTCGTCAGTACGCAACTCTCGGTGTTATGAATATTTTTCAGCAGTATCTCGGGCAGGCTACGCCTGTCAACGGCGACTATGTGTCGCTTACAAAAACTGTCGCAGGCATCGCAGTCGCACTGGGCAGTATGCTCGCCGTGCTCGGGGATTTGTAGATGCGCAGATTTGACAATCTGACGAGACAAAAAATCACAAAAAAGCATACTTTCCGGATTCCCTATTAACTTGCGTCGCGAAGTTATTATACCATGAAGCCAAAATGCTTGCTTGCAAGGGCATTTTGCGAAGCCGTCAATAATTTTTTTCTAAACCTATTGCAAAAAAAGTAAAACCGTGGTACAATAGGCGCAGACAGAGTAGAGAACCGTGCGTAAAGTGCCGGGAGGACGGGGAGTTGCCTCTCGGACGAAAAGTTTGCTTGCGGTGTGGTTCTCGCATCCCGCTGTCGCAGGTCTATTGTGGAAGAATTCCTTTTTGTAGAATGCGACGCCCTGTCGTATTTTGTCAAAAAGGAGTTTTTTATGCAAAAAACAAGTAAAAGCCGCAAAATTCTCTATCAGGCGGTAATTTCCGCAATGTTTCTCGCCTTTGCCGTCGCAATAAAAATGCTTTCTACATTTTATATTCCAATGTTCGGCACAAATGGTATCAAGGTATCACTCGGCGGTATTTTCACGGCGTTTCCCGCACTGCTTTTCGGTCCCATATTCGGAGGTGCTGCAAGCGCGGCGTCGGATATTATCGGTTGTATTATAAATCCTGTTGGTCCCTGGAATCCCTTTATCACTCTTGCCGCATTTATCGGCGGAGCTCTCAAGGGTCTTATCTTTATGGAGCTCAAGAAGAAAAACGGCAAAAATCTCAAAGCAGTCTTTGCAATTCTGCTCGTGCTTGTGGCAATTTTTGGTCTTTTCAACTACTACGGACTCAAGTCGGACGAGGCATTTTTCGGTCTTTTTGCCGACAAGGACAGCGTTTTCTCAAGAGAAGTGCTTCTGGCAGATGACGACCGCAGCCTTGGCACAAATATCTGCCTTGCTCTGTCAAGCAGCTCGTCAGACAGCGGCTTTGCCAAGAAGTTTGCAACGGTTGCAAACCTTACCACCCACGGACTTGTGGCTTTCTCGGCGCTCGGACTTGTTCTTCTTGCTGTTTCTGCTCTTGTTTCAAAAAAGAAAGAAACCGGCAGCTATATTTTTAAAATCTTTGTGTCGGTGCTTGTGGCAGAGTTTGTAACCACAACCATCAACACCGCCATTCTCATTGTCAGCGGTACGGTGAGCTCGGCTTTTCTTATCTTCTGGATTCCGAGAGTCCTCGAAGGAATCGTCGTCTGCACCGTACAGACCTATTTTATAGGTATACTATACGGGGTATATGAGTCAAGAGTTAAAAACAAAGTAAAGTTTCTGAGAGACAATATATAAAATAAGGGCGACGGTCGGTCGCCCTTTTGTTTTCTAAAGGGAAGCTGTCGGTATGGGCAATGGTCGGTCGCCCGGGAAACATAAAAACCGGGCGAGCAGTGCTCGCCCCTATTCGCTAAATATTAACAAAATATGAATTCTCACAAAAATTTGGCTCAAAATGTAAATATTCGTCGAAAATCTTCGTCAAAACGCCAAATACTCTTGACAAAGGCAAAATTAGGGCGTATAATGTTCCTATAAAAAATTTGATACAGAAAATGCTGGTTGAAGCTTACGGGAAACGGCATATGCCGACCGACGGAGTAAAACTCTCAGGTGTCAAGTCATTGACAGGGACCGTATTCTGACAGCTCTCTGGAGAAGCTCAAGCCTATCTTGGGTGCCGAAGGTGCAAGTGCAAAGCGCAAATCTCTCAGGCAAAAGGACGGAGTACATTTTTTGAACAGGGATATTCCTGTTCGCTTTTTGTGCGTTCTTTGCCGACTGATGCTCTTTTGCATGGTCGGTATTTTTTGTGCAAAAAATATATTTATATTAAGGAGAAAAAGAAATGAAGAATTTCAAGAGAATTTCGGCTCTCGCGCTTATGCTCGCGGTTGTGTTCTGTCTTGCTCTTCCTGTTTTTGCAACAGGCGAGGACGATGCTGCGGCTGCTATCGAAGATGTGCTCGATGCCGAAGCAACAGATGTGGCAGATGACACTGCCGCAGACGCGGAAGCTCCCGTAGAGGAAGCTGTTCCGAACGAGGCAGCCCCCACTGAGGAAGTTACTTCCGAAAAGAAGACTTTTGTACAGACTGTTACAGACATCAACAACTCTCTTAACAGCTTTGTATGGAACTATGGTCTTTATCTGCTTCTTGCAACCGGACTTGTTATGACAATTATTACAGGTGTGTTCCAGGTTTCGCACATCAAACACTGGTTTGCAGAAACACTCGGAAGCCTTTTCAAGAAAGATGTATCAGGGCATGTAAAGGGCAAGCAGATCTCGCAGTTCCAGGCTCTTTGTACAGCTCTTGCTGCTACAATCGGTGTTGGTAATATTGCCGGTGTTGCGGCTGCTATCGTTACAGGCGGTCCGGGTGCCGTATTCTGGATGTGGATTGCCGCATTCCTCGGTATGATGACAAACTATTCCGAAAATGTTCTCGGTATCTACTACCGCAGAAAGAACACCAACGGCGAATGGTCAGGCGGTGCTATGTACTTCCTCCAGGATGGTCTCGGAAGCAAAAAAGGCTGCAAGAGTCTTGGTAAGATTCTCGCAATCCTTTTCTCAATCTTCTGTGTGCTCGCATCCTTTGGTATCGGTGCTATGGGTCAGGTAAACAAGATTGTTGTTAACATGGTTGACGCATTCCAGGTTCCTTCTCTTGCAAATATCCCCTTTGGTGATGTTACAATGTATCACCTTGTAGTAGGTATTGTGATTGTTATTATCGCAGCACTTATTATCATTGGCGGTCTTAAGAGAATTGCAAACTTTGCAGAAAAGGTTGTTCCTTTCATGGTAGTTCTCTTTGTTGGCGGCAGCCTTATTCTTATCGGCGTAAACTACGCAAATATCGGAGCTGCTTTTTCCGCTATCTTCAAGTACGCTTTCTCAGCTCCTGCTGTATGGGGCGGTGTTGCAGGTATTGCAACAAAGACAATCATCACTCAGGGCTGCAAGCGCGGCGTATTCTCAAACGAAGCAGGTCTTGGCTCTTCTGTTATGGTTCACTCCAACTCAAATGTTGTTGAGCCTGTAAGACAGGGTCTTTGGGGTATCTTTGAAGTATTTGCCGACACAATGGTTGTATGTACAATGACAGCTCTCGTTGTTCTCACATCGGGCGTTATAAACCTCGAAACAGGTGATCTTGCCGCAGGCGCAACAGACGCAAACCTTGTTGCAAAGGCGTTCGGCGGTCTGTTTGGCGTATGGGGCGAAAGATTTATTGCTGTTGCAATTCTTCTCTTTGCTTTCACAACAGTTCTCGGCTGGGACCACTACGGTTCAAAGGCTTGGGAGTATATGTTCGGAACAAAGTCACTTGTTGTTTATAGAATTATCCACCTTGTGACAATCTTCCTCGGCGCGCTCCTCACATCGTCTCTCGCATGGGACATCTCAGACACATTCAACGGTCTTATGATGGTGCCCAACCTTATCGGTGTGCTCGTGCTCTCGCCGCTTGTAGTCAAGATTACACGAAACTACATAAACCGCAGGCTCAAGGGCAAGGACGAAAAGCCGATGCTCTCCGTATTCCCTGATGTTCAGGCAGAACAGGAAGAAAAGCTTAAGTAAAAAAATATGAGGGGGACGAAAGTCCCCCCTCGCTTTTTTATATAGTTAAATAATCTCCCCGCCGGCAAGTATTATGCCGTCGCTGTCATAAAGCACTGCAGACTGGCCGGGAGTGAGCGCGCGCTGAGGCGACTCGAAGGTTATCTTCATCCTGTCACCGCACAGCTCGGCCTTTGCCCTCTCGCCTCTGTGCGAATACCGCGCCTTGACAAGGCAATCTGTGGGAAAACCGCTCTCACCTATTGCAAGAAGATTGATGTTGCCGGCATACAGCTCGCCGTCGAAAAGCTCGCTGTCAGAGCACAAGACGACCTCGTTTTTTGCGATGTCCTTGCTCTTTACATACATAGGCGCAGGCAGTGCAAGACCAAGACCCTTGCGCTGACCCACGGTATATCGGATGATGCCCTTGTGAGAGCCCAGAATATTGCCCTGCGTATCTACAAAATTGCCCTGCGGGAATCTCCTGCCGAGATACCTTTCGATATAATCGGCGTAATCAATGCCCTTTATAAAGCATATATCCTGGCTGTCCTTTTTGCGAGCGTTGACAAAGCCGTTCTGCTCGGCAATGGCACGCACCTGCACCTTTGTAAGTTCACCGAGCGGAAAATACAGCATATCAATCTGCTCGCTTGTGAGCGACCAGAGCACATAGCTCTGATCCTTTGACAGGTCGGACGCTATCCTTAGCACATTTCTGCCGTATTTTTCGGAATATTCTTTCCTACAGTAGTGACCTGTCACAACAATATCAAAGCCGTTATTTTTTGCATAATCGCAAAGAGCGGCGAATTTTACATTTCTGTTGCAGACAACGCACGGATTGGGCGTAAGTCCCCTCTCATACGCGTGAGCAAAGTAATCTATAACCTTGGTTTTGAAAACTTCGGAATAGTCAAGGACAAAAAAGGGCGCGCCGAGGCTGTCGGCAACGCTCGCCGCGTCGTCGATATCTGCTTTTGTACAGCAGGCATTCTCCTCGCCTTCGGGCGAGAGCGAGAGCGTAACTCCCGCAATTTCGTACCCCTGTTGCTTTGTAAGATATGCCGCGACAGCGCTGTCAACACCGCCGCTCATGGCAATAAGCGCTCTTTTTTTCATAAATCCTATCCGTTATACTTATTTGAAGCCTCGTCAAGCTTGCCTGCAACTATGTCGCAGACAGCCAATCTTGCCTTTTCAAAAACCTCAAAAATCACTTTCTGATCGTCTGCAGAGAAATTACCGAGTACCCAGTCTGCGAGGTCGTAGTCGGGGTGCGGCTTTTTGCCCACACCTATTTTTATCCTCGGGAATTTGTCACTCTGCAGGTGGTAAATAATAGATTTTATACCGTTGTGCCCGCCGTCCGAGCCCTTGCGGCGTATTCTCATCTTGCCCACATCGAGAGAAACATCGTCGTAGATTACAAGTATTCTCTCGGGTGGAATTTTATAAAATTCGGCTGCGTCGCGTATCGCCTCTCCGGAATTATTCATATATGTCTGAGGCATCATAAAAAGGCATTTCTCGCCGAACACTATATGCTCGCCGACAAGCGAGCGGAATTTTGAGCGATTTATCTCAAAATTCTCCTTTGAGCTCATATACTCAAGAGTCAGAAAGCCCGTGTTGTGACGGGTATTGCGGTAATCCTTGCCGGGATTGCCAAGCCCTGCTATAATAAAACTTACAGGCCCCGAGGACGGAGCCTTTTTTTCTATTTTTTTGAACAAATCAAAAATATCCGACATTTTTTCTCCCTTTTCAAGACAAAAGCTTCAAAACAAGAGTCACAATACCAAGCGCGCTCATTATGCCCGAGAAGACAAGTCCTCCGATACCGTCGGCGCCGACTCTTATTTTTTTGATAAGCTTTATAATAAACACCGCGCTGATGCACGCTGTTATCGCGACAAGATCGTATATGTCAGCGCTTCTGCCGCTGTCAAAACACAGATTTACCCCGATAAGCACAATAAGTACATAGAATATCGCCGAGAAAAACTCGTATTTTGTGAAAGACTGTTCTTTTTTCATTTTTGTTCCTCTTATTTTATTTCCTCGCTCAGTGTCTCAAATATACCCTCGTATGCCATGTCAAAAAGCTGCCTTGCGCGCTCCTTTTCGCCCGAGAGATACAAATATCCAAGCAGCGCCTCAAAGCCTGTGGCTCGCCTGTACTGTATGAGCTCGCCGTGCGACGGCTTGTGGTTTGTGGCGGTGTTGCGCCCTCTTTTGTAGACCTGCATTTCCTTTTCCGAGAGCAAATCAAGTATTCGCTCGACAGCGTCGCTCTGCGCCTCGCAGGTTACATAGCCTCTTGCAATCTTGTTGAGTCTGCCCGACGGGTAATTGCTCCTTGTAAGCAGAAACTCCCTCACAAACAGCTCTGTCACTGCGTCACCGAGATATGCAAGCTGGAGTATGCCTCTGTCGTCGGCGATATTTCTTTTGTCCATTATACTCTTTTCCACTTGGGGCCCTGTGCGGTGTCCTCGACTATTATACCCATTTCCTTGAGAGTATCGCGGATTTTGTCTGCTGTGGCAAAATCGCGAGCCTTTTTTGCGGCTGTTCTCTCGGCAATGAGCTTTTCTATCTCCTCGTTGCCCTCGTTTGCCTCTTCCTTGAGCTCAAAGCCAAAAAGGGTGAGAATTTCGGTATAAAGAGCGTTTGTCTTCCCGAGGAATTCCTTTGAAAGGCTCTCTTGCTTGAGAGCAATATTTATATCTCTTGTGAGCTCAAACACAACCGAGATTCCATCTGCTGTATTAAAATCGTCGTCAAGGCAGGCTATCATCTGCTCTTTTCTTGCTTCAAAGCCGGCGTAAAGCTCCTTCTCGCTCTGTGTCATCTCACCGCCCTGCGAATTTTTGAGTCTGAATTTTACATTTTCCTCACACGAATGGAGTCTCTCGAGAGACGCCTTTGCCGCCTTGAGAGTATCCTCAGAGAAGTTTACGGGGCTCTTATAGTATGCCGAGATAATAAAGTATCTTATAGCCTCGTAGCCGTAGATTTTTGCTGCTTCTCTTACTGTGAAGAAGTTGCCTGCCGACTTTGCCATCTTCTCGCCGTCGACATTGATATAGGCATTGTGCAGCCAGAAGCGTGAGAACTGCGTATCCTGGCAGCCTATGCAGTGGTCGTAGGCTTCAGACTGAGCGATTTCGTTCTCGTGGTGGGGGAATGTGAGGTCCTGACCGCCGCAGTGTATGTCGATATTGTCGCCGAGATATTTCTTTACCATCGCCGAGCATTCGATATGCCAGCCCGGTCTGCCCTTGCCCCAGGGAGAATCCCATGACGGTTCGCCCGGCTTTGCCGCTTTCCAGAGAGCAAAGTCGAGAGTGTCTCTTTTTATATCGTCAATATATGTTCTCTCACTCGCGCCCTGCATAAGGTCGTCTACCGACTGGTGCGAGAGCTTGCCGTAGCCGCCAAAGGCTCTTGTCGAGTAGTAAACATCCATGTCCTCCTGGTCGGCGTAAGGCTTTACTGCATAGGCAAAGCCGCCGTCCTCAAGAGTCTTTACAATATCAATTATTCTGTCAATATTCTCTGTCGCTCTCGGATGATGTGTGGCAGGTCGGATGCCGAGTCCTTTGGCGTCGGTAAAGTACTCTGAGATGTATTTTTCGGCGATATCCTTTACGGTAACGCCCTGCTCGTTTGCTCTTTTTATCATCTTGTCATCGATGTCGGTAAAATTCTGTACAAATGTGACATTATATCCGCGGTATTCAAGATATCGGCGCAGAAAATCAAAGATGATAAAGCACCTTGCGTTGCCTATGTGGAAGTAGTTATACACAGTAGGTCCGCAGGCGTACATTTTTACATTCTTGCCGTCGAGCGGTACGAATTCCTCTTTTTTTCTTGTGAGAGAGTTGAATAGCTTCATTTTATTTTTCCTTTCAGGGTTTACTTGCTTTCGATTTGTGATTTCAGAGCCTCAAGCTCGGCACGGAGCTTGCAAAGCTCCTGCGAAACAGGGTCGGGAATGTGTATCTGGTCGAGGTTGTCTTTTGCCTCCTCGGTCTTTTTGCGTGCAATAACTCTTGCCGGCACGCCGACAGCTGTGCTGTCAGACGGTATCTCCTCAAGCACAACGGCGCCTGCAGCAATCTTGACATTGTCACCGACCTTGAAGGGTCCGAGTACCTTTGCTCCCGCTCCTATCATAACATTGTTGCCTATTGTGGGGTGGCGCTTGCCGACATCCTTGCCCGTACCGCCGAGGGTTACGCCCTGATATATGGTACAGTTGTCGCCGATAACAGCCGTCTCGCCGATAACAACGCCTGCACCGTGGTCGATAAGAAGACCTCTGCCTATCTCGGCTCCGGGGTGTATCTCAATACCCGTCCAGAATCTCGCGTTCTGCGAAATCATACGGGCAATAAACTTCATATTGTGTCTGTGAAAAAAGTGGGCGAATCTGTGATAAATCACCGCGTGCAATCCCGAGTAAAGCAGAAAAACCTCAAGTCTGCCTCTTGCGGCAGGGTCACGCTCTCGGATCGCGTCTATGTCGTATATAAGATTTTTGAACATTAAAATTCTCCGATAAGGTTATTTTGTAGGGTCGAGGAATTTCCAGTAGCCCTTGATATAGTTTATGCCCGACGCTACCGTAAAGATTAACATAACAAGACAGGAAATTACTGTAAGAGGACGGTATTCCACCATAAAGCCCCAGAAGAAGAATATATGCTCCTCAAGAAGTGCAAGAAGTATAAAGATAATCTGCGACACGGTTTTTACCTTGCCGAGATAGTTTGCTGCAATTACAACGCCCTCGGCATTCTGCGCGAGCATTCTCAGACTTGTAACGGCAAGCTCTCTGAATATGACAACAAACACAATCATCGAGAATATGTACTTGTATGCCGCAAACTCCTCCGACACAACAAAGCAAAAGAAAGCGCCGAGCACGAGGAATTTATCTGCAATAGGGTCCATAAACTTACCGAAATCGGTAACAAGACCGCGCGCTCTTGCAATCTTTCCGTCGTACATATCGGTGATTGAAGCAGCGCCGAAAATAACCGCTGCTATTATATCGCATATAAGCTTATCAGCTCCTGCGTCGGGAAGTAAAATAAACACCATAAAAAACGGTATCATAATAATTCGGAGTATTGTGAGCTTGTTCGGTAAATTCATAACATCGTCCTTTCAAAAGCCTTATTCTGCAATCTCGCCGTACAGGTCGTATTCTGCGGCGTCGAGTATTTTTACCTTTACAAATTCCCCTGCAGGAATCTTTCTGGGTGCAGTAAAGAACACCTTGCCGTCAATGTCGGGTGCATCAAAATACGCTCTGCCTGCGTGTGCCCCTGAGGGAATATCATAGCCCTCGCACAGCACCTCAAGCGTCTTGCCTACCCATTTTTTATTGCAGGCCTCGTGTATATCAAGCTGATTTCGCATGATAACATCCATTCTGTGCTCTTTCGTCTTCTCAGCGACTCTGCCCTCCTTGATTTTTGCTGCAGGTGTGCCCTCCTCGGCAGAGTATGTAAATACACCAAGGCGCTCGAACTTTGCCTGCTTGAGATATTCGGCAAGGGTTGCAAAATCCTCTTTTGTCTCTCCCGGGAAGCCTACAATGACAGTGGTGCGTATGCTCACGCCGGGGATACGCTCGCGCAGCATTTTCATAGCGTTTTTTATAACCTCGCTGCCGCCACGGCGGTTCATGGCACGCAGCACGGTGTCTGATATATGCTGTATGGGCATATCTATATATTTTACTATTTTTTCTTCGCTTGCTATCGTGTCGCACAGCTCCTCGGTGATGACATCGGGATAGCAATAGAGCACTCTGAGCCACTTTAGCCCCTCTATCTTGCATATCTCGCGCATAAGAGCGGGAAGCATAAGCTTGCCGTAAAGGTCGGTACCGTATCTTGTCGTGTCCTGCGAAACAAGGGTAATCTCGCGCGCACCGAGCGCCACAAGCTCCTTTGCCTCAGCAACAATATCCTCCATGCTTCTCGAGCGGTATTTGCCGCGCAGATACGGGATAATACAGTATGTACATCTGTTGTCGCAGCCCTCGGATATCTTGAGATATACCGAATACTCAGGGTCTGATACTGCCCTGTCGCCACCGAGCTTTTGTGCTTCGGGCTCGGACACTGCAACAAATTTTTCACCGCTCTTGCCTGCGTTGTTGTACGCAAATTTTACAGCCTCGGCAATATTGTCAAGATTTCCCACGCCGCAGATGGCATCGACCTCGGGAATATCACGCAAAATCTCGTCCCTGTATCTCTGCGCAAGACAACCTGTCACAACAATACCCTTGAGATTTCTGTTTTCTCTGAGCCACGCAACATCAAGAATGTTGTCGATAGCCTCTTTCTTTGCGCTCTCGATAAAGGCGCAGGTATTTATAACTACAACATCGGCGTCAATGTCCTCGGGGACAATCACAAACCCCTCTTTTGCAAGAGTCGCCGTCATGACCTCGCAGTCAATCTGGTTTTTGGGACAGCCGAGCGAAATAAAAGCTACTTTTATGCTCACTTTTTTTACCTCTTAAACTGTATATAAATATTCATCATACATTCTACCACAATTTTATCATTTTTTCAAGTAATATAGCAAAGTTTTTTCTCCCGCCCTGCAATATACAAAAACACTTGAAAAATCTGTTTTTCTATGGTATAATTACCTTAATTATGCAAATACAAAAATTATTAAAGAGGTAAAATATGAAGCTTGGTATAGTTGGTCATTAACCATTTTTCATATCTCCACATGTTCCTATAAATGCTTATAAAGCTTGATATGGCGTGTTTTTTCGCACAACCAACCAAATTATAAGTTCATATATCTCTATGCTACTCCATACGAAAATGGCGTAAAAATGGCGTAGAGAAATACACGAATTGCAGATGCGAAAAAGACTGCTGCTACATATCAAATTGTTTATAGAAGTATCCGAGTGAAAACGGAAATCTTGCGAAACACAACTATACCGCGTAGCACCAAATAAAATGGAAAAAGTGCCTTGAAAGTGATATCTTTCAGGGCATTTTTTGTATAACGAAAACCACCAGCAGTGCTGGTGGTTCCAAAAAGCTTTAGCTATGAGTGGAAAAAATATCCTCCTTTTGTTAAAATAAAGATGCTCCTCCAACCATAAATAAAAAAACAAAAGGAGGAATCAAGTCGAAATGAAACTTGATACAAATAGTTTAGCACACACGAAGTGGGAATGCAAGTACCATATAGTATTTGCCCCAAAATACAGAAGACAGATAATATATGGACAGATAAGATTGGATATAGGTCAAATGTTGAGAAAACTGTGCGAATATAAAGGTGTGGAAATAATAGAAGCAGAGGTATGCAAAGACCATATACATATGCTGGTATCAATACCACCAAAGTATAGTGTAGCACAGATAATGGGATATCTAAAAGGCAAGAGTAGTCTGATGATATTTGAGAAGTATGCCAATCTGAAATATAAATATGGTAATAGAAATTTTTGGTGTAGAGGATATTATGTAGATACAGTTTGGCGAAATAAAAAGGCAATTGCAGAATACATAAGAAATCAACTGCAACAAGATTATGAAGAAGAACAATTGTCGTTAAAAGAATACGTTGACCCGTTCACGGGTAAGCCGACACAAGAGGGCAAATAAAAAAGCCCCTTAAGGGGCAGCCCGTGACATAGATGCGGTTGGCGGATCTTCACCGTGCCTATAGGCACAGCCGACATAATGCGCCACGGGCGCTTGTGCATACCACCGGCACGGCCGGTGGTTATGATTATGATTTAGAGGTGGAGCTACACCAATATTATAAAACATCAAAAAGCTGTAATTTTGATATTAAAAATTCACCTCATATCTCCACCTCTAAGCCCTTGCAATTACTGGCTTTAACGATGTTTGCCTCGATGTATATCGCTCCTGCTCTTAGAGGTGGAGCGATTGACTTTTTTTGATGGTAGTATCCCTATTGTATTTTCTAAATTGGCTTTTGGTATGATTTATAAAAACGGCACAATGGTATAATATATTCATTGATTTATATCCGGGAGGAGAAAACATTGAATATATACGGATATGTAAGAGTTTCGGCTGTAGGGTGAGAGTTTTGTTTGTGAAGCAAAGTGAAGATATCGTGCTTTTGTATGCGTTTTATAAGAGAAGTGGTAAGGATACGGAGAAGTCACTTGAGGTGGCGTTTAGGATGCTGAATATGATGAGAGATACTGGTGATGTGGTGGAACTAAGGATGGCGTAAAGTTCAACCAACACCAAGAGATTACAAATTTTACATAATTGTGTTGTGAAAATTGTAGAATTATGCTATTATTTATATAAAATAAGAATAATAAAGACTCTTGAGGTATAAAGTATGGAAAAGAAAAACAATTGGTTTGTAAGAATTTTGATTATTGCCCTAGTAGTATTTGTTGTAACAATTATTACAGTTTCTTTTTTTAGAGGGACTCCTTCTCTGATTATAACTCCAGAAATTATTTGCTTAATATTAATACTGGTTATTCTTTCATTAGCAGAAATATTCGATAGTTTTAGCATTTCAAATATCATAAGCTTAAAAAAGGAAAATGCCAAAACATTGGGAGAATTGAAAAGTCAAAAAGAAGAAAATCGAGAACTACGGACACAATTATTAAATGTTGTTTCTGCTACCATATCAAATAAAAATATAAATGTTTTTGGTATGGATTCAAAGGGTTTACGTGAAATCCTTGTTGAAGAAGCACAACCAGACGACATTGAAGAAAAACGTGAATCAGAGGAACAAATTATCGATAATGCTCCAAAGGAAACAGCGACAATATCTCCTCGTTCACGCACAAATTTCTTCAGAGGTATTGAGCGATTTGCGCTAGACAAATTTATAAGGCAAAATGACATCCCGAGTACATCAATACATAAAGAAATAAAGTTTTCAGACGAATTTGTTGGTGTTGACCCAATAATGAATCGTAATATTGTATTCGATGCTTATTACAAAACAATAAACGAAGAGTTCTTTATAGAGGTAACAATGCCTTATTCCGTCTACCACCAAATTTATACACTATATCACACTTTGTCTAAAATTTATTTTTATACAACTGCCAAGCAACATAAGGCAAAGTTAATTGTTATTATTCCTATTTTACCCGAAAGTACAAGAAGACAATTACAGTACCACGGTGCCAATCAAGCAATAATTGAGCATTTGGAAAATGCCTTTAAACCGGCAATCAATAAGGGACTATTAGAGTTCTTAAAGTTGGAAATAACTGAAGATGAAACACAGAAACTGTTTGACGCAGATAAAGAATGACTATTTTGAGTATTTAAGTATGATGTAGTTGAACGTTGTAAAACCCTATGTAGTAATTTAAAATTGCATAAATCAAGCCCAAACGAGTGCACGTTTTACGCAAATCTCGTTTGGGCTTTTTGCAGGAATGTAGAAAAGAATATCCCTTTTCTAAAGTGATAATTCTTAAGTTTACTGTTTTCTTAGTAGCAGTTTCTTTATCATTTCCCTTTTTAGCCTCTGCTTCGGCTATAAGTTCATCAAGGCTTGGACCATTATCTCCTATAAAACGTTACCTCCCTTCAAAAAGATTTTTATAATTATATTATACCTTTTAGACAACAAATCCGACAAATTAATCGTATAAAATTGATTCATACACATAATACAGTTGATTTTTTCTTAATTTAGTGGTATAATATAAGAGCGAAACAAACTGAATAATCAGAAACTCGGGGGATTTTTATCTTTACAAGGGATAACTATACCTTTTTTAACACACTCTACCTATATGAATTTGGTAAAAGCGCAAATTCCACTTGGTAGAGTATTAAGGGTTTTCCCGTTTCTGTTAAGGTTTGTTTCGCGACAATCGGAGTTTGCGTTTTTCGGTGCGTTAACTACGGTTGGCGCACTTTTTGTTTCAGGAGGTATAATGATGAAAAAAGATTTTAAGATCTAATTGTGCAAATGCAATCAATGGTAGCAACCATAACAATTTATTGAACCAATAAAACATCTATCTTACAACAACACAGTTCCCATCAACGTGAATATAAAAACATCTAGGATTATTTGTGTGTCTGTCCAACTACAAAATATCAAAAATTGACAAAAAACAAAAAATGTGTTATGCTAATTGAAAAATAATGTTTTCTCGTTAAGCATAGGGTAATTTTAGGAGGTACAAAAATGAAGAAAAAATTATCAGTTATTACAATTATGTTGCTAGTTACAGTATTATTCTCTGCGTTTTCTATTGACGTATTTGCACAACAACACGAATTACCAATAGTTCAAAACGACGATGGTTTGTCATGGGCAATTACTTCTACTGGTGAATTATATTCCTGGGGATATCGTGGTTTTACATTTGACAACGAGCATCTTCCTACAAAAGAAATGGATAATGTTAAAAGTGTTTCTAATTATGCTGACGTAATAATTAAAACTGACGGTACTCTTTTGGTTGAAGATGGCGATTTCAAATGGAAAGTATTTGACAACAATGTTCATTCTGTAGTCGGAAATTCTTATAGGATGTTTGTTTTGTACAATGACTCTAGTTTTTGGGTACACGAAAACACCTATGATAACGATTTGTATACTAAAAAAAAGATTTCTGATAATGTTTCGCAGATTTATAAAGATGGATACTCTAATGCTATTTTTATAACGAATGATGGAAACGCGTATTGTGATTATGATAATACTTTGATACTTTCAAATGTAAAGAAGATATACGACAATAAAGGCAGTGAAATAGTAACACTACTTACACATGACAATAAATTGTATTTTTACAGAGGTAATTTTGAAAAACCTATAACCACAATTAATGGTGTAAAGGAATATTATGGTAGCTGTTATGGTGGTCATTTTGCAATAAAGAAAGATGACGGTATAACGTATTTGTATAGTGATGAGATGTTTTATGAAAAAAAAGGAATTCAATTTCCCGAAGACACATTAAGCCCAGTTGCTACTTTTACTGATATTTTAGATATTCATTCTGTGGGTGGTTATACATTATATTTGTATAATGATGGTGGCTTATGGGAGAGCGGCGATATTTTAAGTGACAATTATTGGGATTCTTCGACAAATGATCTAAAGCAAACCCAAATTTTAAAAGATGTAAAAAAAATATATATTTCCAGCTCAGCTCAATTTGCTGCAGCGATCACAAATAACAATGATTTATATGTGTGGGGAAAAGAGTATTGTGGCGAGTTGGGACTTGATAATGTTGAAAAAACAAAAACTCCAACTTTTCTTATGAATCTTGGTCAAGACCAACGAAGTTTTGAAGAATACTTCGCTGACAATATTGATGGATATATTGACCAAATTACTGGTCTCAAACTTCCCTATGCATATCTTGCAGAAGAAGCAGATAAACGCGGGTTGGTTAGTTGGGATTTGTTCTTAGAAAACTTTTATGGTGATAAACTTAAAAAAGACCCCTCCTCATATTATAAAACAGTTCTGTTATCAATTCTCACAAAAGAATTCTCTAGTGACTCATATTACAATTCATTACTTAACCAAGCGGGTGGTTTGGCATTTGACACAGCTTCACTAATTTTGGGTGATATGGTTGATACCGACAAGGAGGCTGTTGAGAACGCTACC
>JAZNMZ010000004.1:0-9001 GCA_045580005.1 Eubacteriales bacterium | reverse complement strand
ACACTGCCGCCGAGAGAGGTTATGTAGAGTGCGGTCTTTTTGGTAAGTTCAAGTCCGACATCTTTATTCTGATTTGGAAAAATAACAAATTTCATTATGTTTCATCCTTATCGTTTATGCATTCATACTGTATATTTTATCATTATTCTCCGGGATTTACAAGAGTTTTTGCATATTTTATGCAAATTATATACAAAATTCACTCAAAATCAGCACACATAATCGAATAGACACAGATATTCAACATTTCCGTCACCTCCCCGAATGGGAGAAGTAATACAATCACGCGGCACAAGACCGAATGTTTTGGCATTTTCTGTAACCTTTCGGACAGCCTCAAGACGGTTTTTTTCGTTCTTTACAATTCCGTTTTTGGAGAGTCCCTGTCTTCCGACCTCAAACTGCGGCTTAATAAGAGATATGAGCATTCCGCCTTTTTTCAGTATCCGCGACACGGCAGGAAAAACAAGTGTCTGTGATATAAAAGAAAGGTCCATTACAGCGATATCAATTTCGTCCTCAAAATGGCTTTTTTCGAGATATCTTGCGTTGGTGTTTTCCATGGATACAACGCGCTCATCCGAGCTGATTTTATCATCGAGCTGACCGTGACCACAATCGACGGCGTATACCTTTTTGATACCGCGTCGCAAAAGGCAGTCGCAAAAGCCGCCTGTAGACGCCCCGAGGTCGCACGCAACAAGTCCCGACACATCAACTCGGTAATGCTCTATTGCTGCCTGCAGCTTGTAGCCGCCGCGGCTGACATACTCGGTATCATCAGGTCTTGACACCTCTATCATCGCGCAGTCACAGACTTCCTTTGACGGTTTTGTAATTACCTTTCCGTCAAGCTTCACTCTGCCGTCGGAAATATATTTTTTTGCTTTTTCGCGGGTGGGAAAATAACCGTTTTCTACAAGAAAAATATCAAGTCTCATAGCTTTTCAACCGACACTTCCCTGCAAAGACCGATAATATCTTCAGCCGAAATTCCGCACTTTTTATAAAGTGAGCACAGCTCGCCCTGCTCGGGAATCTTGCCGTCTATTGCAAGAATTTTGTAGTCGATATCTGCACCGAGGCACATTTCGAGTTCCTCGCGAAGCAGCATACCTACGCCGCCCTTTTTGATGCCCTCCTCAAGGAAGATGATTCTGCAGTTTTTGTTGCCGATTTTCTCAGAGATAAGCTCTGCCTGTTCTGACAGAGGCGAGAGTGTCTGCAAAAGAATAATGCCAAGGCGGTTTTTGTCTGTGTTTATTTTCTTTGCTGCTTGCAGCGCCTGGGATGCAATTCTGCCATAGGTAATAACAATATTCTCGCAGTCAAACACACCGTTGTTATCATAGGTCGTTCTGATACCAAAGTCATCAAAATTGCCGTCGGCAAAGAAAGCTTCAACAAGCTCGTCATACTGCGCGCCCTTTGAGTATCTTATGGCATAAAGACCGTCGTCGGACACTGCCTTTTTCATCATATTTTCAAGTGATTTGTAGCTTACGGGCTCGTAGATTGTAATACCGTCAATCTCGCTGAGAAACGCTGCATCGTATATACCATGATGAGTAGCTCCGTCCTCGTGAGCAAGTCCCGCTCTGTCAATACACAGCACACCTCCAAGCTCCTGGAGCGCAACATCGTGCAAAAGGCTGTCATACGCCCTCTGCAAAAATGTCGAGTATACCGCAAAAACAGGCTTCATACCTGCCGCCGAAAGTCCTGCAAAAAATGTTACGGCATGAGCCTCGGCAATACCTACATCAAAAATACGGTGCGGATACTTTTTTTCAAATATGTCAAGCCCTGTTCCGACTCCCATCGCGGCGGTTATTGCGCATATTTTTTCGTTTTCCCCTGCAAGCTCGGTAAGGACACTACCCACCTTCGACGAAAAGCTGCCGTTAGCACTCCTTGAACTGCTGCTGGGACTTATGCCGTGATATTTTTCGGGATTCTTTTCGGCAATGTCATAGCCCATTCCCTTTTTGGTCTTTATATGTACGAGCACACTGCCATTTTTTTCTTTTGCCTCATTGAGCATATTTTCAAGAGAGAAATAGTCATTTCCGTCAACAGGACCAAGATAGCTGAGTCCCATATTTTCAAAGAAATTGAGGTTATAAACAGCACTTTTGAGCATAAATTTTACTTTTCCGGCAAATTTATGCAGACGGTGTCCGACAAGTGGAATACTGTCAAAAAAAGCTGCTGCTCTTCTCTTGAATCTCATATATCCCTTTGTAGTCCTCACCTTTGTGATGCGCTTTGAAAGGTTGCCTACATTCTTTGAAATAGACATCTCGTTATCGTTGAGAATGATAATAAGCCTGAGCTTGTCCGAGCAGTTATTAAGCGCTTCATATACCATACCTCCGGTAAAAGCGCCGTCACCCACCACCGCCACCGTATAGTTGTCCCTGCCGCAAAGTGCGTCGGCCTCAGCAAAGCCCAGAGCTGCAGAAACCGATGTGCTACTGTGCCCCGCTCCGAAGCAGTCGTACTCGCTCTCGGTTCTCTTTGTAAATCCTGAAAGTCCGTCCTCATGACGCAGGGTGAGAAATCTGTCCTTGCGTCCTGTGAGTATCTTATGTACATAGCTCTGGTGTCCGACATCGTATATAACTCTGTCCTCAGGGAGATTGAAAACTCTGAGCAGAGCAACGCTCAGCTCTACAATACCGAGATTTGACGCCAGATGACCTCCTGTGATTGTGACATTGTCGACAAGGAATTTTCTTATTTCATCATTAAGAGCCAATATCTCCTTTTGCGAAAGAGCCTTGAGGTCTTCAGGTGTATTTACTTTATCTAAAATATCGTACATTTTGCACTTCCTTAAAAATGAAGTAGTAATTTTTCAGTGTAAATTATATAATATTTTATCATAAATCTCGATAAAAATCAATCTTTATGCAGCTAATGACGCAAAAAAACTGAATATTTTGTGATAAAAATCTTGTTTTTCTGTTTTTTGGAGCTTTTATCACAATTTTTATAAGATAAAAGAAAGATATTTCGAAATATGTATTGAAATTCTTGAAAAAATAGTGTATAATATGGTGGAATGTACGGAATGATTGTGAAAATTATATCAAAGTTTCGTGCTGATTGATTAACACAGTTAAATAATGCGGTATTTCCCGCGATGGAGGTAAAAATAAGCTATGAAAAAAACGATGACCACAGTTGCTTTCAACGGCACAAAAGAGCAGGAAGAAAAGCTCATGGCTGTAATCGCTGAACACCGTGGAACACAGGGCGCTATGATGCCTGTCCTTCAAAAGGCTCAGGAAATCTACGGCTACCTTCCCTTTGAAGTTCAGAAGATGATTGCTGATGGCATGGACACTTCTGTTGAGGAAGTGTACGGCATCGCAACTTTCTACTCTCAGTTTGCACTCAACCCCAAGGGTAAGGTTGCAATCGCAGTATGTCTCGGAACTGCCTGCTATGTAAAGGGTGCGCAGGATCTTGTTGACAGAATTACACTCAAGTTAGGCGTTACTCCCGGAAGCACAAGTCCCGACGGTAAGTATTCGCTCGATGCAACACGCTGCATCGGCGCATGCGGACTTGCTCCCGTTCTCACTGTAAATGATGAAGTTTACGGCAGACTCAAAAAAGAAGATGTGGACGGCATCATCGCCAAGTATGAATAATCGGGACAGGAGGTACATAACAGATGTTAATTAAGACTATTGACCAGCTCACAAAAATAAAGGAGTCAATGCTTGAAGAAGTTTCATTCAGAAAGCATGACGAAAGTGCTGTTATAAAGACAGACAAAAAACATGTCCTTATCTGCGGAGGTACAGGCTGTACTTCTTCTCACAGTAAGGAAATCACCGAGGCAATGACAGCCGAGCTCAAGAAGCACGGTATCGAAGACAAGATTAAGCTTGTTACAACAGGCTGTTTCGGTCTTTGTGCTCTCGGACCTATTATGATTGTTTATCCCGAGGGAACATTCTACAGCATGGTTACTCCAGAGGATGCTCCCGAAATCGTTGAAAGCCATTTTGTAAACGGCAAGATCGTTGACAGACTTGTATACGCCGAGACAAAGCTCGGTGACGGCAAGTACGGCGCTCTTAACGACACAAAGTTCTACAAAAAGCAGAACAGAGTATCTCTCCGTAATTGCGGCGTTATCGCCCCTGAGGAGATTGACGAATATATCGGCATGGACGGTTACCAGGCTCTCGGCAAGGTTCTTACAAGCATGACACAGGACGAAGTAATCGACTGTATTCTCGCTTCAGGTCTTCGCGGACGCGGTGGCGCAGGCTTCCCCACAGGTAAAAAGTGGCAGCTCGCTAAGAACCTCGTTCAGGACGGCGGCAAGAAGTATGTTGCTTGTAACGCCGACGAGGGTGACCCCGGAGCGTTCATGGACCGTTCTGTTCTCGAGGGCGACCCCCACGCAGTTCTTGAAGCTATGGCTATCGCCGGTTACGCAATCGGTGCAGACGAGGGCTTCATCTATGTAAGAGCTGAGTATCCTATCGCTATCGAGCGTCTTGAGATTGCTATTAAGCAGGCTCGTGAGTACGGACTTTTGGGCAAGAACATCTTCGGTACAGACTTCAGCTTTGATATCGAGCTTCGTTTCGGCGCAGGCGCATTCGTTTGCGGTGAAGAAACAGCGCTCATGACATCAATCGAAGGTAACCGCGGTGAGCCTCGTCCCCGTCCTCCGTTCCCTGCAGTTAAGGGTCTTTTCGACAGACCTACAGTTCTCAACAATGTTGAAACATACGCAAATATTCCTCAGATCATCCTCAAAGGTGCTGAGTGGTTTGCTTCCATGGGTACAGAAACATCCAAGGGCACAAAGGTATTCGCCCTCGGCGGTAAGATTACAAATACAGGTCTTGTTGAAGTTCCTATGGGTACAACACTCCGTGAAGTAATCGAAGAAATCGGCGGCGGCATTCCTAACGGCAAGAAGTTCAAGGCTGCTCAGACAGGCGGTCCTTCCGGCGGATGTATCCCTGCATCTCTTATTGATACACACATCGACTACGATTCACTCCTCGCTATCGGCTCTATGATGGGCTCAGGCGGTCTTATCGTAATGGATGAAACAACCTGTATGGTTGACATCGCCAAGTTCTTCCTTGAGTTTACAGTTGACGAGTCGTGTGGCAAGTGTACTCCCTGCCGTATCGGTACAAAGAGACTTCTTGAGCTTCTTGACAAGATAGTTTCCGGAAACGGCGAAATGGAAGACATCGACAAGCTCGAAGAACTCTGCTACCACATCAAGGCAACTGCTCTGTGCGGTCTCGGACAGACAGCACCCAACCCTGTTCTTTCAACACTCCGATACTTCAGAGACGAGTATGTTGCTCATGTTCGCGACAAGAAGTGTCCTGCAGGCGTTTGTAAGAATCTTCTCCAGTATGTTATTGTTGAAGACAAGTGTAAGGGTTGTACAGCTTGTAGCCGTGTATGTCCTGTTGGCGCTATCTCGGGTACAGTTAAGAATCCTCATGTTATTGATACAACTAAGTGTATCAAGTGCGGCGCTTGTATTGAAAAATGTAAGTTCGACGCAATCATCAAGAAGTAAGAAAGGGGAATTTAGTTTTGGAAACAGTTAACATCAAAATTAACGGCAGAGAATACCAGGTAGACAAGAATGCCACAGTTCTCGAAGCATGCCGTGCAGCTAATATAAATATTCCTACATTATGCTTTATGAAGGACATCAATGCAATAGGCGCATGCCGTCTTTGCCTTGTTGAAATCAAGGGCGCTCGTTCTTACGCGGCTGCCTGTGTACAGCCTGTTGGTGAGGGCATGGAGATTTTCACAAACACTCCTGCAATCCGCAAGGCAAGAAAGCTCAACCTCGAGCTTATCCTTTCAGACCATGATATGACTTGTCTTTCATGTACAAGAAATCAGAAGTGCGAGCTTCAGAAGTACTGTCAGGAATACGGCGTTACAGATGTAGACCACTTCAAGGGCGACAAGAATGAGTTCGCTATCGAGTCAACAACTCCTTATATCGTAAGAGACAACAACAAGTGTATCCTCTGCCGCCGTTGTGTTGCTGTATGTAAGCACAACCAGGGCGTTGGTGTTATCGGCGCAAACGACAGAGGCTTTGACACACACATTGGATGTGCGTTTGACACTCCTCTGAGCGAATCACCTTGTATCGGCTGCGGTCAGTGTATCGTTGCCTGCCCTACAGGTGCTCTCACAGAGAAAGACGACACACAGAAAGTTTGGGACGCAATAGGCGACAGCACAAAGCATGTTGCGATTTGTGCAGCTCCCTCAGTAAGAGCTACGCTCGGCGAATGCTTCGGCATGGAGCCCGGTACAGATGTAGAGGGCAAGATGGTATCTGCTATCAAGCGTCTCGGATTTGACGGCGTATACAACATGAACTTTACCGCTGACCTTACAATCATGGAAGAAGCTCACGAGTTCCTTGAAAGATTCACAAAGGGAGGCAAGCTTCCTCTCATCACTTCCTGCTCGCCCGGATGGGTTAAGTTCTGTGAGCACTATTTCCCTGAGTTCACTGACAATCTCTCATCCTGCAAGTCACCTCAGCAGATGTTCGGTGCAGTATACAAAACATTCTACGCACAGAAGCACGGTATCGACCCCAAGGACATCTTCTTTGTATCGGTTATCCCCTGTACAGCTAAGAAGTTCGAGGTTACACGCGACGACCAGTCTGCAGCAGGTGTTCCTGATGTTGATGTTGCTATCACAACAAGAGAGCTTGCAAAGATGATTGAAGAAGCAGGTATCGAGTTCACTTCACTTCCCGATGAAGACTTTGACAGTCCTTTCGAAATTGGCTCAGGTGCAGGTGCGATCTTCGGTGCAACAGGCGGCGTTATGGAAGCTGCGCTCAGAACAGCAGCGGCTACTCTCGGCGTTAAGCTTGACAAGCTTGAGCTTGTAGATGTACGCGGTACAGAGGGCATCAAGAAAGCTTCCTATAAGCTCGGTGAGCACACAGTTAATGTAGCAGTTGTCAGCGGCACAGCAAACGCAAAGGCTATGCTCAACAAGATTAAGAACGGCGAAGAAGACATCCAGTTTATGGAAGTTATGGCTTGTCCCGGCGGCTGTGTAAACGGCGGCGGGCAGCCTGTACAGCCTATGTCTGTCAGAAACTACACAGACCTCAAGGCAATCAGAGCCAAGGTTCTCTACGACGCAGACAAGGATCTTCCTTACCGCGAGTCACACAAGAACCCTGAAATCATTGCAATCTATGATGAATTCTTCGGCGAGCCCGGCAGCCACAAGGCGCATGAAATCCTTCACACAACCTATGTAAAAAGAGGAAAGTAATAGTATAAAAATTAAAAGAGTATCACTTCGGTGATACTCTTTTTTGTTTATTTGTAAGCATACAGCACAGCTGCAGAATAAAAGGACAAAAAAATCCTCCCGAAATTCGGGAGGATTTTAATATCATACGATATTTTTACTTGTTGCTGATAGCTGCCTGAGCTGCTGCAAGTCTTGCGATCGGCACACGGAAAGGTGAGCAAGATACATAGTCAAGACCAATCTTGTGGCAGAACTCAACAGATGTGGGGTCGCCACCGTGCTCGCCGCAAATACCTACATGGAGCTTGTTGTTTACAGGTCTGCCAAGTTTAATAGCTGTTTCCATAAGCTTACCAACACCGATCTGGTCGAGCTTTGCAAAAGGATCGTTTTCGAAGATCTTAGCGTCATAGTAAGCGTTGAGGAACTTGCCTGCGTCGTCTCTTGAGAAGCCATATGTCATCTGTGTAAGGTCGTTTGTACCGAAGCAGAAGAAGTCAGCTTCCTTTGCGATATCGTCAGCTGTGAGAGCTGCTCTGGGGATTTCGATCATTGTACCAACTTCGTAGTCAAGCTTAACATCGGATGCTGCGATTTCAGCGTCTGCTGTTTCAACAACAAACTTCTTAACATACTTAAGCTCCTTGATTTCCCCAACGAGAGGAATCATAATCTCAGGCTTAACATTCCAGTCGGGATGGTTCTTCTTAACATTGATAGCCGCACGGATAACAGCCTTTGTCTGCATAACTGCGATTTCGGGATATGTTACTGCAAGACGGCATCCTCTGTGACCCATCATAGGGTTGAACTCGTGGAGAGAAGCGATGAGGTTCTTGATTGTTTCAACGCTCTTGCCCTGAGTCTTAGCGAGAGCTGCGATGTCAGCCTCTTCTGTAGGAACGAACTCATGGAGAGGGGGATCGAGGAATCTGATACATACAGGAGTTCCCTCAAGTGCCTCGTAAAGAGCTTCGAAGTCAGCCTGCTGCATAGGAAGAATCTTAGCAAGTGCTGCTTCTCTTTCTTCAACTGTTTCGGAGCAGATCATTTCGCGGAATGCGTCGATTCTGCCCTCGCCGAAGAACATATGCTCTGTACGGCAAAGACCGATACCCTCAGCGCCGAGCTCACGAGCCTTCTTAGCGTCTGCAGGTGTGTCTGCGTTTGTTCTAACCTTAAGTGTTCTGTATTTATCAGCCCAAGCCATAATTCTGCCGAATTCGCCTGCGATTTCAGCGTCAACTGTGGGGATGATACCATCGTAGATGTTACCTGTCGAGCCGTCGATGGAGATAAAGTCACCCTCGTGGAATACCTTACCTGCGAGCTCGAACTTCTTGTTGTCTTCGTCCATCTTGATTTCGCCACAGCCGGATACACAGCATGTACCCATACCACGAGCAACAACGGCTGCGTGAGATGTCATACCGCCACGAACTGTGAGGATACCCTGAGAAGCTTTCATACCTGTGATATCCTCAGGAGATGTTTCAAGTCTTACGAGAACAACCTTTTCGCCTCTTGCGTTCCAGTTTTCAGCATCTTCAGCTGTGAATACGATCTTACCGCAAGCAGCTCCAGGAGAAGCGCCGAGGCCCTTACCCATAGGAGTAGCAGCCTTGAGAGCCTTTGCATCGAACTGAGGATGTAAAAGTGTGTCGAGGTTACGAGGATCGATCATGAG
>JAZNMZ010000003.1:0-85318 GCA_045580005.1 Eubacteriales bacterium | reverse complement strand
CGTATTTATGAACAAGTGCGACATGGTTGACGACGAAGAGCTCCTCGACCTCGTTGAAATGGAAACAAGAGACCTTCTCTCTTCTTACGATTTCCCCGGTGACGATATTCCGATCATCCGTGGTTCTGCAAGAGTTGCTCTTGACAGCGCAAACACAGATCCCAGCTCTCCTGAGTACAAGTGCATCTTCGACCTTATGGAAGCTGTTGACTCTTACATTCCTACACCTGACCGTGCAGCTGACCAGCCCTTCCTTATGCCTGTAGAAGATGTATTCTCTATCTCAGGTCGTGGTACAGTTGCTACTGGTAGACTCGAAAGAGGCCAGGTTAAGATGAACGATGTTGCTGAAATCGTTGGTATCAAGGAAAGCAAGCAGACAGTTATCACAGGTATCGAAATGTTCCACAAGCAGATGGATTATGCTGAAGCTGGTGATAATGTTGGTCTTCTTCTCCGTGGTATCGACAAGACAGCTATCGAAAGAGGCCAGGTTCTTGCTAAGCCCGGTTCTATCAACCTCCACAAGAAGTTTGTAGGTCAGGTTTATGTTCTTACAGAAAAAGAAGGTGGCCGTCATAAGCCTTTCTTCTCTAACTACAGACCTCAGTTCTACTTCAGAACAACTGATGTTACAGGCGTTATCAACCTTCCCGACGGCGTTGAAATGTGCAACCCCGGCGACAATGTTGATATGAATGTTGAACTCATCACTCCTATCGCTATCGAAAAGGGACTTCGTTTCGCTATTCGTGAAGGCGGCAGAACAGTTGGTTCAGGCGTAGTTATCGATATTAAAGACTAATCGACATCTCGCGAAGTGAGAAACTGTGAGGAATTCGTTTCACGAATTTCAAAGGTTTGATAAATGATTGTGTTTCAGGGATATGCAGCGAAAGCTGCATATCCCGAAATAATATTCAGTATATTTTTTTAGGTTAATATTTTTCTTTCAGGGACGGGAGCATTTCCCTACCGGCGGTATAGCCCGAGAACAAAAGATAAGTCTTTTGCCGATACCGGTGAAATTCCGGAGCCGACAGTAAAGTCTGGATAAATAGAAAGAAGTTTTGCGGGGTTTCCCTGCATTTGTGCCCTGATTTTCAAAACTGTAGTTTTGAATCAAGGCATTTTTTGCTTTTTATACTCAAATTTGAAAGAACCATGTATTAACCCTGCTGATAACGGAGGTTATATATTATGCGTCTTACAACAAAAACTATAGTGTATCTCGGGCTTTTGGCGGCAATTGCGACAGTTCTTATGTTCTTTCCGCATTTTCCGGTGCTGTCATCAGCTCCTTTTTTAAAAATCGACTTTTCGGATGTGCCCGCGCTTCTGGCGTCTGTTACAATATCACCACTGTGTGGTATGATTGTTGAGCTTTGCAAAAACCTCGTTCATCTGCCTTTTTCGGACACAGGCTTTGTCGGCGAGCTTTCAAACTTTATTGTAGGCTCGGCATTTGCCGTGTCGGCAGGCTATCTTTCGAGGTTTCTTCTTCCCAATATGCTAATGAAGAAAAAGCTTGTAATAGTGCTTGTGATATCAAGTGTGATTCAGGTGACAGCTGCAATGCTTTCCAATTATTTTGTAATCGCACCTATGTATTTTGGTGCGGATAACAGCAAAATAATGAGTTTTGTTGCGTACAGCGCACTTCCTTTTAATATAATCAAGGATGCTCTGCAGGCAGTGGTGTTTTATGCCGTTTATCGTGCAATTTACCCGTATATCAAGAAAAACCTATTCCTTTTCAGGTGATTTTTGGCGGTTTTTTGTGTAGAAATTAAAAAAATAGTTACACATTGTATGTATTAGTGACAATATATTTAGGGCAAAAAATGGTATAATTGCACCGATATTTTTAATATCATTAATTTTTTTGGAGGAAAAACCTATGGTAGACAAGATAAAAGCAATACTTGCAAAGCATCTTCGCATTGATGTGTCTGAGATTGACGAGAACGCAAACCTTATTGAGGATCTCGGCGCTGATTCTCTTGACACTGTTGAGATTCTTATGGCTCTCGAGGAAACATTTGATATTGAAATTCCCGATGAGGTTGCAGTGAAGTTCAAGACAATCAACGACCTTATCGCATACATCGAAAAAGTAAAGGCTTAAGTCTCATTTATCGCCCTATGAGTTGTGCAAATAGCACAACTCATAGGGCGTTTTTTTGTTATATTGCAAATGCGAAAAGAGTTGACTTTTGCACAAAAAGAGTTATAATTAGAATTGAATTGTTGTGAATTCGGAGGAAATATTATGACAAGAATACTTTTTCAGGGCGACTCTATAACAGACGCAGGCAGAAGCAGAACGGACGATTTCAATAAAGGCTGCGGATATGCGACACTTGTTGCCGCCTCTCTTGGCTTCGACCATCCCGGTGAGTACGAATTTTTAAACAGAGGTGTCAGCGGTGACCGTGTAACAAACCTTATCGAAAGAATAAAGTATGATATTATAAACCTTGAGCCCGATGTTATGAGTATTCTTATCGGCATCAACGATGTATGGCATGAGTTCAGCTGTAAAAACGGCGTTTCGGCTCCAAAATACGAGATGTATTACAATCTCCTTATCGAGGAGATAAAGGAAGCGCTTCCCAACATTAAGATTATGATACTCGAACCGTTCCTTCTTCACGGCGCAGGCAGCGCCCCCTATTATGACGAGTTTAGAGCTGAAGCAGAAAAGAGAGCTGCTGCGGCACGCAGAGTTGCCGAGAAGAACGGACTTGTGTTTGTCCCTCTGATGGAGCTGTTCGACAAGGCGGAGGAAAAAATGGGCGCAGGCTATTACACCGGCGACGGCGTACATCCTACCCACGCAGGCCACGAACTTATAAAAAGAGAATGGATAAAGGCTTTTAAAAAGCTCGATATATAACAAAAAGGAGAAAAATATGAAGAGAATAATTTTACTTTTACTTTCTGTATGTATGATTTTGTGCTCGGTGAGCGTTGCTTTTGCTCAAGAAAATGAAATCACAGTTAAGCTTGACGGCAGAAATTTGGAGTTCGACCAGCCGCCTGTTATTATTAACTCGAGAACAATGGTGCCTCTGCGTGCTATCTTTGAGGCAATGGGTATGCAGGTTGAGTGGGATCCGGTGCTCTATGAGGTTACGGCAACAAACGATGACACGACTATCAAAATGACAGTCGGAGAAGATAAAGCGTATGTCAACGGCGAGGAGAAGACTCTTGACAGCGCGCCTGTTATCGTAAACTCGCGCACACTTGTACCTGTACGCTTTATTTCTGAGAGCGCAGGGGCAGGCGTTGAGTGGGACGGAGAAAACAGAGTTGTAACAATCACAAGCTCGGGCAATAAATTCGATAAGTATATCTACTACCGCGACAGCCTGCAGAACACATACACAAAGCTCACACAGGACAAATCTTTGCGTATTCTCTACTACGGAGGTTCTGTAACCGCAGGCACAGGTGCGACAAACGAAAGCGTTTATCCATGGAGAGCACAGACCACAAAATGGTTTAAAGAAAGCTTCCCTGAGGCAAAAATTGTTGAAATCAACAAGACTGTTGCCGAGAGCGGAACATTGCTCGGCTCCTATCGTCTTCAGAACGATGTTATTGCCGAAGATCCCGACCTCATGTTTATCGAATATGCGATAAACGACACCTACGGCAGTTTTAGTAAGGACACTGCAAAAAGACAGTTCGAGACTATCGTGCGTGATACAAGACGCGCTCACCCAGACTGTGACATTGTTTGTATCATATCTATCGACTCCACAAGAGCCTCCCGTGAGGATTTCTTCTATCCGACAGCACAGGGCCACGCCGAAATCTGTGAGGCGTATGACATTCCCCTTGTTTATGTGGGAAGAGCGCTCACAGATACAATCGACCCATCAGAATATAATACCACAAGTGAAATCTGGAGCAAATATTTTACAGATATAGTACATCCCACAAACGAGGGATATGCATTCTACTTTGATGTAATAAAGGAATATCTCACAAACGCGCTGCTCGAATCTGAGTTTACAGCTGAGGTTGTCGACCACACGCTCCCTGCCGTGCAGAGCGAGTATCTGCTTGATGGTGCAAGAACTGTGGAGTATGCAACAAAGGATCTTCTGCGCGACAACGATGGCTGGACATTCTCTCTTGAGAATCTCCACACGGGATTTTACAAAAATGGAACAATAAAGGCAGAGATAACAGAAGATATGGCGCCCTTCACCTACACATTTGAGGGCACAGAGCTCCTTTTGTACACAAACCTCTCGTCGTCCGAGATGTTTGAGTGCACTATAGACGGAGAAACGACCGTAAAAAGACCGTTTGGCTCGACTACAAACCCCAAGCTTATAATTTCAGGTCTTGAGCCGGGAGTTCATACAGTTCAGGTAAAGCCTATTGCAAGTACGGTGAAGAGTACGACACATATGTATATAGCCGCTGTTTTCACACGCGACGCATCAAAGCAGTCGGTAAAAGGAGATCAATGATTAGCGAAAAGATTGAAAGAATAAATGCCCTTGCCCGTAAGGCAAAGGCGGAGGGGCTGACCGACGCCGAAAAGGAAGAACAGGCAAGACTTCGCAAGGAATATATCGAGGACTACCGCAGGAACTTTGTCGACATTCTCGACAACACCTATATCAAGCGCCCCGACGGCAGCAAGGAAAAAATCAAGAGAAAAGAGTAGACAATGACCGAGAATATTCTTGAAAAATTCGGAAAATATATGGGAGCAAGAAGCAAACCTGCCGATTTTGACGGCTTCTGGGAAGAGAGCATTGCTCTCGCAGACAGCCTGCCTCTTGATGTGAGTATAACTCTTGCTGATTTCCCCTCACCTGTAGTCGATTGCTTTGACTTGTATTTTACAGGCACAAATAATGCGAGAGTTTATGCAAAACTGCTTGCGCCAAAGTGCATAAAGGACAAGGCTCCCGCACTTCTCACATTCCACGGCTACGGCGGAAGCTCGGTCGATTTTTCGCTGTATATGCAGTATGCCGCATCGGGGTTTGTTGTGGCGGCGCTTGACTGCAGGGGACAGGCGGGAAAATCTGAGTACGGTGATGTGTCTGTCGACAAAGAGCTTTTGCAGGCGGTACAGGGATTGAATCTTGGAAGAGAACACCTCACATACAGGCACATATACCTTGATGTTTATCTTGTTGCAAAGATTGTAAAAAATCTACCGTATGTAGATTCCGACAGGCTCGGAGTATACGGCGGCTCGCAAGGGGGAGCGCTCAGTCTTATCTGTGCAAGCCTTGTGCCTGAGATAAAAAGAGCTGCGCCTGCTTTTCCGTATCTTTGCGACTTTTCGGGCGAGTATAGTACCCTCGCAGAAAGCTATTTTGAAAAGTACGATCCCGAGCGCAGACACGAGGATGAGATTTACGAAATGCTCGGATATATAGATGTCAAGAATTTTACCTCACGCATAAAAGGCGAGGTTATGTTCGCGACGGCTCTTCGCGATGTTGTTTGTCCTGTTCCCACACAGCTCGCGGCATATAACGCAATAAGGTCAAAAAAGAGGCTTGAGGTTTTTCCGAATCACGGACACGAGTCGTTACCCGGCTGGGATGATATGAATTATCAGTTTTTCCTGCCGCTTTTAAAATAAAATAACGGAGAAAATACATTGAGAATATTAGGAGTGGATTTCGGCGAGGCGCGCATGGGGCTTGCAGTGTCAGACCCCACAGGTTTTCTTGCCGGAGGAATAGGCACATTTAAGGTTACAGGTATAAAAAACGCTGCCGTAATTGTGTCTGAAAAAGTAAAAGAATACAGTGCAGAGCTTGTTGTTATCGGTTTGCCCAAGAATATGAACGGTACCGAGGGTGAAAGAGCCGAGAGAACACGCAAGTTTTCTGAGCTTGTACAGGAGCTTGCAGGAGTCAAGACAGAGCTTGTTGACGAACGCCGCACAACGATACTCGCCGCAGGCTATATGTCAGAAACAGGAACCTACGGCAAGAAGCGAAAAGAGGCAATCGACACACTTTCGGCGCAGATTATACTGCAAACCTACCTTGACAGGTCAAAAATATGAGTTAATTTTTAAGAATATGCGAGCATTTCTTTAAAAATACGGATTTTTTTGAAAAATAAGAAAAAATCTACTTGACAATATGTATGCGTTTGGTATATAATATCCGTATATCGGCAAAATATGCAGATGTAAAAATCAGTTTGACATTGACATATAAGACCGACACAGTGAAAGAAAGTGAGGTGCTAAAAAATGGTTAGAACATATCAGCCCAAGAAGCGTCAGAGAAAGAAAGAACACGGCTTCAGAAAGCGTATGAAAACCTCAAACGGCAGAAAGGTTCTTAAGAGAAGACGCATGAAGGGTAGAGCAAGACTCACATACTAAGAGTTTTGCAGGCTCTGCCTTGACAAAAGATTTTTGTCAGTTTGATTGTTCAGACATCACAAAATCAGGGTGCTATGACTCCCGGCACTTTTCGTCGGATAATGTCACGCACCCTTTTTGTGACTTATGACGGGAATTTTTTGACGGTCTTGCGATTGAGAAAAAGAAAAATGAAAAAGTTTATCCTCCCCCTTACCGAAAATCACCTGTTTTCAAAGGCATATACAAAAGGCAAGTGCGAAGTAAGCAAATACTGCGCCGTATATGTTATGCGTAATTATAAAAAGACGCCCGACGGCAGCATTCCTCGTACACTTCTCGGTATTACAGTAAACCGCAAGCTCGGCAAGGCTTGTAAGAGAAACCGGGTAAAAAGACTTATAAGAGTAGCGTACCGCAACTGTGCTGAATATATAAAAGACGGATATATCATTGTCATTGCCGCAAGAGCTGCAGCCTTTGCCCCTTATATGAAATCGGGGGATATGACAAGAGCTTTGCGCTCTATTCTTTCAAAAGAAGATTTTTATGATATTAAAAATACATTTAATAAAAAGAAAAAATGAAGTATATTTGTATTGCTTTAATTAAATTTTACAGAAAATATCTTTCAAAGCTTAAGCGCAGACCTTGCTGCAAGTATTATCCTACCTGCTCGGAGTATGCACTTTGCGCTTTTGAAAAGCACGGCTTTTTTAAGGGCGGAGCGCTCGCGTTCTGGCGGGTTTTGCGCTGCAATCCCTTTAGCCGTGGCGGAATAGACTATGTTCCGTGATTCGTATCGAAAATAACACCTTTTAACGGTTTTGCATACAAAGACACTTATAATTGACAACATCAAGGAGATGTAAATGATGAAGAAAACTTTATCGGTTTTGTTTTGTATAACCCTAATATTTACCATTTGCACATTTTCGGCTTTTGCACAGCCCGAAGATGCCGTGCCTGAGCAGACAGAAAACGGGCTTATGATACCGTACGAATCTGCAGAGTCTGCAGAAGAGCCGACGGCAGAACCCCCTCAGGTTGCGGAGGACGAGGACAAGACTCCCTATGCAGAGCTTGATACAAAAGAAAAGGTGACGGTTGAAGCAAGCGGCGGCGGAATTTTTGCATTCCTTTACAACTGGTTTGGTGTAGCGCTTGGTGCTATTTATAACCTTTTCGGCAACTTTATTCTTGCAATCTTTATTTTTGCCCTTGCGGTAAAGCTTCTTCTTTTGCCCCTTTCCATAAAGCAGCAAAAGAGCCAGCAGATTATGGCGCGTATCGCTCCCAAGCAGGAGGCTATCAGGAAGAAGTATGCCGGCAGAAACGACAGGGCCACCCAGATGAAGATGCAGGAGGAAATCCAGCAGCTTTATGCCGACGAGAAGTATAACCCCATGGGCGGATGTCTGCCTCTTCTTGTGCAGTTCCCCATCATTATCGCACTTTATAATGCAATAAGACAGCCTGTTTCGAGTGTTTTCAGCTTTACCGCCGACAAGATTTCGGCTATGGGTGAATTCTTCACAAATCATATCGAGCAGTTTGGTCTTGAGCTTGGCACAAGAATGACTCAGACAGACGCGCTTCACCATATTTCAAAGGCACCGCAGGAGCTCAAGTCAGCTTTTGATGTGTTTATGAACGATGCGGGACTCAGCGAAAGCCTCACTGAGTTCTACAACGGTGTAAGCCTTTTTGGCGGAAAACTCAATCTTATGGACACTCCTGATTTCAAATCATGGCTTGTTGTTGTCCCGATTCTTGTTTTCTTTGCTTCTTTCTTCACAAGCAAGGTTATCCGCAAGTTCACATATAACCCCAATGCCGGCCAGCAGCAGGAAGGCTCTATGAAGTTTATGGACTGGACAATGTCGCTTATGATTTTGTGGTTCAGTTTCTCTGTTTCTGCCGTTGTGGGTGTTTACTGGATATTCCAGAATGTTATTTCTATCGGTCAGCAGATTCTACTTTTCAAGCTTTTCCCTGTAAAGGCTCCCACACCTGAGGAAATCAGGGAGGCAGAGCTTCTTATGAAAGGCAAAAAGAGCAAGAGAAATGTTGTCGCAGTAGACGACAGTGATGACGAGCCCTCCTCAGAGGCGCTCGAAAGAGCTCCCATAAAGAAAAAGTCTGTCACCAAGAAGAAAAAGTCCAACTCGCCCTTTATCTATGCCAGAAAGGGTATAAAGTCCGACTATCTTGAAAAAATCCGCGAAAAGGGCGTAGCTCCCAAGGCAAAGCGCCGTCCTTAACCGCAAAAGAGCAGAATATATTTTTAATATATAAAATCGGCCCGCCATGCGGGTGTAAGTAAAAGGAGTATTGTATTTATGGAAATTACAGTTACGGCAAAGACTGTCGAGGCTGCTGTCGCACTCGGTGCGGAAAAGCTCGGCAGGGATGCGTCATCTGTTACCTGGGAAGTGCTCGAAGAAGCAAAGAAAGGCCTTTTCGGCATCGGCTCTCAGGACGCTAAGGTAAAGGTTATGGCGACAGATTCGGCAGAGGATCTCACTCTCGACTTCCTCAATACCCTTATCAAGAATATGGGTATTGACGCTGTGGCAGAGCTTGTCAAGGTGGATGAGAAGATTCCCGAGGGCAAGAGCACCGTGGAAAAGGACATATTTGTTGAAATCAAGGGTAACGGACTCGGAGTTCTCATCGGCAGACACGGAGAGGTGCTTGATTCTGTTCAGTACCTTGCAAATCTCGCGGCAAGCAGATTCCCCAAGGATCCCGATAAGCGCCAGTATATCAAGGTTTGCATTGATGTGGAAAACTACCGTGCAAAGAGAGAGGAAACATTAAAGCAGCTCGCACGCCGCATGGCAGGCAAGGTTGCAAACTACAAGAAGAGTATGACTCTTGAGCCTATGGCAGCGTATGAGCGCAGAATTATCCATTCTGAAATTCAGAACATCCGCGGGGTTCACACATATTCTATCGGAGCCGACAGCGACAGACGCGTTGTCATTGCTCCCGGCGATGAAGAAACAGAAGACTGATTAAAAAGACGGCTATTGCAGCCGTCTTTAAAAATTTTACTTCCAAAAGTGAGTGATTGTATATATTACAGAAAGTAACAGGCTTTGCACAAAGGTATAGACTCTTTCACAAATTGAGAAGATTTGTCTACCCGTGCAAGTGTGCCGTCTGCGGCGAGATTGTGGATGAGCAGGACAACAGTCTTTGCGAAGCGTGCAGGCGCGAACTTGACAAAACTGCGACCTATCCGACAGTTAATGTCGACGGCAGCTTTGGTGTCGGAGTGTTTGAACTGTGCGAAAATCTGCCGAGAAGACTCGTGGCAAGGATGAAGCATAAAAAATCCGAGGCGATTTCAAGAGTGTTTGCAGAGTATCTGGGAAGAGCTATCGCAAACATACCCGACAGCGACAGCTACTTTATCACCTATATCCCGAGAACTGCGGCAAAGAAGCGCCTTTTCGGCGTCGACCATTGCGAGGAGATAATAAAGACAAAAATTCTGCAGAAATCGGTATCAGGAGCGGGCGCGCTCCTGCGTAGGGCAGGATTCTATGAAGCTCCCGTAACCTATGAACAGAAGCATCTTTCGCAGCGCAACAGGTTCAAAAACGCAAAATTGAGCTTCCGTCTTATAAATAGCATAAAAATTCCCGAAAAGGTAATCATTATAGACGACATTATAACAACTGGAGCTTCAGCCATGGCCTGCCGCGACCTGCTTGTATCCTCGGGAGCGAAAAAGGTCGCTTTTGCCTTTGTTCAGTGCGATGGCGGCAATATATACAAAAAGCCTGCCGACAGGAAAAACAAGCTTCGCGCGGGACGGGTCTTTAAAAAATAGCTATATCCTCTTGACGAAAGAGAAGATATTTTGTATAATATTAAATTGAGATAAAAAGAAAACAACAAGAGAGTGAAAATAATGCTTGAATTACAAAATGTCTGCTTTACGGCAGACGGCAAGGAAATACTGAAAGATGTAAGCCTTAAGATTGACGACCGTTTTGTTGCCTTTACAGGGCCAAACGGGGGCGGTAAATCTACTCTTGCAAAGGTTATTATGGGTATAGACAAGCCGACCTCAGGCAAGATTATTTTTGACGGCGTTGATATTACCGATATGTCTATCAGCGAGAGATCCAATCTCGGTATAAGCTATGCTTTCCAGCAGCCCGTGCATTTCAAGGGCCTTTATGTCAAGGATTTGCTTAAGCTTGCGAGTAAAAAAGACACAACAATAAAGGAAGCCTGTGAGTACCTGAGTGATGTGGGACTTTGCGCGAGAGACTATATCGACAGGGAGCTCAACGGAACGCTGTCGGGCGGCGAGCTGAAGAGGATTGAGATTGCTATGACTCTTGCCCGTCAGGCAAAGCTTGCCATCTTTGATGAACCCGAGGCGGGTATCGACCTGTGGAGCTTCCAGAATCTTATCCATGTATTTGAAAATATGTACGAAAAGGTTCGCGGCAGTATTCTTATAATCAGCCATCAGGAAAGAATTCTCAATATGGCAGACAAGATTGTTTATATAAAAGACGGAAAGATTGCCTCATATGGCGACAAAAACGAGATTCTTCCGCAGCTTTTAAGGTCTGATGAGGGCGCCTGCAAGGTGCTTACAGATAAGCTCGCCGACGATAAGAGAGGAGCTGACAGCAAATGATGGATATATTTGAAAAAAAGCTACTCAAGGAAGTTGCAGAGCTCGACAGTCTGCCTGTCGGAGCGTATAATATACGCAAAAACGGCAAGAGCGAGTCGCGCAACACTACCGCAAATATTGATATTGTCACAAAGACAGATGTTTCGGGCATTGATATTTATATCAAGGACGGCACCAAGAACGAGAGCCTGCACATTCCAGTTATCATCAGTGAAAGCGGTCTGCGTGAGAGCGTTTACAACGACTTTCATATTGGCGACAACTGCGATGTTACAATTATTGCAGGCTGCGGCATACACAACTGCGGCGCAGGCGACAGTGCACATGACGGCGTGCATACATTCAATGTCGGCAAAAACAGTAAGGTTCGCTATATAGAAAAGCACTATGGCGACGGAGAGGGAGAGGGCAAGCGCCTTATGAACCCCACAACAGTCGTAAACCTCGACGAGGGTGCGTCTATGGAAATGGAAGCAACTCAGATATCAGGTGTTGATGACACACTTCGCAAGACGACAGCACATCTTGGCGCAGGCTCAAGCCTTGTTGTCCACGAAAAGGTCATGACTACAGGTGTGCAGAACGCAAAGGCAGAGTTTGAAGCTTTTCTCGACGGTGACGACTGCTCGTGCAATATCGTGAGCCGAAGTGTCGCGAAGGACGAGAGCTGTCAGGATTTTGTCAGCATTCTCCATGGCAACGCAAGATGCACAGGACATACCGTGTGCGACGCGATTATTATGGACAAGGCGAGAGTGCTTGCAAGTCCTGCACTTACCGCCAACAATACCGATGCGTCGCTGATACACGAGGCTGCAATCGGCAAGATAGCAGGCGAGCAGCTTATAAAGCTTATGACTCTGGGTCTTTCTGAGAGCGAAGCCGAGGAACAGATTATAAAAGGATTTTTGAACTGAGAATATACAGTAATATTGTACAAAAAAAGGACCGTACGGCTCTTTTTTTGTAAAACTTATTGACTTTTATATGTATTTAAGTTAAAATATAGTATGTCACAATATGTGAACACAATTTTTCAGGAGGCTTTTGTATGAAAAGAACACTTGCACTGCTTGCAGCGCTTCTTGTTGCAGCGGTACCTACGATGGCAATCTTTACTTCCTGTGGAGACGACGAAGTTAAGACCCCCGTAGACGAAACACCCAACACAGATGTTTCTGGCGAAGTAGAAGTCGACGACGGCGAAGAAAAGAGCGGCGTTCCCGCTGAAGTTCGCTTTGACGGCGAAAAATTCTCGCTTCTTATCGGTAGCTCAGGACAGCAGATTTATGCTGAAGAAGAAACAGGCGATATCGTAAACGATATCGTTTATCAGAGAAACGCAGCGGTAGCCGAGCGTTTCGGTATCGAAATGAACATTGTTAAGAGTGGCGTATCTTCCGATAACGCAGGTCAGCGTGAGGGTACACAGCAGATTCAGACTCTTATCATGTCGAACGACGATACATACCAGGCATTTACTCATATTCAGCACACAGGTATGCCCGAGCTTATTCTTCAGAAGAACTTTGTAGACTGGAACACACTTCCCTACATCGACATCTCCAAGCCCTGGTGGTACCAGAACATCACAAAGGACCTTTGCTTCGGCGACAAGGTATATGTTATGACAGGTGACTACGCTATGTACATCGGACTTATCGACTGTCTTGTATTCAACAAGGACATCTTCGATGAGCTCGAGCTTGAGTATCCTTACCAGGATGTTCTCGACGGCACATGGACATACGACAAGTTCGCAGAGCTTGTTATGAAGGGTGCCAAGGACCTCGACGGTGACGGTATTCAGGAATGGGATACAGACAGATATGGTCTTGTCGGCTGGACATGGGAAATGAGCGACGCTCTTGCTATGGGTCTTGGTTACAAGAATGTTGAAAAGGATGCCGACAATATGCCTGTTCTCAACCAGAACACAGACCTTGCTACAGACATTTTTGACAAGGTAATAGACCTTTTCGCAGGAAAGAAGTATGCCAAGGCTGAAATGTCAGACTGGGCAGGTCAGGTTAATGCATTCAACGAAGGCAGAGCAATGTTCAAGGACCTCTTCCTTGATGAGGTTGTAGGACTTCGTGATGTAGAGTTTGACTTCGGTATCATTCCTTTCCCGAAGTACGACGAGAAATCCGAGTATATCAGCCGTTCTTCCAACATGGTAGGCATGACATACATCCCTGTTACAAACACAAAGCTCGAAATGACAGCTGCAGTGCTTGAAGAGATGGCATACCGCAGCTATATGGAGCTTACCCCTGCATACTTTGACATCGTTCTGACAGTTAAGAACACTCGTGACGACGAGTCGGCAGGTATGCTTCCCATTATCAGAGATTCTGCAAGATGTATGTATTCTGACTTCTATATGGATCTTTGCACAATGGTAGATACAGGCAACAACACATACGCTTCTGATTTCGCAGCTAACAGAGATGCTTGGCTTGAGACAATCGAAGAAATGAGAGAAATGTTGACTGAAGAAGAGTAATCTTTCACAAGAAAAAAAGAGCCGCAAGGCTCTTTTTTGTTTGTCGAATAATTGTATTTGACAATACAGTTTTTTTGTTGTATAATAAAAATAGCGTGTACCAAAAAAATTGAGGAGATTTTTTAATCATGACAGAAGAAATCTTAAATAAGGACATAGCAATTTTAACACAAAAATATGGTATCGAGGGTGAAATGACCTCCTGCGGACCTGTGGGGGACGGCAATATCAACGATACGATAAAGGTGAACTTTATAAAAGACGGAGAAAAGTCGAGCTATATTTATCAGAGGCTCAACACTCATGTTTTTGAAGACCCTTATACCGTTATGAATAACATAAAAAAGGTAACTCAGTATATAGCAAAGACTTTCGGTCCGGACAGTCCCGAGGCGGCGATGATTCTTGGCTTTATGCTGAATAATGACGGCGAGAACTACTGTGTCATTGAAGACAGATTCTGGAGACTCAGCCGTTTTGTACTGTCAAGGACATATACCGTTATGACCGATGGCGAGGTTCTTTATAACACAGGACACGCTTTTGGCAGATTTCAGGATATCCTGTCGGGCATGAATGTGGACGAGCTTGTCGAGACTATTCCCAACTTCCACAACACAAGAAAGAGAGCTGACGACTGCCTTGCGGGAGCACAGCGCGACATTTGCGGCAGAGCGGCAGAGTGTGTTCGTGAGATAGAGTTTATCAAAAAACACAAGAAGTATTTTTCACAGCTTGTCGAGCTGCACGAAGATGGGGTTCTTCCTTACCGTGTTACTCACAACGATACAAAATATAACAATATTCTTATTGATATAGATACGGGCAAGCCTGTATGTGTTATTGACCTTGACACAATTATGCCGGGACTTTCGGCATACGACTTTGGCGACGCTATAAGATTTGGCGCCAACAAAACAACCGAGGACGAAAAGGACCTCTCGCTTGTAGGTATGAATCTTGATTACTACGAGCAGTTTACAAGCGGTTTTGTATCCGAGGTAAAGAGGTTTATCACACCTGCCGAGAAGGACAGCATGGCTCTTGCAGCCCTCACTCTTACTTATGAGGTTGCGGCGAGATTCCTTCTTGACTATCTCAGCGGAGATGTATATTTCAAGACCCATAGAGACAAGCACAACCTTGACCGCGCAAGATGTCAGATAAGACTCTGCGAGGATATGATGTCAAAGTACGACAAGATGTGCTCTGTTGTGGACAAGTATTATTGCTGACGGTATTTTCAGAGGGTATAGATGCTATCAAAGGTTAACAGCGCAGGAATTGTCGGAATTGACGGCTACATAGTTGATGTCGAATGCTTTGCTTCTTCATCGATTCCAAAGTTCGATATAGTGGGTCTTCCCGACACTTCAGTAAAAGAAGCATACAACAGAATAAAAGCCGCCGCAAAGTCGAGCGGATTTGAATTCCCGTCTATGGCAATTACGGTAAATCTCGCTCCTGCGGACATGCTCAAGCAGGGTACTGCATACGACCTTGCCATACTGCTTGCGATACTCAAATGCACAATCCTTGAGGGGGCTTCACTTGAAAGAAAGTGCTTTGCAGGCGAGCTGTCGCTGAGCGGCGCACTCCGCAAGACAAATGGGATTTTGTCTATGTGTATTGCCGCACGCGACGCAGGCTTTGAGGAGATGTATGTGCCTTTTGACAATGTCAACGAAGCGGCTGTTGTCGACGGTATCAGAGTATACGGCGCAAAGGATATTTCCGAGCTTGTAAATCATCTGCTCTACGGAAACACTCTTTCTCCTGCCGAGTGCGACAGGGACGCGCTTTTTAATCTTAATTATGACAGTATTCCCGATTTTGCCGATGTCAAGGGACAGGAGCAGGTTAAGCTCGCAATCGAGGTTGCGGCTGCAGGTATGCACAATATTCTTCTTGTCGGGCCTCCCGGCGCGGGCAAGAGTATGCTTGCAAAGAGAATACCGGGCATTCTTCCTCCCATGAGCTTCTCGGAGGCGCTTGAAACCACAAAGATATATTCTGCCTCGGGCAATATCGGCGCAGGGCAGACGCTTATAACACGCAGACCTTTCCGCTCGCCCCACCACAATATGTCGTCGGCGGGTCTTGTCGGCGGCGGCAGGATTCCGCAGCCGGGCGAAATATCTCTTGCCGATAACGGAGTGCTCTTTCTTGATGAGCTTCCCGAGTTCAGCAAGGACGCCACAGACGGACTCAGGCAGCCGCTCGAGGATGGCGAGGTTACAATAACAAGAGTTGGCGGAAGATTCAAGTTCCCGGCGCGCTTTATGCTTGTGTGCGCGATGAATCCGTGCAAATGCGGCTTTTACGGACACCCTGTCAAGGAATGTACCTGCTCAAGAGGACTTATAGATAAATATCTTTCGAGAGTTTCGGGACCGCTCCTTGACCGTATGGACATACAGATAGAAGTGCCCTCACTTAGCTACGACAAGCTTTCGGACACCAGAAAGGCAGAGTCGTCCGAACGCATACGCGAGCGCGTTATGGCGGCAAGAAGAATCATGGAGGAGCGATACCGCGGCACGGGTATTGTGGCAAACGGCGACCTTACACCTGCTATGATAAGAGAATATTGCAGGCTCGACGAGAGCGCTCAGCAGGTGATGAAGAATGCTTTTGATGTCCTTGGTCTTTCGGCACGGGGCTATGACAGGATTCTGCGCGTGGCAAGGACGGTTGCCGATATGGATGCGAGCGAGGATATAAAAAAGGAACATGTCGCACAGGCGGTGCAGTTCCGTAATCTTGACAAAAAATACTGGAAAAACATCTGATTTTGCGAAAACCTAAATTTAATAGCGTTTTAATATAGGGTTGCAGGCTGAAAAATGCCGCAACCCTGAAGTTTTGCACACCCCTTTTATGCTGCTCTTTTGGGAACAAAAGTGCGTCTGATTTACATAATGTACTCACAATAATTTGCGTATTTTGCCATCAAAATGTGGGAAACTTTGTGGGTAATGTGTGTAAGTAGGGCGTTTTTACCCCTAAAAATGCGGATTTAGGGGAAATTTTTTGAGTTACCCACAAAACCCACACTCCCTGTTTTCGTTTCCAAAAACACGGATTATGTAAACTTAAAAGGTCTTTTTGCCTTGTTTTTGCATATAGGTGCGAACAAGCCTTGTATATAGGCAAAAAAATGTAATATTAAGGATAAATTAATAAAAATTTACTTGAAAAAAAGCCAAAAATATTATATAATAAAATGATTATAATATAATGGATAGTTAGACACAAAAATATACATCGAAAGGAGAGTATAAAATGGCAAAAAAAGCAGCAGAATACGGCAACGACAGTATCTCTATGCTCAAGGGCGCCGACCGTGTGCGCAAAAGGCCTGCGGTTATTTTCGGCTCTGACGGACTCGAGGGCTGTGAGCACTCTTTTTTTGAAATTGTCTCCAACTCAATAGACGAAGCCCGCGAGGGTCACGGTGATCTTATAAATGTAACGGTACACAAGGACCATACTATCGAAGTAGAGGACTTTGGCAGAGGAGTACCGCTCGACTGGAACGAAAAAGAACAGAGATACAACTGGGAGCTTGTCTTCTGCGAGCTGTATGCCGGCGGTAAGTATGCAAACGACGACGGCGAGGCTTATGAGTATTCTCTCGGTCTTAACGGACTTGGTGCCTGCGCTACTCAGTACAGCTCCGAATTTATGCATGTAACAAGCTATACAAAGGGTACAAAGTATACAATCAACTTCAAAAAAGGCGAGGTTGACGGCGAGCTTATCAGGGAAGAATACAGCAAAAAGCGCACCGGTACCCATATTGTATGGAAGCCCGACCTTGAGGTTTTTACCGACATCAATATCCCCTATGAGCATTTTGAACAGGTTTTGGGCAAGCAGGCTGTGGTAAATGCAGGTCTTACGCTTGCACTAAAATTTGAGAACGAAGACGGCAGCTTTACCGAATCAAGGTATTTTTATAAAGACGGTATAGTTGACTATGTGCGTGAGCTGCTTGGAGACGGCGAGGAAGCGACTGTTTCCGAGGAAACGGCGGAAGAGCCTCAGGAGGAAAACGAGGATGTTTCCGAGCGTGAGCATATCAGAGCACTGTCCACCCCCTGTTACAACAGGGCAGAGCGTCAGGGCAGAGACAGACCGGATATGCCCGACTACAAGCTCAAGATGGAAGCGGTGTTCTGCTTTTCAAACAGCATCAACAGGATAGAATATTTTCACAACTCGAGCTTTCTTGAGCATGGCGGCTCACCCGATAAGGCGGCGAGAAGTGCTTTTGTAAAGGCATTTGACACATATCTTAAAAATAACGGAAAATACACGAAAACAGAGAGTAAAATCACATTTGGCGACATCGAGGATTCGCTTATCCTCATTACAAATTCACATTCGACAAGGACTTCCTACGCCAATCAGACGAAAAAGGCGATTACAAACAAGTTTATTGCCGACGCGATGACAGAGTTCTTCCTGCACAGCCTTGAGGTGTTCTTTGCCGAAAGACCGAAGGAAGCGGAGAGAGTCGCGAAGCAGGTTCTTATTAACAAGCGCTCGAGAGAAAATGCCGAGAGCGCAAGAGTAAATCTCAAAAAGAAGCTGTCGACAAATCTCGACATTGCCAACAGAGTAGAAAAGTTTGTAAACTGCCGCAGCAAGGACGCCACGCGCAGAGAGCTATATATCGTGGAGGGTGATTCTGCGCTCGGTTCTGTAAAGCTCGCGCGTGACGCCGAGTATCAGGCAGTAATTCCCGTTCGAGGAAAGACACTCAACTGTCTTAAGAGCGGATACGACAAGATATTTGCAAGTGAGATTATCGTTGATCTGCTTAAGGTTATCGGCTGCGGTGTTGAAATCCGCAAAAAGGGCAAGACAGACCTTGCACAGTTTGACCTGAATGCCCTGCGGTGGAACAAGATTGTCATCTGTACCGATGCCGACGAGGACGGATATCAGATAAGAACGCTTATACTTACAATGATATATAGGCTTTTGCCCACGCTTATCCGAGAGGGTAGGATATATATTGCCGAGTCGCCCCTTTATGAGATAACATGGAAAGGCGGCATTGAGTTTGCCTACAACGAAAACGAAAAACGCGACATTTTAGCCAAAATTGGTGACAACAAATATACAATTCAGCGCTCAAAGGGTCTTGGCGAGAACGAC
The DNA here is from genome assembly GCA_045580005.1 of Eubacteriales bacterium. Taxonomy (GTDB): domain Bacteria; phylum Bacillota; class Clostridia; order Oscillospirales; family CAG-382; genus UMGS1052. Next base: position 66,604 of record JAZNMZ010000003.1, on the reverse strand, counting down.
GCTGAAATGATGGCAAAGACAACTATGGCGCCCGAGACAAGAAGGCTTATAAGAATTACTCCCGAGGATGAGGATGTAACTCTTGCAATGTTCAACACACTTCTCGGCGACGATATTGTATCAAGAAAGAACTACATCGCACAGCACGGCGCCGAATATATCGATCTTGCCGATGTATAAGCACACTAAGGAGAAAAGCATTTTATGTGGCAGTCAAAGAACTGGCTCGACTACGAGCTTCTTGATACCTCGGACGGCGAGCGCCTTGAGCGCTGGGGGGATATTATTCTTGTCCGTCCCGATCCGCAGGTAATCTGGAAGAATCAAAAAAATCACAAAAGCTGGAATAAATACTCGGCTCGCTATATCCGCTCATCAAAGGGCGGCGGCAGCTGGGATATAAAAAATCTTCCGTCAGGACTTCTTGACAAGGGATGGAATATCTCTTACGGAAATATGAAATTCTGCGTGCGCCCGACAGGATTCAAGCATACGGGAGTTTTCCCCGAGCAGGCTGTCAATTGGGATTTCATACAGGATAAAATCTCACGGGAGATAAAAGATACCGGCAGGGAAATAAATGTCCTCAATCTTTTTGCCTACACAGGCGGCGCAACTGTAGCGAGTGCCCTTGCGGGGGCAAAGGTCTGCCATGTCGACGCGTCAAAGGGCATAGTTTCCTGGGCAAAGGAAAATGCCGCACTGTCAGGGCTTGCTGACGCACCAATAAGATATATTGTCGACGACTGCATCAAGTTCCTTGAGCGAGAAATAAGGCGAGGCAGAAAATACGACGCACTTATCATGGACCCGCCTTCCTACGGCAGAGGTCCGTCGGGCGAGCTCTGGAAGCTTGAGGAAGATATAGACAGGCTTGTCGAGCTCTGCTCAAAGGTTATTTCCGACAATCCCCTGTTTGTACTTATAAATTCCTATACCACAGGACTTTCGGCATCGACGGTCGGATATCTTCTTGAGCTTCATTTTAAGAAAAAGTACGGCGGAAATGTCAGCGCCGACGAAATAGGCTTACCTGTTACTCAGACAGGCAGCAGTCTTCCTGCAGGCTCTTCCGCTCGCTGGCAGAAGTAAAATAAAAGGAAAAAGATGAACACTATTATAAAAACCGAAAAGCTCTGCTTTACCTATGACGACGATGAGTTTGCGGTGCTTCACGACCTTGATATCGAGTTTGAAAAGGGCGTGTTTACCGCAATTATCGGACATAACGGTTCGGGCAAATCAACCCTTGCAAAGCTCCTTTGCGGCGTGCTCGAGCCCGAGTCAGGCAAAGTTTTTGTTACAAGTGAAAAACTGAATAGAACTCTTTGCTCGGACAACGACGAGGATATCTTTTCGATGAGAGGCTGTGTGGGAATGGTGTTTCAGAATCCCGACAACCAGCTTGTTGCAAGCGTTGTTGAGGAGGATGTAGCTTTTGCTCCCGAGAATATGGGAGTGCCGTCAGCCGAGATAAGAAAAAGGGTTGACGAGGCTCTCGAGTCGGTGGGGCTTTCGGAATACGCCTCCCACGATACCCACAAGCTGTCGGGAGGACAGAAGCAGAGAGTAGCAATCGCAGGCATACTTGCCATGCAGCCCGAGTGCGTCATATTTGACGAGTCAACGGCTATGCTTGACCCACGCGGCAGAAAAGATGTAATCAACACCATATACAAGATGAAAAACGAGCTTGGTATCACCGTGATTCTCATCACTCATTATATGAATGAGGCGGCGTGCGCCGACAGAATTGTGGTAATGGACGATGGCAGAGTTATCCTTGACGGCACACCGCGCGAGGTTTTCGCACAAAAGGCGCGCCTTGAACAGGTGGGACTCGAGGTCCCTCAGTCAACCGAGCTTGTAAGACGCCTTTATGACGACGGCGCCGATATCGAAATGACGGTGCTTGACGAGGACGAGGCGGCAAGGGCAATTTTTGACAGTATCAACAAAAAGTAAGGACAATTTGGGAAAACAGACAAAATGATAGAATTTTCTGATGTATCATATGTATACGGCAAGAACACCCCTTTTGAAAAGACTGCCGTACACAATCTTTCTTTCAAAATTGAAGACGGTCTTGTCACGGGCATTATCGGTCACACCGGCTCGGGCAAGTCTACTGTTGCCCAGATGATGAACGCACTGCTGAAACCCTCACAGGGTAGAGTTTTGCTCAACGGAGTTGATATAAATGAGTCGAAGCAAACCTCCTACAGCACAAGATTCAAGGTGGGACTTGTTTTTCAGTATCCCGAGTACCAGCTGTTTGAGGAAACTGTCGAAAAAGACATCGCTTTCGGTCCGCGCAATATGGGACTTTCCGAGAGCGAAGTGAGGCAGAGAGTGCTGCTTGCGGCAGAGTTTACGGGAATATCCCGGGAGCTTTTGCAAAAATCACCCTTTGACCTGTCGGGAGGACAGAAAAGACGCGTTGCCATAGCAGGCGTTGTGGCAATGAATCCCGATACGCTTGTGCTCGATGAGCCGGCGGCAGGTCTTGATCCGAGAGGACGCAGAGAGATACTCGGCAGACTCTCTCAGTATAAAAAAGCAGACGGAAAATCTGTTGTCATCATCTCTCACAGCATGGAGGATGTTGCTGAGTTTTCTGACAGAATCATCGCACTTTCACACGGCAAACTTCTTGCATCTGGCACACCCGGCGAGGTCTTCTCGCATTACGACGAGCTTATTTCTTCGGGACTTGACACCCCTCAGGTCACAAGCCTTATGAATAAGCTGCGCAGTATGGGCGTTTCTGTTCCCGGCTCGGTCTTTACTGTCGATGAGGCGTACGGTATGCTCAAACAGCTTGTTGCAAAAAAAGGAGGAAACTGATGTTAGGCGATATTTCCCTCGGACAGTTTTTCCCCGGAGATTCTTTTGTTCACAAGCTTGATCCGAGATTTAAGATAGTTTTTGCAATATTTTATATAGTCACAATTTTCTGCGCGGCAAGCTATGCGTCGTTTGCGCTTGTGACTGTTATGGCGCTCGCTCTTATAGCCGTTTCAAAGATAAATCCGCGCATAATCCTAAAGAGCATGAAGCCTGTGCTTTTTATTCTTATTTTCACAGCGATTATGAATGTACTTTTCACAGGAGGAGAAACGCTGCTTGTGTCTTTCTGGGTTATAGACATTTACCTTGAGGGTATAAGATTTGCTCTTTTGATGGCATTGAGAATCATTTTGCTTGTCACTGGAGCTTTTGTGCTCCTCACCTATACAACCTCGCCCATGGCTCTTACCGATGCCATAGAGAGGCTCACAAGCCCTCTTTCAAAGATAGGCATACCCACGCATGAGTTCGCCATGATGATGTCGATAGCGCTTCGCTTTATACCGACTCTTATCGAGGAAACCGAGAAGATTATAAGCGCGCAGAAAGCAAGGGGCGCCGACTTTGAAACAGGAAGCCTGCTCAAGAGAGCGAAGGCTTTTGTCCCGATACTGATACCTCTTTTTATCTCGTCTTTCAGACGGGCAGACGAGCTTGCCTCGGCGATGGAGTGCCGCCTTTACAACGGCGGAGCGGGACGCACAAGACTCAAGGTGCTAAAAAGCAGCATGGCCGACTGGGCAGCACTTGCAGGTATTGTTGTCATTCTTTGTGCGGTAATATATCTTAACACAGTTTTTGCGAGGATAATATGAAAACCTGTCTCAAAATCACCTTTGACGGCAAGAACTACCACGGCTGGCAGGTACAGCCGAACGCCGCGACAGTGCAGGGCACACTTCAGGACGCTCTTGAAAAGCTTATCGGTCACAGACCCAATGTCACAGGCTGCAGTAGGACCGATGCAGGCGTGAGCGCCAACAACTATATCTGCCATCTTGATGAGCAGCTCTGTCTTTCGGAAGAAAAAATTTTTTTGGCACTCAACAGTATTTTACCCTGCGATATTGCCGTAAAAGAGGTTTTTACAAAGGACGACAGCTTCCACGCAAGATACTCCTGCGTGGGAAAAGAATATGTATATAGGATATGGAATGCAAGATATATGAATCCGCATCTTGTGTCAAAGGCGCATTTTTATCCCAAAGAGCTTGATATAGAAAGAATATCCCATGTTGGTGAGCAGATTTGCGGCAGACACGATTTCCGCTCTTTTATGGCGAGCGGCTCGTCGGTAGCCGACGACACTGTGAGAACCGTGGAATATTGCCGTATCACGCGCGACGGCGAGCTTGCTGAGATAAGGATAAAGGCAGACGGATTTCTTTATAATATGGTTCGCATTATTGCAGGTACCTATCTTGCCGCAAACGAAGACAAGCTCAAAATGAGCGTAAGCGATATCATACTTAAAAAAGACCGGAGCTTTGCAGGCCCTACGGCTCCTGCCTGCGGACTTTATTTGAACGAGGTTTTTTATTAAAACCAAAAGTACTTATCGGAGGAAAAAATGTCATATAAGACGAGCGACAGGGAATATTACCGAAAAGCGGCAGGCTACCTCAAGGCTGCAAGATATATGGTCCTTGTCATACTTGTAATATTTATAATTTTTTCGATGACGGTGTACAGAGAAGAGATAACCGTGGATAATTTCAGATATCTTTTACGGTATATCGACATTCAGCCGCCCGAGTTTTCGTTGGGCGACAGGAGCGTCAGCTTTTCTGTCGGCGAGGACGCGCAGTTTTCTCTGCTCGGTGACAAGCTGTGCGTGTTTGACGACGGCAGAGTCAGCTCATATGACTTTTCGGGCAGAAAGCTCTTTTCGGATAGTCTTAGCTATGTGAATCCCGTATCTGTCAGCAACGACAAGTATTTTATGATATATGATATGTACGGAAAGAATATATCTATTTACAACTCTTTTTCAAAAATTGCCGAAAAAGAGCTTGATACCGAAATAGAATATATTTATCTCGATACCGACGGCAGCTTTGTCGTTATAACAAAAGAAAAAAGCTACTCAAGTGGCTTTGTGGTATACGACAGCAACTTTCACAAGAGCTACAGCTTTATGAGCAGGGATATGACCATCACCGATATTGCGCTTGATTCGTCGGGCGACACTGTTGTATGCGCTACGACAGGCTCTCATGGCGGAGATTATTACAGCAAGATTCTCTTTTTTGATATTTCGACCGAGGAGCCGCCGCAGACGCTCGAGATTTTCGGACAGATGCCGCTGTCGCTTTTGTGCTCAGACGGAAAGTTCTCACTTGTGACAGACTGCGGTATTCACTATTTCAACAAAAGCGGAGAGAAAACGGGAGAGGCAGACTTCGGACTTGATACCTTGAAGAGCGTTTACAGATTCCGCGACTTCTTTGCTGTTGGACTCAAAACTGCCGAGACAGGCGTTGACATGGTGGCAAGATTTTATGACTATCAGGGGAAAGAGCTTCTGACCACCCGGCACAAGTCAGAGATATTCAACATCTCGCACAAGGACGGGGATATATTTATTCTCGAGCATTTTCTGCTTAGGGCATTCAAATACTCGGGCGGCGTGATAACCGAAAACAGTATTTCGGATATTGCGGCAGACGGCGAGTATAAAAAGGTATTTTCAGGCGGCGCAGACGAGTATGTTCTTGTTTCGTCGGGCGGAGCCTTAAAACAAAAAATAAATTATGAACCCGCCGGAGAAAACGGCGAAAAACAAGAGTAAAGGAAGGCTACAAACTATGAATACAACAGCAATTATACTTGACGCCATAATTGTTCTTATTATTGCAGTCAATGTAATACTCGGTATAAAGAAAGGTTTTATAAAGACGGCCTACAGCTTTTTGAAGTTTGCGGTGTCTGCAGTCTGTGCTTTTATTTTTGCAAAGCCTGTGGCGGCTATAATCAAGGCAACGCAGTTTTATAAGAATACCGAAACAGATCTTAAAGAAAGGTTTATCGATTATATTGCGTCGGAAAATCTTGATTTGTCAAGCGCCATTGCCGAGAATAAGGAAAAGCTTGACGAGCTTTTGTCAAAGATAGGTCTGAGCTTCGAGAAATTTATGGGCAATGTTGAGGAATCGCTCGCGCAGAGCAGCACAGAGGCGGCAGGAGATCTTGCTGAGCACATAATCACACCTATATGCTCAGCTCTTGCGACAGCAGTTGCTTTTATTGCAGTTTTTATTGTGGCAAGCATTGTGCTGTGGCTTGTGATGAAGATACTTAACCTTGTGGCTTCCGCGCCCATTATCAGCCAGTTCAATTCTTTGCTCGGCGGTGTTGCAGGAGTTGTTGTTGCTTCCCTTTTGGTGTTTGTTCTTATCATGCTCGTTTCTGCGGCAACACCTTTCCTTGAGAGCACAGGAATTGTAATCAACGACGATATCATAGCCGCTACATATATTTATAAGTGGTTCGCAGCCATAAATCCGCTGGCGGTGGCGCTCGCTTTCTTTGCGATGTAAATTATATGGTTTAAGAGTATTTTGAGAGGTAATTTTTTGTTATGAAACTAAAAGATGTCCCTAATCTGCTTAGTCTTTTGAGGATTCTGCTTGTACCTGTTTTTATAGGCGAATTTCTCAAAAGCAAGTATATATCCTGCTTTATAGTGTTTGTAATATCGGGAATATCTGATGTTGCAGACGGCTATATAGCCAGAAAACACGCGTGTGAGAGCAGCCTCGGCAGGATTCTTGACCCGATTGCTGACAAGCTTACATACGCTACAGTGTTTTTCTGCCTTTTTTCACAGGGGAAGATTCCTGCATTTTTTGTGGTGACATTTGTGATTGTGGGACTGTTACAGGCAATCGGCGCAATTTTTGTGTATAAAACAAAAAAGACGGTAGTAAAATCAAATATACCCGGAAAGCTTGCAGGCTTCAGTATGTTTGCTTTTTCGGCAATTCTTCTGATGTTTGAGGGAAATCTCTCGGGAGCGGCTCTCAATATACTGAGCCTCGCTGTTGCAGGCGCGATTGTTATTGCTCTGGCAGCGTATTTTTACAGATATATAATTGACGAATTTGTGCACGGTACAACTAAGGAGGACAACAACAGGTGATACGCTATTGCACACGGTGTAAAAAAAGACTTGCCGTGGTGTTCGTACAGAAGCTTGACGGAACGGGCAACGGTTCTACAGAGGCATACTGCCTCAAATGTGCCAGAGAGCTTGGAATAAACACAGACCAAATAAACGAAATGATGGGCAAAATGGGTATTGATGAGGAGCAGTTTGACGAGCTTTCCGATGAGTTTTCCCAATATGCTGAGGCTTTTGACGAGCCGCCGTATGACGATGACGGTGAGGACACCGAGGGCCGTGCACCCTCGCTGAATTTTGGCGCAATCTTTGGCGGCACCAAGAAAGAAAAGAGCGGTGACACCGAAGAAAACGACAAAAAGGGCGACAAAAAGAAGAATAAAAAGCGCAAAAATCTTGAGGCTTTCTGCATAAATCTCACAGGCAAGGCGCGCGAGGGAGGACTTGACAGGGTAATCGGCAGAGAAAGAGAGCTCGACAGAGTCCTGCAGATTCTGACACGCCGACAGAAGAACAACCCCTGCCTCATAGGCGAACCGGGTGTCGGAAAGACAGCGGTTGCCGAGGCGCTCGCTATGAGAATTGCCGAGGGAAGTGTTCCTCACAAGCTCAAAAAATGCGAGGTTTATCTTCTTGATATGACTCTTGTGGTGGCAGGCACTCAGTTCAGAGGACAGTTTGAAAACCGCATGAAGGGCCTTATTGAGGAAGTAAAGTCGAGCGGCAATATTATTCTTGTGATAGATGAAATTCATTCTATCGTATCGGCAGGCGACGCCGAGGGCGGTATGAATGCCGCAAATATTCTGAAGCCTGCCCTTTCAAGAGGCGAAATTCAGGTAATCGGCGCCACAACCCTTGCCGAGTACCGAAAGTATATAGAAAAGGACGCGGCACTAGAGCGACGCTTTCAGCCGATAGTTATAAACGAGCCGTCGGTGTCCGACACAATAGAGATACTCAAGGGTATCAAGAACTATTACGAAGCTTTCCATGGACTTATCATTCCCGACAGCACTGTCGAGAAGACAGTTGTTTTCTCCGAAAGATATATCACAGACAGATTTCTGCCCGACAAGGCGATAGATTTGCTTGATGAGGCTGCGTCGTTTGTCGCCCTCAGAGATGAGAATATCAATCTTGCCGCGCAGAAAAAAGAAGAGCTCGAGCAAACCAAGAGCTCGCGCGAGGAGCTTGAGAATACCGAGGACGACGGCATGGAGCGTTACGAGAAGCTCGCAGACCTCAAGATAAAAGAGATAAGACTCACCGAGGAGTGCGAGAGGCTTCTTGAGCTTTGCAAAAACATCACGGTTACCGACGAGCACCTTGCCAAGGTTATCGAGATATGGACGGGTATTCCTGCAAGCAATATTACAGAAAATGAGTTTTTGAGAATAGATAAGCTGTCCGAAAGACTGAAATCAAGAATTATTGGTCAGGACAAGGCGGTAGACGCCGTTGCCCGTGCGATAAAGCGCTCAAGAGCGGGTATTTGCGCAAAGCGCAAGCCTGTGTCGTTTATCTTTGCGGGACCCACAGGCGTCGGAAAGACCGAGCTTGTAAAGACTCTTGCAAACGACCTTTTTGACTCGCCCGAGGCGCTTATACGCCTTGATATGTCCGAGTTTATGGAGAAGCACTCTGTATCGAGAATTGTCGGAGCGCCTCCCGGATATGTCGGCTACGACGAGGCGGGTCAGCTCACAGAAAAGATACGCCGCAGACCGTACAGCGTGGTGCTCTTTGACGAGATAGAAAAGGCTCATCCCGATGTGCTCAACATTCTCTTGCAGGTGCTTGACGACGGCAGAATAACAGACGCCCACGGCAAGCAGGTGAGCTTTGAGAATACAATTATCGTAATGACAACAAACGCAGGCTCGAGCACGGGTATGAACTCTCTAGGTTTCTCGGGCACCGAGGCCGATGTGAATGAGGAGCGCATCAAGAACGCTCTTTACAGCTTTTTGCGTCCCGAGTTTATCAACAGAATTGACGAGATTATTATCTTCAATCAGCTTTCTGAGGATAACTTCCGCGAGATTGCAAGAATTATGCTCGATGAGCTCAAGAGCGCGGTTGCCGAAAAGGGCATCTGTATCGAATACACTCCGGCGTTGCTCGAGTACCTTGCAAAGAACTCCTACAGCCGCAAATTCGGAGCGCGCAATCTCAGGAGATTTATCCAGACCGAGATTGAGGACACGGCAGCCGAGCTTATTATTTCAAACTACAACAAGAAGCTTACAAAAATAAAATTCGCCGTAAAGGACGGGAAGATAACCGCCTCGGGCGAATAATACAAAAAGTATACCCTGTACCAGACCAGACGATTGCGCCCGGGATCGCGAAAGCAGCCCGGGTGAGGAAAGTCCGGGCTTCACAGAGCAGGATAACGGATAACATCCGCCGAGGGTGACCTTAGGGAAAGTGCAACAGAAAATTACCGCCCGACTATGTCCGGTAAGGATGAAAAGGCGAGGTAAGAGCTCACCGACAGAATGGAGACACTCTGTGCCGTGTAAACCCTATCCGAAGCAACACCGACCGGAAGCTGAATTTTTTCAGATGCTTGCTCGGCATAATTTCCATGGGTGGCATAGATTTCTGCGGCAACGCAGAAACAAGATAGATAATCGTCCACGACAGAACCCGGCTTACGGTCTGGTACAGCTGTAAACGAAGAAACACCGCAAAGGCGGTGTTTTTCTTTGTGGCTGATTGGCGAATTGCTCTATAATATAAGCAAAAAGTACACTCTGTAGGGGCGACCATCGGTCGCCCCAAAAAGCAAAAAAGAACAGCAACGCTTGCCTTTACAGATTATAGCAGATTTTTTAATATAACAAATAAGACAGACCCTATGGTCTGTCTTTGATTTTTGACTATTAAAACTCTGTGATGAGTCCTGCGATATACTGGCGTATAAGAATAAGATCTGCTGTTGTAACGCTGCCGTCGCCAGACACATCTGCTGCAGTTATGTTAAGTGCTGTTTCGTTGGTAAGTCCTGTGATATACTGTCGAACCAGAATAAGGTCTGCTGTTGTAACCTTGCCATCGTCGTTTGCGTCTGCTGAAACATACTGCTTGTCCCAGTCGTCTTTTGCATCGTTGTCACCAAGCTCGTATGCAAAAACCGACAGGCTGAGAATAGATAAAATTATAGCACAAAGAGTAATGGCTCCAATTCTTATCAAAAGCTTTTTCATACTCGTCTCCTCTGCTTTGAACATTTTATACACATATGAATTGTATCACATATTTACCAAAAAGTCAACAATGGAAAATGATTATATATTCCTTTTGTACAAAAAGCAACATTTTTCATGGGAGTTGATAATTCCCGTTGCCTGTAGAAATGAATAAATAATTGTTGTGCCGACAAATCTCATGCCTCTTTTCTTGAGGTCATAGGATACTGTGTCGGATAGAGCAGACGAGGTCTTGTCGGATTCGTATATGGTTTCTCCATTGGTGAAATGCCATATATACTCGCAGAATGTGCCGAACTCCCTTTTAATTTCCAGAAAAACCCTTGCATTGTTGACACTCGCTTCAATCTTGCGGTGGTTGCGCACAATAGAGCTGTTTTGCATAAGCTGTAGGACTTTGTCCTCCCCGTACTCACTTATTTTTTTTGCGTCAAAGCCGTCAAAGGCATCTCTGAAGCTCTCTCTTTTGTTGAGAATAGTTTCCCACGAGAGACCTGCCTGAAAGCTTTCCAGAATTAAAAATTCAAAGAGAGTTTCATCATCGTATACGGGAAGAGCCCACTCTTTGTCGTGGTAGTCTACATAAAGGGGATTTTTGATATTGCACCAGCTGCAGCGCGTTTTTGTCATTTTTCTGTTACCTTTGCTGCGGCATAGAGAATGCCGAGCTTGCCGCTCTCGTATGTAAGACCGCCCTGGAGATAGGCTGTGTACGGAGCCTTTACCGGGCCGTCGGCAGAAAGCTCGATAGACGAGCCTGATGTAAATGCACCGGCTGCCATTACAACCCTGTCGGCGTATCCCGGCATTTCCCACGCCTCGGGCACAACATGAGAGTCAACAGGAGCCCCACTCTGGATACCCTCGCAGAATTTGAGAAGTCCCTCCTCGCTGCCGAGAGTCACAGTCTGTATAATATCGTGTCTTACCTCTTCTGCTGCAGGGTATATATCAAAGCCGAGCTTTTCAAAAACCTTTGCGGCAAACACCTCAGTCTTGAGTGCCTGCGCCACAGTGTGCGGTGCGTAGAAGATACCCTTGTACATATTCTTTGTCTGACCGAGGCTTGCGCCTGCTTCCTTGCCGATGCCGGGAGTTGTGAGTCTGTAGGAGGCAAGCTCAACCGCCTTTTTTGTTCCTGCTATGTATCCGCCTGTTTCTGCCATACCGCCGCCCGCGTTCTTTATAAGTGAACCGATAATCATATCGGCACCGTAGTAGGTCGGCTCGTGCTCGTCGCAGAATTCGCCGTAACAGTTGTCAACCACAACATACACATCGGGGCGGATAGAGTGAGCAAACTGCGCAATCTCGCCTATTTCTTTTGCAGACAGAGTCGGGCGCACGCTATAGCCCTTTGAACGCTGAACAAACACCATTTTTATTGTCTTGTCTTTCTCAAGCGCCTCTTTGATTTCAGTAAAATTGATAGTGCCGTCCACCATATCAATCTGTCGGTAGTTTACGCCATAATCGCGCAGAGAGCCGTTGCCCTCGCCTCTGATACCGATGACCTCCTCGAGGGTATCATACGGCTTGCCCGTAACAGAGAGCATTGTGTCGCCCATACGCAGTATTCCGAAAAGACCTATACACAATGCCTGCGTACCCGAGATTATCGTGTGACGGCAAAAGGCATCCTCTGCCTCAAAAACCTCGGCAACAATCTCATCAAGGGTGTCCCTGCCTCTGTCGTCATAGCCGTAGCCTGTTGTGGGGCAGAAGTGTGACTCGGATACCTGATGACCTCTGAATGCGTTCATTACCTTTATCTGATTTTTTAAGGCTATATCGTCTATTCTTGCATATATTCCTTTTTCTACAAGCTCTTTTTCAACCTCGGCTGCAAAGCTCAGCCATTTTTGCATATCCATTTTTATATCCTTTCGTTAAAGCTCACACTCTGTCAGTGCGAGAAGTATCTTTTTTGCGTCCTCTGCCGCCGATATACTGCATATCTCGCCGCCTGTGCCGCAGTTTTCTATCGGCACAAACAGCGCGCCTGCGCACGCCCCTGCGTGTGCAAAGCTCTGCGCATCGGTCTTCTCTTCTGTCACAGCAAGCGAGTATTTTACATCTGCAGTCTTTGCCGCACTCTCAAGAGAGTCTGTAACTGCTTTTGAAAATACACACAGAGAGTCTGACACGCCGATTTTGCATGAGAAATCTCTGTTTTGTGTGTTTATGCTGTCGATTATCACGGCAAAATCTGCCCCTGTGTTCTCGCCTGCAAGCCTTGCACCGCGGCCGGAAAGACCGTTTTGTACTGTGAAGATATAGTATATATCATGCGTCGGAGAGGTGATTCCCTTTGCAAGCTCTATAAGCAGCGCGCACGCGAGCGAGCTGTGAAGACCGTCGGCGCATATTCTGTCGTCGGAAAATTCAAGCCACTTTGGTGTCACTGCTGCAAAATCACCGAGGCAGACCGACTTTTCTGCTTCTTCCCTTGTATCAGCTCCGATGTCAACGACAAATGAGCTCTCATTTTTGGGAATAAGAATTCCTCGGATCAAGGTTCCGTCCGTTCCGCATACAGACACCGTAGAGTAGGCGTCGGAAAGATTGCTGTGAGAGCCTGTGGGGTGCACGCTGAGTGTGCCGTTCTCGTTTATATAATTTACGACAAAGCCTGCCCTGTCGCAGTGTGCGACAAGTGCGAGAACTTTTGCGTGCTCTTTTTTGCTCTTTTTTATGGCAACAAGATTTCCTATACTGTCGGTGCAAACACTGTCAACAAAAGGGGAAATTTCGTCTTTTATAAGCTCTGTCAGCCTGCTCTCTCCGCCCGACGGGGAGGGTGTGAGGACGAGCTTTTTAATCAAATCTTTCAATCTTCTTTTCCTCCGATAAACATATCTGTGTTTTGGTATAAAAGATTAAGGAGCTTCTCGGCAGCTTCTATATCGCCCTTGTCTGCAACGCACGCTCCAGAGTGGATATATCTTGTGGCAAGAGCTACTCCGAGGGTGGGTATTCCGCCGCCTGTGCGCTGGTATGACGCCGCATCGGTACCTCCTGCGATTTTTGTTTTTGTCTGCACGGGAATAGTATGCTCGTTTGCAAGAGAGATTGCTGTCTTATACAATGATCTGTCATACGAGGTTCCCCCGTCCATAAAGGGGATTACAGGACCGTTGCCCATTGAGCAGGTCTTTTCCTCCCCCGAGGCTCCGGGTATATCTCCTGCTGTTGTTGCTTCTACATTTATACAAAGGTCGGGATATATCGCGTTTGCAACAGAGTATGAGCCGCGAAGTCCCAGTTCCTCGCCGATACAAAAGGCAAAATAACTATCGTATTCGGGAGTGATTTTTACAAGAGAACACAGAGCAGCACAGCCAAATCTGTCATCAATAGCCTTGGCAATAATCTTGTTCTCGCCGAAGTCGCAGTATTTTGTATCAAACACTGCATAATCGGCATATACGCCTAGCGAGAGAGCCTGCTCTTTTGTGGCGCCTATGTCGATGTACATATCGTCGGCAGAAGACTCCTTGCCGCGCTCGTCCTTGGGGATGAGATGGACGGGCTTTGTCGCGATGATGCCGGGAATTCTTTTTTTGCCTATAAGCACCTTTTTGCCGCAAAAGACCTTTGACGACATACCAATAGCATCAAACCCCAGAGTGCCGTCGTCGTTTATGTGGTTTATAACAAAGCCAACCTCATCTGCGTGGCAGGAATAGAGTATCTTTTTGTCAGAGCTTTTGCCCCTTTTAAAGGCAATAAGATTGCCGACCTTGTCGTAGTATATTTCGTCGGAAAAGTCGTATATTTCTTTTATTATAAGCTCGTGTACGCCTTTTTCAAATCCCGACACGCCGTGTGCGTCACACAGCCTTTTCAAAAGCTCATAATTCATTTTGCTTCCCCCTTTACTATGCGAGCTGCGCTTGCCTTTTGCACATATTCGGGAAAGCTTTTTACCAGGGCACACAGCAGTCTTGCCGCCGACACGACATCGTCGCAGTTTACCGTTTCGTTGTAGGTGTGCATATATTTTTCTGGAACAGAAAGCACAGCACAGGGCGTTCCGAGCTTTTGCAGATTGTGGGCGTTTGTACCTGTGCCGGTTGTTTCTACCATTGTCTGCAACGGGATATTTTCTGCCCTTGCAATAAAGATAAGCTGTTCGGTGAGAGTTCTGTCTACGGTTGACGAATATGATACTCCGCAGCCTGAACCCAGAGGGTAGCTTTCTTTATCTTTGGTATGCTTTGTTCTGCCGAAGTTTACATCAAGAACAATAGCACCGTCAGCGCCGACTCTGTGAATATCATACGCTCCGTCGCCCGACAACTCCTCGTGTGCCGAAAAGGTGGCAATAACACAGCAGGTGTCGCTGTAGCTTTTGTTTTTCTCAAGCAGCATTGCGCAGAGTATAATGGCTGCGGCACAAATCTTGTCGTCCATACCGCTACCGCAAAGACTGCCGTCAAAAAGTGTATACGGCTCCTCACAGAAACCGCAGGGAGTGCCGACCTGAACATACGAGCGCAGGAGCTCATCTGTGTAGCCGGTATCGACAACAAAAAGATCTTCAGAGGTGCCTTTTTGCTTGTTTTCTCCTCCCGACAGATGTGGGGGGACGGATAAAAACACACCCTTTACCGTTTGATTCCCGTAGATTTCGATTGTCTTACCGGGAAGAATGCGCGTATCGATACCGCCGACACTTTTTACCTTTACAAAGCCGCCCGGTAGTATTTCCTTTACGATAAATCCGACAGTGTCAATATGCGCATCAAAGAGAAGCTTTGGAGATAGATGCTCCTTGTGATAGCAGATAACGCTGCCGCCGTGTGTTATTTCAAACCTATCAAAAAAGCCTGTATACGAGCGCACGACCTCAATTATCTTCTCGGCACTCTGCCTTTCAAATCCGCTGACAGTGGGAATCTGAACGAGGCTTTTGTATATATCTTTTATGGTGTTTTTCATTAAAACCCCTCTTAAAATCAGAAATTGTTTACTATCTCTTTAAAGAGCCTGCCGCGCTCCTCAAAATTTTTGAACATATCAAAGCTTGCGCTCGCAGGAGTGAGTATTACCTTGTCGCCGCTTGCCGCTTCAGCCCGCGCACCATCAATAGCTGCCTTAAAGCTGTCGCACATATAAATCCTCACATCTCCACCTGCCTGTTCAATAGCCTCTTTTATTTTTGGGGCTGTTGCACCGCACAGAAAGACGGCTTTTGCATATTCGCCAACAGGCTTGCCTATCGGAGCATAAGGAATGTTTTTATCGTAGCCGCCCATGATGAGAATGAGCTTTTTCTTGTCTTGCTCGCCAAAGCTTGTTACAGCCGCAACAGTCCTCGAGGGGGACGAGTCGATAGAACTGTTGTAGTATGACACACCGCAAAGCTCGCGTACAAGCTCGAGCCTGTGCTCGACACCGCCAAAGCTTGCGGCAACCTTTATAACATCCTCTCTGCTTGCAAAATCCTGCGTTGCCGCCGCAGCTGCCATGTAGTTTTCGACATTGTGTATGCCGGGTATTTTTATATCCCCTCTTGTCATAAACGGCTTGCCGTCACTTATTATGTCATTTCCGTGCAGATAATAGTCACACTCGCATTTTGCCGAGAAAGTGCGTACCTTAAGACCGAGCTTTTCTGCCTGCAAAGCATAGTTTTTTGTAATATCACTGCAGGCGTTTGTTACAAGCGTGCCGTGGCTTTTCATAAACGAAAAGATTGCCTTTTTTGCCTCAATATATTCGTCATAGTCGGTGTGCCAGTCGAGGTGGTTGGGGCTGACATTGGTGATGACTGCAACATCGGGAAATCTGATTTTCGGCGTGGGAAGCCCTGCGTTTTTGTGCTTGTTTATCGTGTGGAGCTGGAAGCTTGAAAGCTCGAGCACAGCAAAATCGTCGGGGGTCATATTCTTTGTTTCATAAAGAAGCGGCTTTCCTATATTGCCGCCGAGAAAGACTTTGTGTCCCGCTTGCTCAAGTATCTTTGCGATAAGTGTTGTGGTTGTCGTCTTGCCGTCGCTTCCTGTCACTGCGATAATCTTACACGGACAGATAGAAAGAAAAGCCTCCATCTCGCTTGTGACGATACTGCCTGCTGCGGCAGCGCGCATGATATTTTCATTGTCATAGCGAAGTCCCGGAGTTTTGTATATAATGTCCTCGCAAAGGCTGTCAAGATAGTCCTCGCCGCAGACAAACTTTACACCGGCACGCTCAAGACGGGATATGTCAAGAGCTTTGTTTTCGCAAAGTGCGCTTTTTTCTTTTTTGTCACGGGCTACAACCATCGCTCCTGCTTCGAGCAAAAAGTCTATAAGCGGGAGATTGCTTATACCTACGCCGAGGACGGCGCAGAGCTTACCCGAGAGAAACTGCTTATATTCTGTTAGCTCGCTGTTAGTATAATTTTTCATATTGCACCTGAGTTTTATTTTATTTTATACATTATTCATTATATAACTATTGGTGGAAATAATCAATATTTACATGGAAAAATCTTCAAAAAAAGAATGAGAAGTCGACTGCAGCAAGCGGTTTTCGCAAAATTTATGATGAAAAAAAGTATTTTTTTGGCAAATTTGCCTATTACAAAAATTTGAAAAAAATGTTATAATTATACTATGGAATACCCTTAAGTGAGGAAAGATATGCAATTTACCATCGGCACAATCTTAATATACGGAGCAACAGGAGTGTGTAAGCTCACCGATATCCGCGAGGAAAAAATGGGCGGAGTCACTAGAGAATATTATATTCTCTCACCTGTCTATGACAGCAGAGCGACAGTCTATGTTCCAACCGACAACGAAGTTCTCACCGCAAAGATGAAGAGAATTCTCACCTGCGGCGAAGCGGAGGCCCTTATCAGCGCAGACGACGGCAGAAGAACCGAGTGGGTAGAGGGCGACAAGCCCCGCAAGGAAAAGTTCGGACTCATTATAGAGGACGGCGACAGAGTAGAGATTATAAGGCTTGCCAGAACTCTGTATGATCGCAAAAAGTGCGCGGAGCAAGAGGGAAAGAAGTTCCACGCCTGCGACGAAAATATGCTGCTTCGGGCACAGAGAGTGCTGTGTGAGGAGCTCGCGCTTGTGCTGGATGTACCGCAAAAGGAAGTACTTGATATAATTTACGGCGCTGGTATATAAAACCTCTTGACAAAGGAATAAACTTGCGCTATAATGATACAAACGGCAATGAAAAAGACACGAGTGTGCATATTCTTCGTCAAGAGAGAGCGCCATTTGCTGCGAGGTGCTTACGAGTGGATGCATATTTACCACTTTTGAGCCGCAGGGAGGAAATGCCCTGGCGTAAGTGCCCCGTTACGGCACGCAGAGGCTGGCTTTGTCGGCAAACTCGGGTGGAACCGCGTTAACTACGCCCCGTGGATATTATCCACGGGGCTTTTTTATTTTATAAAACATTTATAAGGAGATATACTATGTTCAACATCACTTTGAAAGACGGCTCGGTCCTCGCGTTTGAGGGCGGCAACGGATACGACCTTGCCAAGAGTATAAGCGGAGGACTTGCAAGAGCCGCTCTGGCTGTCAAAATCGACGGAAAGCTGTGCGATATCACTCGCGAGATTACATCTGACTGTGCAGTCGAAATCATTACTTTTGACTCTGAGGAGGGCAAAAAGGTTTATAACCACACCGCCTCCCATATACTTGCGCAGGCGGTTAAGAGACTTTTTCCTGAGGCAAAGCTCACAATCGGCCCTGCAATAGACAACGGTTTTTACTATGATATCGACTCTGATGTTGCAATAAACGCAGAAAACCTCGCAAAGCTTGAGGACGAGATGAAGAAAATCATCAAGGAGGATAACAAAATCGAAAGATTTGTTCTCCAAAAGGATGAGGCAATATCTCTTATGACAGAGAAGAACGAGCCCTACAAGGTAGAGCTTATAGAGGAACTTGACGACCGAGAAGAAATATCTTTCTATCGCCAGGGCGATTTTGTCGACCTTTGTGCGGGACCTCATCTTTACAGCACAGGCTCTGTCAAGGCAGTCAAGCTCACACAGTGTACAGGTGCATACTGGAAAGGCGACGCGAGCAACAAGATGCTTCAGAGAATATACGGTATTGCATTCCCCAAGCAGGCAATGCTTGACGAATATCTCACAATGGTAGAGGAAGCAAAGAAGCGCGACCACAATAAGCTCGGCCGCGAGCTTGAGCTCTTTACAACAGTTGACTATATCGGACAGGGTCTTCCCATTATGCTCCCCAAGGGCGCAAAGATTATACAGACTCTCCAGAGATTTGTTGAGGACACTGAGGCAGCTCACGGCTGGCAGCTCACAAAGACTCCTCTTATGGCAAAGTCCGATCTTTATAAGATTTCGGGGCATTGGGACCACTACAAGGAGGGTATGTTTGTAATGGGCGACGAGGAGGACGGCAAGGAGTGCTTTGCGCTCCGTCCGATGACTTGTCCTTTCCAGTATCAGGCATATCTCAACAGAGCCCGCTCATACAGAGATCTCCCGATGAGACTCAACGAAACCTCCACTCTTTTCAGAAACGAGGACTCGGGCGAAATGCACGGACTTATCCGTGTTCGTCAGTTTACAATTTCCGAGGGACACCTTATGTGTACTCCCGAGCAGCTTGAGGGCGAGTTCAAGCACTGCCTCGAGCTTGCAATATATATGCTCAAGACCTTGGGTCTTTATGAGGATGTTTCCTACCGCTTCTCGCAGTGGGATCCCGACAATAAAGAAAAGTATATAGGCACAGATGAGCAGTGGGATGAGGCTCAGAGCATTATGAAGAATATACTTGACGGTCTCGGAATAAACTACAAGGTAGGTATCGGTGAGGCGGCATTCTACGGCCCCAAGCTTGACATTCAGATTAAGAATGTTCACGGCAAGGAAGACACTCTTATCACAATTCAGATTGACCAGATGCTTGCCGAGAAGTTCGGTATGGAGTATGTAGACCGCGACGGTGCAAAGAAGAATCCCTACATTATCCACAGAACATCTATCGGTTGCTATGAGAGAACCCTTGCTCTTCTTATCGAAAAGTACGCAGGAGCGTTCCCGACATGGCTTGCGCCTGTACAGGCTAAGATTCTTCCCATCAGCGACGCACAGGCAGAGTATGCGAAGGAAGTTTGCGACAAGCTCAGTGCTGCAGGCGTACGCTGCGAGCTTGATGCCAGAAACGAAAAGATAGGTTACAAGATTCGTGAGGCACAGCTTGAAAAGGTTCCATATATGCTTGTTATCGGCGACAAGGAAATGCAGGCAGGTGCAGTTGCTGTCCGCTCAAGAAAAGAGGGCGACAAGGGTGCTGTTGCGGTAGACGAATTTATCTCGTCTATTGTAACCGAAATTGCGACAAAGGCAAGATAAAATATAAAAATCAATATATACTAAGGCTGTTACAGGGGGTATACTTTGTAACAGCCCTAAGTTGCGT
The DNA here is from genome assembly GCA_045580005.1 of Eubacteriales bacterium. GTDB lineage: Bacteria > Bacillota > Clostridia > Oscillospirales > CAG-382 > UMGS1052. The sequence continues at coordinate 46,982 of JAZNMZ010000003.1, read as the reverse complement.
TAAGGAGCTTATCGGAAAGGGGAATTTTTATGCACAAGACATCCTGCACGGCACAGCTGCTTTTGAACTCAGTGACACTTGATGCCGAATACAGGGCGCTTGACGAGTCGCTTTCAAAATTCAATATAGACGGGTACAGACAGGCACCCTGCTTTGTCATCGGTATGAACGACACTCCTCTTGCCGTAATGCTCTCGGGACTTGTGAGCAATTCTGGAGAGGGCAAGACAAGTCTTGTTATAGCGCCCGACGAGAAGAGCGCTCACAGGATACACAGTGTGATGAGCGAGCTTTGCGAGGGTGTGTATCTTTTTCCGATGAGGGATTTTGTTTTTCGCGGAATCGACGCTTTTTCTCACGAGTTTGAGTATGAGCGACTTGAGGTTTTGCGCGCAATAAACGACGGCAGAGCAAGTGTTGTTATTGCAGTGCCGGAGGCGGTGCTTTCGATTCTTCCGCCAAAAGACAATATTGGCGGAGAGATAGAAGTTGCAAGAGGAGCGAGCTTCGATATTGATTCACTCTTAAAAAAGCTCGTGCTCTACGGCTACACCGAGGCGGATACCGTTGAGGGCAAGGGACAGTTCTCGCACAGGGGCGATATCGTAGATGTTTTTCCTCCCAGCCAGGAGCTTCCCGTGAGAGTCGAATTTTTTGGCGATGAGATTGACGCCTGTGGCAGCTTTGATATAATGACGCAGCGTAGAATCGAGAATATAGACAGCTTCACTATTACCCCCTCAAGAGAGATAATTCTCTCTGACGGGCAGATAGACGAGTGCGTGAGCGTGTGCGACAGACTTATTGAAAACGCAAAAAAGAAGCTCGAAAAGCTCCAAAAAGAGGGCAATAAGCTCGACATAATGCAGGCGACCGAGCTTGTAGAAAAACTCAAGGACGAAAAAGAAAAGCTCGAGAGCCGCAGCATATCAAACATCGACAAGTATTTACCCATAATAAATCCTCAGGGAGAGTGCCTTTTGTCGTACATCACGGGCGGAATTTTTGCAGTAGACTGGCAGAAAGTGCAGGAGCGTATAAAGGGCTGCGTATGGCAACTTTCCGAGAGTATTACAGCGCTTGTTTCCGAGGGGTTCCTTTTGGGAGAAAAGACGCATTTTATGCATGAACAGGCGTCTTTGGTTTCAAAAATGCACAAGAGCCCGTCTGTGATAACAAGCATATTTGCCTCTAGGGCAGATACCGAAATATCGGGGATTTTCAGCTTTGATTCAAAGACAACGCCGTCTTTTTCAAAAAATCTTGATGTGCTGTGTGAGGATCTTGACAATTTTGTCGCAGCAAAGTACAGAATAGTTCTTCTTGCAAAAAACAAGGCGAGTGCCGCGAGTATAAATACAATGCTTGACGAGCGCTCTATCAGAAATACTGTTGCCGATATTGAAACTGTAAAAAATCTAGATATACAAAAGGGCATAGTCTATGTAACTGTAGCCGACGAAATGTCCGAAAAGCTGCAGGGGTATGAGCTTACCAAGGCAGGCTTTGCGCTTATCACTCAGTCGGACGAGCAGGAAACGCACGCAAAAAAGAGCCGTTTTTCGGCGAACAAGGGCAAAACGGCAGGACAGAAGATACTGTCCTATCAGGACCTTAAAATTGGGGATTATGTTGTACACACCGTGCATGGTATCGCAAGATACGAGGGCATAAAGACGCTTACGGTCGACGGTGTTACAAGAGATTATATAATGCTGCAGTATGCGGGAAGCGATGTGCTGTATGTGCCTGTGGGACAGCTTGACAGAGTGTCGAGATACGCAGGCGCAGGCGAGAGCGTGCGGCTCTCCAACATGAGTACCAAGGAGTGGCAGAAGACCAAGACCAAGGCAAAAAAGGCAGCAAAGGATATGGCAAAGCAGCTTATCAATCTCTATGCCGAGCGCAAGAAGCTTGACGGATACAGCTTCTCCTCCGACACAGAGTGGCAAAGAGAGTTTGAGGAACGCTTTGAGTACGAGGAAACCGAGGGACAGCTCGCGTCTGTAAATGAGATAAAGCATGATATGGAGAGTCGTCATCCGATGGACAGACTTCTTTGCGGAGATGTAGGCTTTGGCAAAACCGAGGTGGCGCTGCGCGCGATATTCAAGTGCGTTATTGAGGGTAAGCAGGCGGCAATACTTGTGCCCACAACAATTCTTGCAATGCAGCACTACAGAACTGTGCTTGCCAGAATGAAAGGATTCCCTTTCAAAATAGAGGTATTCTCGCGTTTCTGCAAGCCTAAGGAGGCAAAAGAAATAGCCGAAAGACTCGCAAACGGCAAGACCGATATTGTTATCGGCACACACAAGCTGCTTGGTAAGAACATCAAATTTTTCGACCTCGGACTTCTGGTTGTCGATGAGGAACAGCGTTTTGGCGTTGCACACAAGGAGCGTCTTAAGGAAATATCAAGGCAGATTGATGTGCTCACACTTACAGCCACTCCCATACCGCGTACACTTAATATGGCAATGGCAGGAATACGCGATATGTCAGTGCTTGAGGAAGCTCCGAGCAACCGCTACCCCGTGCAGACCTATGTTCTCGAACACGACGATTTTATCATTCTTGAGGCGATAAAAAAGGAACTGCGCCGCGCAGGACAGGTCTTTTATCTTCACAACAGAGTGGAGGGAATCGAGGGAACGGCGGCAAAGCTGAGGCAGGCACTGCCCGATGCGGTTATAGCCTGCGCGCACGGCAAGATGAGCCAGGATGAGCTCTCGGATGTGTGGCAGGGTATGGTCGACGGCGAGATAGACATACTTGTCTGCACCACAATTATCGAAACGGGTGTGGATGTACCCAACGCCAACACTCTTATTATCGAGGATGCAGACCGACTGGGTCTTTCTCAGCTGCACCAGATAAGGGGCAGAATCGGGCGTTCCAACCGCAAGGCGTATGCATATATTACCTGGCGCCGTTCGGCGGCTTTGACAGAGATTGCGACAAAAAGACTTGAGGCTCTGCGGGAGTTTACCGAGTTCGGCTCGGGCTTCAAGATTGCCATGCGCGACCTTGAAATACGCGGAGCGGGAAATCTTCTCGGCGCCGAGCAGTCGGGACACATGGAGGCTGTTGGCTACGACCTATATATCAAAATACTCGAGGAGGCAGTGCTTGAGGAGAAGGGAATTATTCCCACCGAAAAGAAAGAGAGCACGGTTGACCTCAGAGTAAATGCCTATATTCCCGATAAGTATATAAGACTCCCATCAGGGCGTATCGAAATGTACAAAAAAATAGCGCAGGCAAAAAGCCGTGCCGACATGGACGATATCATCGACGAGCTTTGCGACCGCTACGGCGAGCCGCCTCGCGAGGTAACAGCCCTGTGCGAGATATCGTATCTTCGTGCAGTGTGCGAGGCGTGCGGTATAAAAAAGATAGAGCAAAGAGAGGGAAAACTCATTTTCTACCCCGAAAAGGTCGAAAAAGAGCGCACAATAAAGCTTGCGGCACATTACAGAGGAAGATTGCTGCTGTCTATGGGCGGAAACCCCTGCTACAATCTCAAGCTTTTGCCCGGTGAGGAGGCTCTCGGGATGTCGCTGTCTTTTGCAGAGCTTTACGGCAGTATGATAGGAGAGCAGAGCGGAAGTTAAATTTGCTCTTTACAGACTTATAAAAATGCGCTATAATAGAAAAAAGAAAATTTTTGAAGGGCAAAATGATGAAAAAGACACTTTTAAAGATAACGGCAATATTTATCTGTACGATTTGTGTTCTTGCACAGGTATCCTGCTCGCGCACCGACTACCCGATAGTGACAAGGGGTAGCGACGGCAAGGTGACAGGATATATGACAAAGGGAATATTCAGCTTCTTTCTTTCTCAGAAAAAGGCTAACTACCTCACAGTACTCAGCTTCAACGACAGCACAATCACACAAGACTCCGAGGATGTATGGAACACCGTTTCCAACAACGGCAGGCCCTATGGCGAGGTTTTCTTTGATGAGATAGTGAACGAGGCGCAGGATATGATGTCGGCGCAGTATATTCTCTTTGATGTGTGCGGATATGAGCTTCCGACAGAATACAGCACCTATATCGAAAATCTAATAATGCAGAATGCTATTGACAAATACGGCTCGGTATCTGCTTTTGAAAACTATCTTGCAAACTTCGGTACAAGTTATGAGGACTACAAGAATCTTTATTTTATGACGACAAATGTCGATCTTTTAAAGGAACTTTTGTATAACGAGGAAACAGGAATTTTGAGATTTTCCGAGCAGGAAAAACAGGCGTATTTTGCCGACAACTATTACACAATAAAGCATGTTTATGTAAACACTACCTATACCGACAAGATGGATGGCACAAAAGCTCCTCTTACCGAGTCGGAGCAGGCAAGACGCGTGCAGACGGCAGAAAAGATTGCGCTTGATCTGCGTAGCGGCATGGACTTTTCACAGATTGCAGAGCAGTACAATGTCGAAAATTCCTATGTTTCGGTCTATGACGCGGAAATGTATATCGACAAAAACGCCGGCACCTCTGTAAAAGAGCTTGGTGAGGCTGTCAGCACAATGGCGGTGGGCGAGGTAAGAACCGTAAATTCCGATTACGGTATCCATATCATCAGGAGATTTGAAACAGATGCTGCCGATTACAGTGCGGACGAAACAATACCTGCAACCATTGCGGCATCTCTTGCCGACATGGACTATCCGCTTGAGATAGAAAAGTTCAGAAAGAATGTAAGTATAAACGAACAAGTGCTTGCAGAATTTGACATAGTAACGGCTCTTATGCCTTAAAAGAAAGGAAAACAAGCGTGAGAGGAAATTTTAAGGATAAAAAAATCAATATATTTTTTATCTGCTGCTTTGTTATCATATTTCTGATATCGACCTCGCTTATGCCAAAGCTCTCGGCAAGCATTGCCGAGTCGCTGAACTATGCTGTAAAGGCTGATATTCTGCTCGCGAGCGTCATATCGCTGTCACTTTTAAGAGGCAAGAAGTATGCGGCGTACTATGCCGTGATTACGGGATTTCTCTTTGACCTGACGGTTGGAAATCCGTATTCTTTTTCTCCCCTTGTATACTATGCGTGTGCATATCTTGCTCCTACGGCGGCAAGCCCATTTTCGCACAGGTCGCCCCTTTCGGCAGCGCTTGTCGGTGCAATGCTGCTTCCGATAAAGAGCATAATCACGGTGTTTTATCTTATAGCCGTGTGGCGTGACGCAACTGTCGGAGGTATTATCCTGCGAGCGGTTATTCCCGAGTATATAGTGAATGTTCTTGCGGTGTGCGTGATGTTCTCTGCTGTGAGAATACTTATGGCTCTTTTCAAGATACCCGTAAAGGGCGGTATAAGATGAGCGTGTGCACCATTTGCCCGAGAAAATGTAAGACCGACAGAGAAGCCTCTGTCGGTTTTTGCGGTGCGGGCAATACTCTTAAGATTGCAAGAGCCGATAAGCATATGTGGGAGGAACCATGTATATCGGGTGAGCACGGCTCAGGCACAATTTTCTTTTCTGGTTGTAGCTTGAGGTGCGTTTATTGCCAGAATTATGAGATTTCGCAGGGCTTTGGAGGAAAATACATATCCGAGGATGAACTTTGTGATATAATACTCAGACTTCAGGATGACGGCGTTCACAATATAAATTTTGTAACGCCCACGCATTATACCGACAGTATTGTGCGTGTGCTTGATAGGATAAAGCATAGATTATCGGTGCCTGTCATCTGGAATTCGGGCGGCTACGAGAACGAAAAGACGGTACAGAGGCTTGCAGGCTATGTAGATGTGTTCCTGCCTGATCTGAAGTATATCACCCCCGGACTTTCGGCAAGATATTCGGGTGCGGCAGATTATTTTGAAAATGCAAGTGCGGCAATAAAAAAGATGTTTGATATATCGGGCTATCCCCGTTTTGACTCTTGCGGAATGATAGTGAGCGGCACACTTGTGCGCCATCTTGTGCTGCCGTCAAACATGAGGGAATCCTTTAAGGTGCTCGAGTTTCTGGCACACGAGTTTGACACCGAAAAGCTATATGTCAGCATTATGCGGCAGTATTTCCCGAGCCACAGAGCGTCCGAGTTTCCCGAGATAAACCGCGCACTCACAAGCCTTGAGTATCAGAGAGTTACAGAGTATGCAATAAGGCTTGGTATCAAAAACGGCTTTTTGCAGGACAAAGACAGCGCAGACAAAAAGTTCGTTCCGCCGTTTGAGGTGTGAAAACGCCCCTACAAAAAGAAAAAAGCCTGCAATACACAAAGAAAAACCTCCCTTTGGCGTACCTGCGATAAAGCAGGTTATATTGAGAAAGACATGTTCATTTTGAGCATGTCTTTTTTTCTTGCATTATTATACCGTTTATGATATAATATCTTTGAAAATCAAAGCAAAACTATACTTTGTATCAACAAACACTTCGTGGAATATTTTTTTGAATTTGATATAATAAAAAATACAAAAGTGCTTTTGAATAATTTTGGGAGGACAATCATATGTCTATTGGAACAACCATCAAACGTCTTCGTCGAGAGAAAGACATTACGCAGGAACAGCTTGCCGAGTATCTTGGTATCACTTCTCGCGCAATTTCTCAATGGGAGTGCGATAGAACCGCTCCTGATATTTCTCAGCTCCCCGCGCTCTGCCATATCTTCGATGTTTCGTCAGATGTTTTGCTCGGAATCGATATTGAGAAGAACAACGAGGAAATAAAAAAATATTTAACCGAAGCAGCCGAGTTGGGTTACCAAGGAAAAGGTTCAGAGCGTACTGCGATTCTCCGTGAAGCGAACAGAAAATTTCCGCGTGATTACAAGATCATGGAACGTCTTGCCGATTCGTTGGTATGTGAATATTCTCGAAAAAGCATCAAAGAATATGCCGAGGTGTTTGACCTTTGTAATCGAATCCTTGCGGAATGTACCGATAGCGCAATTCGATATGAAGCAATCGATACGCTTGGAACAGCTTATGGATATGCAGGCAAAAAAGACGAAATGTTAAAACTTGCCGAGGAAATGCCTCGCGCTCATTTTTCGTATGAAAACTTTATGATGTACCATTGGAAGGGTGATGCTGATTTTGAAGAATTTCAAGGCTATTTATCTTTTCTAATTTATCACACAGCAGAAATGATTGAACTTGCAGTCGGTCAAAAGCATGATAATGGAGAGTTTATTTATCCACTTGAAGACAGAATTCATTTGTGGAAGACAGAAGTAAGTTTTCTTGAATTGCTTTTCCCCGATGGTGATTATCAAATCAAAGCTCAGCTTGGTGAGATTGCTTGTGGTTTTCTGTGCACTGCATATCTGAGAAGGCAGAACTACGAAGAAGCATGGAACTGGCTTGAAAAAGGTGCAGATTTTGCTATTCATATGGACACATATGATTTTGATGCGCCACACACCTCGCCCATTCTTCGCGGCTACTCAAGTGGCGGATGGATTATGGAGGCGGAGGGCAACCGTTCGCAATCTATGCTTGAATGGTTGACAAATGATGATGAAGCTGCCGTTTTGCGTTGCGATGCCCGTTATGGAGTGCTTGTTGATCGATTGAAAAAGGTTGCAAAAAAGCCGTAAATTCCCGCCCCGCCTCGCGCGGGGCTTTGCTTTTGTGTCCGCAAAAGCAGTGCTTGTCAGGAAAATTGACGAGCAATAGATGAACATAAAGAAAGGCGTGTGAAAAGGAGTACGAACAAATTGTCCGTACTCCTTTTGTTGTAGGGCGGGGGTTTATCTCCCGCCGTTTCCTTTGCATATATCGTTTGTTTTCGGCGGCAGCAAGCCACCGCCCTACAAGGTTGCGGTAGGTAAAACCTGCTTTATGGAAGGCACCGCTTCGGGAGGTTTTTGTTGTGTTGGTGAGTTTTGGACTATGTTCAAAGCTCGGCGTGTACAGCAACCAAGATAACAATTAAGACTCAGTTCGGTCTGTACACATCAATACATTCCGCCCATACCGGGGTTTGCGGCAGCAGGGGCCTGAGGCTCGGGCTTATCTGCAACGAGAGCTTCTGTTGTGAGAATCATAGAAGCAACCGACGCTGCGTTCTGGAGTGCAGAGCGTGAAACCTTGGTTGGGTCAACGATACCAACCTCGATCATATCAACATATTCTTCGTTGTATGCGTCAAAGCCGTAACCGATCTTGCCCGAGGACAAAATCTTGTCGAGAATTACAGAGCCGTCAAGACCTGCGTTTGCAGCGATCTGGCGGATGGGCTCCTCAAGGGCGCGGAGAACAATCTTGACACCTGTCTTCTCATCACCGTCTGTCTTGTCAAGAAGTTCCTTTACAGCGGGAATACAGTTTGCAAAAGCAGTACCGCCGCCTGCAACGATACCCTCCTCAACAGCAGCCTTTGTTGCGTTGAGAGCGTCCTCGATGCGGAGCTTCTTTTCTTTCATTTCTGTTTCTGTTGCGGCTCCAACCTTGATTACAGCAACGCCTCCTGCAAGCTTTGCAAGTCTTTCCTGGAGTTTTTCTTTGTCGAACTCGGATGTTGTTGTTTCGATAGCTGCCTTTATCTGGGAAACTCTGCCCTTTATTGCATCGGGATCGCCTGCGCCGTCAACGATGATCGTGTTTTCTTTTGTAATCTTAATCTGACGCGCACGGCCGAGCTGAGCCACTGTTGTGTCCTTGAGCTCAAGACCGAGGTCGGAAGAGATTACTTCACCGCCTGTGAGTGTTGCAATATCTGTGAGCATTTCCTTTCTTCTGTCGCCAAAGCCGGGAGCCTTTACTGCAACGCAGGTGAAAGTTCCTCTTAATTTGTTTACAAGAATTGTGGAAAGCGCTTCACCCTCGAGATCCTCAGCCACAATAACAAGCTTCTTGCTTGCCTGGATAATCTGCTCGAGAAGGGGAAGAATTTCCTGAATGTTGGAAATCTTCTTATCTGTGATGAGAATATAAGGATCGTCGATAACAGCTTCCATCTTGTCTGTGTCTGTTACCATGTAGGGGGAGATATATCCTCTGTCAAACTGCATACCTTCAACGATTTCGCAGAAAGTATCGGATGACTTTGATTCTTCAACTGTGATAACGCCGTCTGCAGTTACCTTTTCCATCGCGTCGGCGATAAGCTTGCCGATAACCTCGTCGGCAGAAGATACAGTACCTACTCTTGCAATATCCTTCGAGCCGTCTACAGCCTTGGAAATTGCCTTGAGCTGATTTACTGCAGTGTCAACTGCAAGCTGGATACCCTTTCTTACAACCATGGGGTTTGCGCCTGCTGTAACATTTTTCATACCTTCTCTTACAAATGCCTGCGCCAGAAGAGTAGCTGTTGTTGTGCCGTCGCCTGCGGCGTCGTTTGTCTTTGTCGCAACTTCTTTGAGAAGCTGTGCGCCCATATTTTCCATTGCGTCTTCAAGCTCGATTTCCTTTGCTATTGTAACGCCGTCGTTCGTGATAAGGGGAGCTCCGTACTTCTTGTCAAGAACTACATTTCTGCCCTTGGGTCCGAGTGTAATTTTTACTGTGTCGGCAACCTTGTCAACGCCTCTTACAAGGGCGTTTCTTGCGTCAATGCCGTATGCTAATTCTTTTGCCATTGTAGTTTCCTCCAAATGCTATCAGTCTTCGACAACAGCGAGAATGTCGCTCTGTCTTACAACAACATATTCCTCGCCGTCGCACTTTACTTCGGTGCCGGAATATTTGCTTGTGATTACCTTATCGCCCTGCTTTACAGTCATTGTGACTTCCTTGCCGTCTACCATTCCGCCGGGACCTACTTCAACAACAACCGCAATGCTCGGCTTCTCCTGAGCTGACGCTGTGAGAATGATACCGCTCTTGGTTGTTTCTTCTGCTTCTGTCATTTTCAAAACAACTCTGTCTGCGAGAGGTTTTAATTTCATGGTTTTGTCCTCCTATTTATGATTAAAATAACTTTTATGTTTTAGCACTCGCCTGAATTGAGTGCTAATCGGCAATACTAATTTTATCCTACTGTGGTAAAAAAATCAAGCACCCGACAGGTATGTTTACAATTAATTAACATTTCAGCTTCTCACTCAAGGATACAGAGTGACAAAAGCTGTCGGATGTTGTCAATCCCTGTCTGTTCTTTTAAAGAATTGATAGTAATTGCAGCGTATCATACCGTTGTAGAGTCTGCGCACCTTGTCTGCCCGTCTTCCGTAGAAAGACTCAAACTCCTCATCGGATGTTATGATATATATCTGCCAGGGAGAGAGCTTGCTGAATACCTTGCCCATTTTGCGATAGAGCGCCTGAGCTTCTTTTATTGTATTCATACGCTCGCCGTATGGCGGATTGCATACTATCGTAGTGCGCTTGTCATCCTTGCGGATTGTGAGTGCGTCTTTTTTGAAGCAGTTGATATAGTCCCACATACCTGCGCGCCGGATGTTGTCGCGTGCGATTTCAACAGCTTCCGCGTCTATGTCTGTGGCAATGGCGCGGAATGCCGTGTCGGGGCGGAAGAGCTTTTTTGCTTCGTCCCTTGCCTCGTCCCAGACGGATTTTGGTATCCAGGGGTACGCTTCGGCTGCAAAACGGCGGTTTCTGCCGGGCGCAGAGTTTGTCATAATAAGGGCCGCTTCAATGGCGATTGTTCCCGAACCGCAGAAAGGATCCCACAGGATAACCTCCTCGCGTGGGCGCGAGAGCATGACGAGCGCCGCCGCAAGAGTTTCTCTTATCGGCGCAAGGTTTGCCTCGGGGCGGTAGCCTCGCTTGTGCAGGGGCGCGCCGCTTGTGTCAATCATAATTGTAGCTTTGTTGTTTAAAATAAAGAACTCTATCTGGTACTTTACGCCTGTTTCTTCAAACCATTCGGTACTGTATGCCTCTTTGAGGCGTTCGACAATGGCTTTTTTGATTATCTTCTGACAGTCGGGTATAGAGTGCAGGTCGGATTTTATCGAGTGCCCTTTTACGGGGAAAGCATCCTGCTTTTTTATAAATCTTTCCCACGGGATTTTTTTGACCCCGTCAAAAAGCTCTGTAAATGTGAGCGCGCTAAAAGTGCCCATTTCGATAAGCACGCGCTCTGCCGTGCGAAGCCAGATATTTGTCCTTGCCACAGCCTCGAACGGGCCTTCAAAATACACTCTGCCGTCGATAGTCGAGCGGCGGGTGTAGCCGAGAGAGTCTATTTCCTCGCCAAGCAGCTTTTCGAGTCCGAAAAGACAGGTGGCGACATATCGTACATTGCCCATGTTGTTTCCTTTTTATTTGTTTTCGAGCTCGGAGAAAACTTCTTTGTATTCTTCCTGTGCAGGTTTTCTGTTTACAAGTGTATTTATTGCTTTAACAATGGCATACACGATGATAAAAGCTGTCGAGAATATAGCAATGGATGAAAACTGACTTGAATTTCCCGACCATACGAAAAAGCACAGATAAAAAGCCGCATACGACACAATAAAAGCGAGAGTGTTCTTTAATGCAGAGTTTATTTTAAGTTCGTCCTTTATTGCGTGGGAGAGTGCACACACAAATCCGAAAGCGAGCACAAGCAGCGAGAACGAAAGATTGGGCACATAGTTTGCACCAGATGCCGCACCGTGCTCGATGTAGTTTGCAAGCACAAGCATTCCCAGCGAGATAAATGTGTAGATGAGAGCTGTGTTGGACAAGGTTTTTTTGATAAACAATAAAATTTTCATTACATTATACTCCCTTTTATAAATAAAAATGAAAAGTCTACCAATATGCTACCACATAAAGCGCTGAAAGTCAAGGAAAGTTGCGTAACTTTAGGGCTACTTTTTATTAAAATGTTGTTGAAAATAAGGCATAAAAATGCTATAATTATATAGTTAAAACTTTTTATGAGGAAAAATATGGACGGAATAATAAATGTATATAAGCCCAAAGGCTACACATCCCATGATGTTGTGGCGAGGATGAAGCGGTTTTTCGGCACGCGCCGTGTGGGACACGCGGGTACGCTTGACCCTATGGCGTGCGGTGTGCTGCCTGTGCTTATCGGCAGTGCCTGCGCTGCGCAGGAATATCTTATGAATCACGATAAGGGCTACCGCGCCGGTATGCGGTTTGGCACATTGACCGACAGCGGAGATGTAACGGGCAATATTCTTGAAACAAGAGATTTTCTCTGCTCACAGGAGAAAGTTCTCTCGGCAGCAAAGAGTATGGTCGGAACTATTGATCAGACTCCTCCGATGTATTCGGCAATCAAGGTCGGTGGCAAAAAGCTCTATGAGCTTGCCCGTGAGGGGATAACTGTCGAACGCAAAAGCCGCAAGGTTACAATATATGATATAAGACTTGTTGAAAAAATAAATGACACCGATTATATTTTTGATGTTGACTGTTCAAAGGGCACATATATAAGGACTCTGTGCGAGGACATAGGGACTTCCCTTGACAATGTGGGCACGCTCTTTTCGCTTGAAAGGAGATACTGCGGTCAGTTTTCGGCAGAAAACTCGGTAACCGTAGAGCAGCTTGAGGCTCTTTATAATGCAAAAGACACGCAGGGACTGCAAAATCTTCTCGTGTCGCCCGAGACGGTGTTTTCGGATTTGCCATGCGTAAAGCTTCCCGAGTTTTACTCAAGGCTGTGCAAAAACGGGTGTGAAATTTATCTTGAAAAGCTACATAAGAACGCACAAAGCTTCTCGCCTGAGGGACTGTGCCGACTTTATGACAGCGACGGAGCTTTTTTTGCTGTCGGCAAGCTTGGTGAATACAAGGAGGGACCTGCCGTAAAGGCGCAGGTGAGATTTTGACTCGTGATCAGAAAGGATGTTTATGGATAAGAAGAATCTGATAAAAAAGACGGCACTTACCGTTTGTATAATTCTCGCAGCTCTGCTGGTGCTTGCTGAGCTTGTACTCCCCGCGATTCTGAGGGGACTTGAAAGCTCGGAGATAAAAGCCGACGAGCAGGAGGCTTCGCCCGGCGGATACAATTTCTGGGAAACAGACGCCGACGATACAGGCTACGAGGAGCTTGACAGCGAACACTTCTGGTTTGAAAAGGATGACGAAAAAACTCTGATACCGCTTGCGGATGCGGAAGAGTACGGTGATGTTGCGCACTTTTTTGCAGAGTACTTTGGTTTTGTCAAAAAAGGCAGTATTGATGATTATATCTGTCTTTTCTCGCCGAGGTATTTTACATACTCTGCACGGGCGTATGACAAGGTTGCCTTTGAGGGACGACAGTTTACGCCTCAGCGGCTGTATGATATGGAAGTGGAGGTGCTGGGCGAGCTTGACAATACGGAAACAGGCTCGTTTTACGGCGTGTACCTTGTGTCATATAAGATATTCCACAATGACGGCAGCTTCAGGACCGATATACAGGACGGGTACAGCCTGCCTTTGGTGTTTGAGCTTGAGAGCGACGACGGCATACTTTTTATAAAGGACATTTATCAAAGACCGACAACAAATGGCTGATTTCAGGAGAATTTGATTTGATAATACTTAATCTTTCGGACATAACAGTATCGTTCGGTGCCGACACGATACTTGACAAAATAACTTTTGGACTCAATGAGGGCGACAGGCTCGGCATCGTCGGAGTAAACGGAGCGGGAAAATCACTGCTTTTAAAGGTTATAAACGGCAGCGCGCGACCTGATTCGGGCTCTGTCAACATTTCAAGGGGCCTGCGCGTGTCGTATCTTGAGCAGAATGCAGGCTTTGATTCGGACAATATTCTGTTTGACGAAATGCTGCTTACATTTCCCGAGCTTGTGCGTGATGAACAGAGGCTTTTTGATCTGCAGCAAAGGCTTGAGGACGAGCGCTCGGATGAGGAACACATAAGACTTGCAAAAGAGTACACGGAGCTTGAGGAAAAGTTCCGCGCAAACGGCGGTTACGAATATAAGAGCAGAATAAAGAGTATGCTCAGCGCACTCGGCTTTGACCAGGAGCGCCAGCATATGAAAATAGATACCCTCTCGGGCGGTCAGAAGACAAGGGTCGCTCTTGCAGGCGCGCTGCTTCGCGAGCCCGATATACTGATGCTCGACGAGCCGACAAATCATCTTGATATTTCGACAGTGCAGTGGCTTGAGGAATATCTTGCGTCCTACCGCAAGACTCTTATTGTTGTTTCGCACGACAGATATTTTCTTGATAAGGTTACAAACAAGACTCTTGAGATAGAAAACTCTAAGGGCAAGCTGTACAACAGCTCGTACAGCGGCTTTGTAAAGCAAAAGGAAAAGGATAGGGAAATAGACGAGAGACACTACAAAAATCAGCGCCGCGAGATAGAGCGTATGGAAGCTTTTATCGAGAATCAGCGAAGATGGAATCGCGAGCGCAATATTATTGCCGCCGAGAGCCGTATGAAAGCAATCGAGCGCATGGATAAGCTTGAGCGCCCCGAGGCGCTTCCGGACAGTGTTTCTATGTGCTTCAGTTCGGGCAGTGCAAAGCTTTTGTCAGACAACATTCTTGATGTGCGTGCACTCAGCAAGGCATACCCCGGGAAGCCCCTTTTTTCAAATATCAGCTTTACGGTGCACAGCGGGGACAGAGTGTTTGTTTTCGGTGAGAATGGTGTCGGAAAGTCTACTCTTTTAAAGATTCTTTGCGGCAAGCTGGCACAGGACAGCGGCAGCTTTGAGTATATAAGCAAGATAAAAATAGGCTACTATGACCAGGAAAACCAGGGACTTAATCCCGACAACACAATCCTTGAGGAGCTCTGGAGCTGCTATCCTGATAAGAAGCAGAGCGAGATAAGAGGCGTGCTTGCGCGCTTCCTTTTTAAGGCGGACGATGTTTTTAAGGAAGTACGCGTACTCTCGGGAGGCGAAAAGGCAAGACTCACTTTCGCAAAGCTTATGCTTGACGAGCTCAACCTTCTCATTTTTGACGAGCCGACAAACCACCTAGATGCCGCGACAAGAGAAATACTCGAGCAGGCACTGTCTGGATATGACGGCACGCTTGTTGCCGTGTCGCACGACAGATATTTTATAAAAAAGCTTGCAAACCGAATTATCGAGATGTCAAACGACTCGATATTTGACTACAAGGGCGGTTACGAGGATTTTTGCGAGTACAAAAACAAAAAACAAAGCACCTCACACAGCGCAGGGGTTTCTGCCGCGGAGCAGACAGGTGTAGGCAAGGAGGTCTATCTCAGAGGCAAGCAGGAAAAGAGTCGTCGGCGCAAGGCAGAAAAGCAGATTGCCGACGCCGAGAGGGGAATATCCGAGTGCGAGGCAAGACTTGAGGAGATAGACAGCCTCCTCGAGCAGTGCGGCGGCGACTATGTCAAAACAGGAGAGCTTTTTGCAGAAGCCGACAGTCTTCACGCGAGACTCGACGAGCTATATGAGATATGGGACAGAGCAAGTGCTGAGCTCGAAGAAATAGAGTGAGTATGAAAAATCGTATTTAATTATAAAAAGTTAACGAAAAGTAGTAGACGAAACACCCAAAAAGTGTTTCGTCATTTTTTTCATCGTGTAGAAAAATCTTCAATATATTTGTGCAAAACGCACAAACAAAATGAGCAAAAAATGAAGAAAAAACTCTTTGAGATTGTTATTCTCAGACAAAAACTCCGTATGCATAAATTAGTTTTGCAAATTTAAATTATTTCAAAATTATATACTTAATAAAAATTCACATTTGTGTACCTGCAAAAACCTTGAAAACAAAGAGCTTTTCGGCAAGAAGCGTGCAGAAGATAATTTTCTGACACAATATTTGTGCAATATTTTGTGAACGCTAAAAAAATCCGAACACCTTTTCGGGGCAAAAAATGTCTGAATTGTGGCCAAGAAAATATGCTGTGACAAGCACGAGGAAAGCTTTGTTTGTCTTGACAAAAAGTGGCCGATATGTTATCCTATTATATATCTATAAGGCATAATTGCGCTCATTTTTACCACCCTGCCCCTGTGACTTTTTCGTACCGTCATGCGAGAAAGTACAGCGACAAGGAGTTTTTGTGACGCACGAAAGCCGGTTTATTGTTTTTCGGACTGTGAGGCGTGCGCCGCGGCGGCATAATCGGGATTTTTTCGCTTTTGCCGTGTTTTACCGGCGTTAGCTACTCATCAGACCGCAAATCATTAAATAAATTTTAGCAAGGCGACTCTATCCTTGCCAAAACAGCAAAAACAATTAGGAGGAAATCAGCGAATGAAAACAAAAGCAAACCTCAGAAAGTGTCTTTGTATGGTACTTTTTGCCGTAATGCTTCTTCAGGCTCTGCCGCTTTCCGCGGTATACGCAAAAGAACTTGTAAGCGTGAGTCTGAATTCTACCGGTACTTACGACGCTACATACAATTCACTCGATGAAATGGAAGAACTCTTGACCTCTACCACCTACGGCGAGTACCTCGAGAGAAATGAAAATCTCGGTGCCGAGCCTGCAGACGCAGAGCCTATTGTGGTAAAGGCAACAGATTTTGACCCCGAAGTTACTGATCTTGAAAGCATCGTTGTTCTCAACGACACAAACGGCGTTCTCGCCGCAAAGGACCCCAGCGGTCTTTTGGGTGACACAAGATCTTATGTTCTCACAACAGACGAAAGCGAAGTAGGCTGGGTAATCGAAGTTCCCAAGAGCGGCTATTACAATATGGCTCTTACCTATTTCCCTTTTGTAAGCGTCTACTATGACAACAACGGAGAAATTGTTGCAGCACCTCTCGCAGTTGACGGCGATGCTAATGCCTATGAGGGTATGAATTATGCCGCAAGCTCCACTGCTGCCATTGAAAGAATCATCAAGATTGACGGCGAGGTTCCTTTCAAGGAAGCAAGAACTCTTACCTTCTCCCGTATCTGGAAGGACGAAACTCCGACAGGCGTCAACGGTGACGGCACAGAGATTGCTGCAGACGAATTCGGAAGAATTTTCAAGAAGGATGTACATAGCAACGAAATCCGTTCCAAAAAGTACGAGGATCCCGAGTGGCGCAAGGAAACCCTTGCAGACTCAAACGCTTTCTACAGCGACAGCTTCCAGTTCTTCCTTGAGGAGGGTACTCATGTAATTACGCTTGACTCTTCCCGCGAGTCCTTGATCATAAGCGAGCTTGAGATCTTCACAGAGGAAAAACTTCCTACATACGCTGAGGTTCTTGCAGAATATGAAAAGAACGGATATAAGCCTGCCACATATGTTCCCGACAAGTACAGCTATATTGAAGCTGAAATGCCTGTAGCAACATCCGAACAGGTTATTTATCCTATAAACGACAAGTCTTCTGCGGCTACAAGCCCCCAGTCTGTTGACAAGACTCTTGTTAATACAATCGGCGGCGACAAGTGGCAGATTGCAGGACAGTGGGTTGAATACGAATTCACTTGCCCCGAGACAGGTCTTTACTACATAGTTCCCCGTGCAAGACAGTCGCTATATGCGGGTATGTTCGCATCAAGATCGCTCAAGATTAACGGCGAATATCCCTTTGAAGAAGCAAAATTTTTACAGTTCAACTATTCTGATGACTGGACAACAGAGCCCATCTCGGATAAGAGCGAGCAGTACGGCGACGGCTTCCAGTTCTACTTCGAAGAGGGCAAGACATATACACTGTCCTTTGAGGTTGTTCTCGGTAAGCTCTCTGACAAGCTCCGCGAGGTTGACGAAAGCCTTGTAAGAATGAACGAGTATTACAGAAAGATACTCATGATTACAGGTCCCGAGCCCAGTACTTACCTTGACTACGACTTTGCAAGACTTATCCCCGAAGTTCTCCGCGGTATGAGAGTTGAGGCAGAAAATCTCACAGCGGTTCTTGCAGAGCTTCAGGAAATCATTGGTGAGAAGGGCGAGCACTCAGTTCTTCTCGAAAAGGTTGCTTACACACTCGAAACAATGGGTAACAACCAGAATAAAATCGCTGATAACCTTGATATATTAAAGTCATATATCGGTTCACTCGGTACATGGCTCCTTTCTTCCAGAAACCAGCCTTTGGCTGTTGATTTTATTTCGGTACAGGGCGTAGGAACAAAGCTTCCCAAGGCAGAAGCAGGCTTCTTCGACTCTATCGGACACGAAATCGGCTCGTTTGTAATGTCGTTCTTCACAGACTATAACTCATACGGAGCTATGGAGGTTGCAGACGAAAAGGACGAAAACAGCGTTGAAGTATGGATCACAGACGGTCGTGACCAGGCTCAGATTATGAGAGAAATGGTAGACGATTTTGTAAAAGAAGAAGGAATTGCCGTAAACTATAAGCTTGTAGCAGCAGGCACACTTCTTCCCGCAACTCTTGCGGGCATCGGTCCTGATGTTGCGACAGACCTTGATGCGACAGGCTACGGAGTTCGTTCTGCGGTAAGAAACCTTGCCGAAAAGGACGAAAACGGCGAATATGTATTCGAAGGCTTTGACGAGGTTGAAACCTGGTTCTCACCCTCTGCATGGACCGGCCTTACAGTATACAATCCTGACGGCGATGAGAACAACAGGGTTGCTGTATACGGCGTCCCCGTAACACAGAACTTCTCTATGCTCTTCTATCGCAAGGATATCTTTGTAGAACTCGGACTTGAAGTGCCCGAAACATGGGATGATGTTCAGCATATCATCGAAACTCTTGCCGACAGCAACATGGAAATGGGTCTGAGCCAGGCGCTCACACAGATATTCATGTATCAGAGAAACGAGCCGTACTATCTCGGCGACGAATCTTATGAAACAGTAGGCTACAAGACAAACCTTGACTCAAATGTGGCTCTTGACTGCTTCAAGAAGATGTGCGAGTACTTCTCGCTCCACGGTCAGCCAGTTTCGTACGACTTCGCCAACCGTTTCAGAACAGGTGAAATGCCTATCGGTATTGCTGACTACACACTTTACAATCAGCTTTCCTGCTTTGCTCCCGAAATCAAGGGCCTTTGGGAATTTGTAAGACTTCCTGGTACACCCTCTGAGGATGAGCCCGGCAAGATTAACCACACATCACCTACATCGGTTAATGCTATAATGATTATGAACGACTCCGACAAGCCCGAAAACGCTTGGAAGTACATCAAGTGGTGGGTAGGAGAAGAAGCACAGTCCCGTTTCGGTAAGGAACAGGTTGCTATTCTGGGTACAGCGGCTAAGTACCATACAGCGAATGTAAAGGCTCTTCTTGCACAGCCCTGGTCTTCACAGGAGCTCAAGAACCTTGAACAGCAGTTCAATTCACTCACAGGTACGCCTATGACTCCCGGCAACTACATTCTTGCAAGATATACAAACTTTGCATTCCTCGATGTAGTTGACGATGGCCAGTCAACCTCGGAAGCTATGTACTACTACATAGACGAAATCAACAAGGAGCTCACAAGAAAGAGAGCTGAGTACGATTTCCCGACATACGAGCAGCTGCTTGAAGAAGGAAAAATCGAAAAATAAAAAATATGCATTACTGCAGCACCCCTGCAGTAATGCAGGAGTATAAAACGGTTTATCCGTCTTCTCAAAAACCATTCGCGCTATGCGCGTATTTCCAAGATTAAATGTTTAAGGAGTGAAATCAATGTCTGAAAAGGCAGTAGAAACAAAACAGGCTGCCCCCAAGCTGAGAAAAGACATGACCAAATGGCAGTGGACTCTGAGGGAAATGAAGCTCAACAAGGTCGGCTATATTATGGTAGCGCCGTACTTCCTCATATTCCTCACATTTACCGTTGCACCGGTTATTCTGTCGCTCGTTTTGAGCTTTACATCATTCAACATGCTTGAGTGGCCCAAGTTCCTTTTTATGGACAACTATGTAAGACTATTCTTAGATGACGATATATTCCTCATTGCTATTAAGAACACACTTGTTTTTGCGGTAATGACAGGTCCTGTATCGTATCTGTTGTGTCTTCTTTTTGCATGGTTTATCAATGAGCTTACACCCAAGATCCGTTCTGTTGTAACTCTTATATTCTATGCACCCTCAATTTCCGGTCAGGTATATCTTATCTGGCAGGTGCTCTTCTCATCCGACTCATACGGTTATGTAAACGGTATGCTCATGGATTTAGGTATCATCAACTCACCGATTCTGTGGTTCCAGGACACAGACTACATTATGACACTCGTTATAATTGTTGCTTTGTGGACCTCGCTCGGTACCTCTTTCCTTTCGTTTATCGCCGGTTTTCAGGTTGTTGACAGAAGCCTTTATGAGGCCGCTGCGGTTGACGGCATCAGAAACAGATGGCAGGAGCTTTGGTTTGTAACACTTCCGGCTATGAAAAATCAGATGATGTTCGCAGCTATTATGTCAATTACAGGTTCGTTCGGCTTTGGCGGTGTTGTTACCGCACTGTGCGGATTCCCCTCACCCAACTACTGTGCATGGACAATCATGCACCACCTTGAGGACTACGGCGGACAGCGCTGGGAAGTCGGATACTCCTCGGCGATCGCTACCGTACTCTTTATTATAATGATAGGTAGTAACCTGCTCGTAAATAAAATGCTGGCAAAGGTAGGTAAGTAAGATGGAAAAGAAAAAGTTCAAATTCAAGTTAAAATCTCACCATCTTAACCGTTCCTTCGGCGGCGATGTTGGTATAAACATTCTGTTGCTTATTTTCGGAGCATTTATGTTCCTCCCCATGGTATATGCGTTCTGTCAGGCTCTCAAGCCTCTTGACGAGCTGTGGATGTTCCCTCCGAGATTCTTTGTTCGTAACCCTACCATGAAGAACTTCTCGGACCTCTTCAGACTTATGAGCACATCATGGGTTCCTTTCTCAAGATACATATTCAACACAGCGTTTGTTGCTGTTGCAGGTACTTTTGGTCACCTGTTCATTGCATCAATGGCAGCTTACGCGCTTACAAAGATTAAGTTCCCCGGACGCCACGGTATGTTCCAGATGATACACCTTTCACTTATGTTCAACTCAACAGTAACAGGTGTAGCAAACTATATCACAATGTCAGCTCTCGGCTGGATTGATACATACTGGGCACTTATCATCCCCGCGTTCGGCTCCACACTCGGACTTTACCTCATGCGTCAGTTTATGGACTCATCGGTTCCCGAGGCAGTACTCGAGTCTGCCCGTCTTGATGGTGCAAAGGAAGTCACAATCTACTGGAAGATAGTAATGCCGATGGTTAAGCCTGCATGGCTCACACTTATTGTTTATTCATTCCAGGGACTCTGGAACAGCGGAACTTCAATTTACATTTACAGTGAAGAGCTCAAGACATTTAACTACGCTATCCAGCAGATTCTTGCCGGCGGTATTGTCCGTTCGGGTGCATCGGCAGCAGCTACGGTTATTATGATGCTCGTTCCTATTGCGGTATTCGTTATTTCTCAGAGTAACATTATCGAAACAATGGCGAGCGCAGGTATGAAAGACTAAAGGAGGGTTAATAATGAAAATTTTTAAAAGAATATTAGCCCTTGCGGCAGTTGTGATTATGCTTGCAGCTTCTATTGTTCCTGCGGCAGCGATCACACCTTATTCTACATACACCTATGACATTGACGGTACCTATATGGAGTCGCCTCACGCATATGTCCCCGACAGCGTTATTGACTCTGCAAGACTCAAGCTTGCAACGCCCTTTGCTTCACCCGAGGATTTCATCGTTGCAGACTATGTAGATGAAAACGGAAAAGCTCTCGAAACACTTATTTGTATTTCCGACGGAGGCGCCAACAAGAGAGTAGTTATTACAAACGGTCAGTTTGAAGTTGTGGGTGTTATCAAGAACTTTAACAACGAGTGGGGTGTACCCGACACTATCTCGGATCCTCACGGACTTTCGATGGCAGGCAACAAGCTGTATGTCTGTGACACATCGGGTAACAGAATTCTCGTATTTGATGTATCCCGCACACTCGGCGAGGACGGAAAGTATGATTACAGCTTTGACTTTGAAAAGACTCTCGGCGAGCCTGAGGGCGATGTGTTTGCCGAAGGTACGGTTTATAAGCCGGTAGCAGTTGCTGCAAGCACATCCGGAAAAATTTATGTTGTATCCTCAACATCCTATCAGGGTATTATCGCGATGAACGACAGGGGCGAGTTCTCTGCTTTTCTCGGAGCTCAGACAAGCGAGCTTTCAATCTGGGAAATGATCTGGAGAAACTTCCAGACAGCCGAGCAGAAAGCCAAGGATACAAAGAATGTATCGACAGAGTATAACAACATCAACATTGATAAAGAGGGCTTTGTTTACGCGACAACATCTTCTATTGACGAGAACTCGCAGCTCAATGCAATTCTCACAAAGTCAAAGAGCGGTGAATATGCTCCTGTAAAGAAGCTGAATTCTGCCGGTACTGATGTTATGATGCGTACAGGCTTCTATCCTCCAGCAGGTGAAGTTAATGTAAATTCGGCTCCTACAGCCAACACAACAATCACAGGACCCTCCAAGATTGTCGATGTTGCTCTCGGACCCGACGGTGTATGGTCTATCATCGACGAAAAGAGACAGAAAATTTACACCTACGACGAAGAGGGAAGACTTCTCCACATCTTCGGAGACCAGGGCGACCAGCTCGGAAACATTCAGACTATCACAGCTATAGACTATTATGGTGACGATATTCTTGTTCTTGACAAGACAAATAAGAACATCACAATCTACAACCGTACTTCCTACGGTGATCTGCTTGCCGAGGCAATCAGAAATCAGAGAAACAGACTCTACGATAAGGCTGCCGAAGACTGGAGAAACATTCTTCAGCGTAACTCCAACTTCGATATGTCCTATGTTGGTATCGGTAAATCGTATTACCGCGAGGGCAGATTCCAAGAAGCTATGGATATGTACAAGTATGCGTACGATGTAACAAACTACTCTGACGCATATCACGAGCTCCGCAAGGAAGCAATTTCACAGGGAATTATCCTTATTCCTATAGTTCTTATAGTTGTTTGCATGCTTGTATCAAGATTTATGAAGTATGCCGCAAAGAAGAATGTTGAGGGCCAGTCCTCAACAGTTAAGAGAACACTCTGGAGAGAGTTCCTCTACGGATTTTATGTAATGTTCCATCCGTTTGACGGCTTCTGGGATATCAAGCACGAAAAGCGTGCTTCGGTGAAAGGAGCAAGCCTTATACTCGGCATCAACATCGTTGCCTTTATCTATCAGTCGATGGGTCAGGGATATATCGTTGATCCTGCACAGGAGGGCTCAAACTTCATTCTCACAGCTCTCTCGATTTTACTTCCTGTAGGACTGTGGATTATCGCTAACTGGTGTCTTACAACACTCTTTGACGGCGAGGGAAGCATATCCGATATTTATATTTCAACCTGTTATGCTCTCTTCCCGCTTCCTGCGTTTGTTGTGCTCACCACATTCTTCTCCAACTTTGTAACAGCTGATGAAGTATCTATTATCAATCTTTGCATGGGCATAGCTTATTTCTGGGTTGGATTCCTTATCTTCTTTGGTATGATGACAATCCACGACTATTCGCTCGGCAAGAATGTTCTTACTACTATCGGTTCTATAGTTGGTATGGCGTTTATTATGTTCGTTGCAGTACTCTTCT
Source organism: Eubacteriales bacterium (assembly GCA_045580005.1). Taxonomy (GTDB): domain Bacteria; phylum Bacillota; class Clostridia; order Oscillospirales; family CAG-382; genus UMGS1052. Next base: position 23,510 of record JAZNMZ010000003.1, on the reverse strand, counting down.
CGAGTCTTGTAGGAAAGATTGTATCTTTCATTTACAATATAGCTCTTGAGCTATCGTATAGAGTCTGACGGTTGAAAGAGGTGTTAATTATGAAGATTAAAAATTTAATATCGAGTGTTCTTTCAATCCTCATGATAGCTACTGCTTTCGGCACTATCAATCTTACAGCTCTTGCAGCTCCGGAAGGATTTGAACTTTTCTCAAAGACACAGGGCGCAGACCTTTATGTCAACAAGGAAACAGGCGAGATCGTATTCGCTCTCGGCGAAGAGCTTCTTTTCCAGGAGGTTGAAGAAACAACAGAAGCTTCAGAAGATGAGGCTTTTGACTTTGAAACCTATTACACAGCAGAGTACAGCTGCCCTCAGGAGTATATGTCAAAAACAATGACATATCTCTATGACAAGGGAGATTATGGTCTGTTTGCAGACCAGCATACAGGCGCTATGGCGTTTGTTCGCAAGTCAACAGGTGAGATTCTTTTCACAAACCCCTATGACATAGGCTCCACACAGGCAAACACAGCTACAAAGAACGAGCTTCTTTCTCAGTTTACTTTTACCTATACAAAGAGCGGTACAGCTCAGAGCTATTCTACATTCAACGAAGCTGCAAAGAACGGACAGATCAATATCAAGCGTATCAGAGGCGGTGTCCGCGTAGAATATACAGTAGGTCGTCAGGAAGCAAGAGTGCTTGTTCCTAAGCGTATCGAAAAGGAAAGATTCGAGACAGAAATTCTTTCCAAGATTACAATGGAAAACGCTCCTCCCGGCAAGACTGAGGCAGGCGTTAACAAGGACTACCAGTGGGCAAAGGCTTACTACAAGCTCATGGATAAGGACACTGCAACATCACAGGAGCAGTACAACAACCTTATCCTCAAGTATCCTATCGCAAAGAAGTATGCATTCTACATCTTCGATACAGCAGCAGGTACCCGTGAAACATATCAGATGGAAAGCATCATCAAGCAGTATACAGACTATACTTACGAAATGCTTCAGGAAGACCATGCGCTTGTAGAATACGAGGGCAACGAAATTTCTCCCCCTGTATTTAAGATGGCATTAGAGTATTATCTCGACGATAACGGTATCAAAATAAGAGTTCCTGCAAAGAGCATCAGCTACGACAGAAACACTTACACTATTACAGAACTCAAGATTCTTCCTTTCCTCGGCGCAGGTAGCTATACTGTTGACGAAAAGTCGGGAGAAACTCTTGAAAACGGATATACCTTCTACCCTGACGGATCGGGTACAATCGTAAGATTTGACGATATCGAAGGCACATCAAAGGTTATTTCCGCAAAGGTTTACGGTCAGGACTATGCATACCACGCGACAAGCGGTCAGAACAAGGAAACGATGAGAATTCCTGCTTTTGGCGTGAAGCGTGATACGCAGTACCAGGTTGTAACAGGTACCGAAACAATCACAACCGAAAAGGAAGTGAACGGTACATTCTCCACAGATACGGTAATCGTAAATCTTGGCGAAAAGTACGATGTATCAACCGCGTTCCTTGCATATATGGAGGAGGGCGATGCTATGGTTACAATCTCCACCTCTCACGGCGGTATCAGCCATAAGTACAATTCGACCTATGTTACGGTTACTCCCGAGCTTTCTGATACATACGAGCTTGCCGGTATTTCAACAGACGGCAGTGCGAAGTGGACTGTTGAGGCAAACAGAGCCTACACAGGCAACTACACATTCAGAATCTTTATGCTCTCGGGCGAGGACGCAGACTATACAGGTATGGCAGGCGCTCTCAGAAACTACTTTATAGACAACGGTGTACTCACACCGATTGACGAGCAGGACGAAAATATTCCTCTCCTTCTCGAGAACTTTGGCTCTGTAAAGACAACTCAGAAAGTTCTTGGAATTCCCGTTAAGGAAAACACTCCTCTTACAACCTTTGAGCAGAGCAAGACAATGATAGATGAGCTCAAATCTCTTGGTGTATCAAACATCGATCTCAAACTCACAGGTTGGTACAACGGCGGCCTTGAACATACAGTTCCCTCCAAGCTTAAGATACAGAAATCAATCGGAGGCAGCGACGGACTTAAAGACCTTGTTCAGTATGCCAAGGACAACGGCGTTTCGCTCTATCCCGACTTTGACTTTACTTATGTAAGCAAGGATGCAAGCTTCGACGGCTTCAACTATAAGGACGACGCTGTCAGAACAATCGACAATAAGGCAGCTTCGCACAGAGTATACAGCGCTCTCTATCAGGGCTTTGAAAATGATGATCTTCTTATCGTTTCTCCCGAAAAGATGCTCGATCTTTACGAAGATGTTATGAAGAAGTACTCAAAGTATGAGGTTGGTGGACTTTCTGCTGCTACTCTAGGCTCGGATCTCAGCTCCGACCACAACGAAGACGCAGAGCTTACCCGTGAGGAAGCAAAGGAAACAATCGTTGAGCTTCTTTCACAGATGAGCGAGGAAAACGGCAAGCTCCTTGTCAGCGGCGGTAACGCATATACATACGCGTATGCAGATGTAATTACAGACCTGCCTCTTGACAGTAGCCGTAATGTATACGCGAGCGAGGCAGTTCCTTTCCTCGGAATGCTCCTGCACGGCTGTGTTGAATACACAGGGACAGCGATTAATCTTGACGGTGACTTTGACTACAGTGTGCTCAAATGTATTGAAAACGGTGCTTCGCCTTACTTCATTCTTTCATACACAGACGACACAGTAGATAACACATCCGAACTCAAGAAGTTTGAACAGTTCAGTAAGTACTACTCAATCAAGTACGGTATCTGGAAAAATGACCTTGTTACTACATATACAAAGCTCAATGGCGCACTCAAGGATGTTATGACCAGCGCTATCACAGAGCACGAGTATGTTGATGATAAGGTAGTAAAAGTGACTTACTCTGACGGAAATACAGAGAAGACATTTATTCTCAACTACAACAATGAAACCTACAACTACGGCGGAGCCGATATTGAAGCTCTCGGCTTCATTGTAGAACAGTAAGAAAGGGGGACAAAGCTTAATGAATAAGGTAGCAACAAATAACGCACCGATTAAAAAGAAGAAAAAGCCGGCATCGCTCGAAGGCAGAAAAGCAAGAGCAGGCTGGATGTTTGTCCTTCCTTTTGTAATTGGTATTATTGTAATTTATATTCCGATTATTCTCGACTCACTCAGACTCAGCTTCAGCACAATGTCTATTGTGCCCGGCGGCGGATATGCCCTCAAGTGGGTAGGATTCAAGAACTATTCGGACGCACTTCTGTCTGACCCTGACTTTGTGCAGGTTCTTGTCGGAAGTATTCAGCAGCTTGTATTCGACATTCCTGCGATTGTAATATTCGCACTCTTTATGGCTATTGTACTCAATCAGAAGATGGTAGGACGCGCTGTTTTCAGAGCAATCTTCTTTATCCCTGTTATTATTTCGACAGGTATTATCGATTCTCTTGACCAGAGCAGCGGTGCGATGTTGTCATCCTATATGGAAAGTGGTATTGATACAGGCTCGGGCAGCTCGGCGGCAGAGATTATCTCGACCGTTGATATTACAAGTCTGCTCGGAAATATGGCGGTAGGTACAGAGCTTGTTGAGTATGTTGTAAACATCGTTAACAATATCTTCAATATAGTAAACCGCTCGGGTGTACAGATGCTTGTATTCCTCGCTGGTTTGCAGTCAATCAACCCCTCTATTTACGAGTCTTGTACTATGGAGGGTGCGACAGCGTGGGAAACATTCTGGAAGATTACATTCCCGATGATAAGCCCTATGATTCTTGTAAATGCCGTGTATACGCTTATTGACTCGTTTACCTCTGAGTCAAACGCGGTTATGAGCTATATCAACAAAGTGTATATCGGCGCCGTTAACCCCAAGGACTGTCAGGTTCTCAGTACGGCGATGGCGTGGATATACTTCCTGGTAGTAATACTTTTGCTTGTATTTGTAGCTTTGCTGCTTTCATCATTTGTATTCTATCAGCGTAGAGACTAAGGGAAGGAGGAAGTTTCAGAATGAACAGACTTGCAAAGAAAAAAGCAAACGAGCAGACACAGAACAATCTGTATGTTCATAACGCAGATCAGCTCAAAGAGTTCAATAAAATGGGCTTCTGGCAGAGACTTAGACTGAAAGTTTTCTCCATGCGTTTCCTCGGACAGCTGGTATGGAAAATATTCAGATTTGTTCTTCTTGTTGGTATATCATATATCATCATCTATCCTTTCTTTACAAAAATTTCGTCATCTTTCTTCAGTCAGTCGGACTTTATCGACTCGACTGTTAAGCTGATTCCGAAAACTCCCACTCTTGACACCTACAGGAGCATCATTATCGAAAACGACTATTTTGAAGCTCTCTTCAATACAGCATTCCTTTCGGTGCTCACAGCCGTTCTCCAGACTCTTGTCTGTGCATTTGTAGGCTATGGACTCGCTAAGTTTAAGTTCAAGGGCAGAGGACTTGTGTTTGCCTTTGTTGTACTCACAATGGTTATCCCCAACAAGACTCTTATGTTCTCGACCTTTATGAAGTTCAAGTACTTTGATTTTTTGGGTATCAGCAATTTCCTCAACAGCATATTCCACTATTCCAAGAATGCAAGCGGAGGTATCGACCTTATCAATACCTTCTGGCCGCTGGCTCTGCTGTCACTGACAGGTATTGCGTTTAAGAACGGTCTTTATATCTTCATTTTCAGACAGTTCTACAAGGGTGTTCCCGATGAGCTCGAGGAAGCAGCTTATGTTGACGGCTCCGGCGTATTCAAGACATACTTCAGAATAATTCTTCCGCTCACAGTTCCCATGATGGTTACAATTTTCATGTTCGCATTCTCATGGCAGTGGACAGATACATATTATTCAGGGCTCTTCTTTACGACAACAAGCCCGATAAAGCTGTTGCCTAAGATTATCGAAGTGCCGGCAAGCATCAACACAAGCTTTGCGGCAAAGGACCTTTATGAATCGGCAATTCTTAACACAGCAGGACTTCTTGTTGTGCTTCCGCTGTTCGTCGTATTCCTCTTCGCGCAGAATGCGCTTGTTGAGGGTATCGAGCGTTCAGGTATCGTTGGATAAGCGCTATCAAATTAAAAATATCCACCCGACAGGGTGGATATTTTTTGTCGTATTCTGAGAGAAAAGTCCGATTTATGTGTCTTTATGCATAATTTTGCCAAGAAAAAATGTGCCTAATACACAAAGAATGTTAACATACAGTAAATAAACAGTTGCTAATATTTTAAATGTGCGAACATTCGTTTGAATTCTTGGTTTTTTTATGGTATACTATCACTGTAACAAAAGAAAATATTACAAAAGCTGTCGCGGGCACTGCTTTTTACAGCACAATATTTTGAAAGAGGTGGAATTAAATGTCAGAATTGAAGCCAAAAGAAAAATTGATATTTGATTTTATAAAGGAGACTATCGCCAGAGAGGGATATGCGCCGTCTGTGCGTGATATTTGCGCCGCACTCAGTATCAAATCTACTTCAACTGTACATATGTATCTTGAGAATCTCGAGCGCAAGGGATATATTCAGCGTCAGAGCGGCAAGAGTCGTACAATCCGTGTTGAAAGTCAGGACAGCGAAAGCTCCGACAATAGCTACCGCGTCCCGATACTCGGACAGGTTGCGGCAGGTCAGCCGATACTTACGATTGAGAATTTTGATGGCTATATTGACTATACAACACTGAAGAAGTACGACAAGGACACGCTCTTTGCTCTTAAGATTTCTGGAACAAGTATGATTGAAGCCGGCATCTTCGACGGAGATATAGTGGTTGTAGAACGGCGCCCGTATGCCGACAACGGTGATATTGTTGTCGCTATGGTCGATGACTCTGCTACCGTCAAGAGATTTTTTAAAGAAAAGGGCAGATATCGCCTCCAGCCCGAGAATTCCGCAATGGAGCCTATCGTTGTGGACGAGGTTTCTATTCTCGGCAAGGTTGTGGCGAGTATAAGGTACTATTGATCGAAATAGGGCAGCGTAGCCGTCCTATTTCGTGTGTGACGCAGATATCCAGCGGGACGGCCTTGTTCTGCGAGAGATCCGTTATACTAGTTTTACCATATAATGATGTAAAAAAGCTCCCCTTGGGGAGCTTTACTCTTGTTTATCTGAAGAAGACTACTGTTGTAGCCTTTTAATAATAGATTGTATCACAGAGATATTAACAATTTTTCTGGCAAAAATACAATCAGATGAAAGCATGTTGTCAACATCGTCTGTCTGCAATTCTCTGGGACCTCCCGATTTGCTGTTTTGCCAATCCAGAAAACGCAGATGACGATTTGCTATTTTATCTGCATACGGCGACATCATTGCAAGCGTGGAAAAAAAGATTTCATCACAGCAAATGCTGTGGTTAAAAAAACTCTCATAATTATTATTCTCGCCCAGGTATTCCTTTATCCACGCTACCATTTTTCCTGTTATCGAGAACCATGAGGAGCCGACATAAAAATTATTTGTCGGCAGCTTCTTCTGCCTGAAAATTCCTGTTTTCATAACAAATATACGGTAGACAGCTCTCAAAAGCCTTGTGAATCTGCAGCTTGGTCTTTTTATGAGAAATTTGGGGTACAAAATCTCATATCTGCTTTTCCATTTATTCGGAACCGGTACACATTCTATATATTCTTTGTTATTGTCTTCGAATAACTCTATAAAGCTATCAACTGTCTTTATTATGAAATCATTTCCGCTTATCAGGTGTACATAAGAGTATTTTTTTGTGTCTATCATATCAAACAGCGCAAGTGTTGCTTTGATTTGCGAGAGCTGTCCCCAATTCACATCAAGCCTGTTACAGAAATAGACATTGCTTTTTTTCTCTATTTTAGAGAAAATGTCGGATTTTTTGTCAATATGTATATAAAAATCAAAGTATTCTTCAGGCAAATACTCTGTCAGCTTATTTACTATTTCCGGCTTGTTGTGACATTGGATGCATATTGCGTGTCTGTAATGCTGTGCGTCGCTGTTTTTCATTTCTTGCCCCCGTGTTTATGACATTGAACTTATTACATTATACATCAACAAAACAAAAAAGTCAATGGCACACATAGACAAGTCTGTGTAACGCGTGGTTATAATTCTATGCGATAGGGTTTAGACTATATGTATAATATAGAATAAATGAGGTTTGAACAATGAAAGATAGTAAATGTGATTACCGAATAATGGGCAAAAGAATACAGCAGGCACGAAAAGCAAACAGATATACTCAGGAAAAACTTTCTGAAATAATAAATATGAGTTCAAAGAATCTGAGTCAGCTTGAAAGAGGTATGACAGGAATATCAGTGCCTACACTGGTTTCCCTGTGTGACACATTGAATGTTTCATCCGATTATATTCTTTTTGGGGAAGTAAACAGCCACCAGAACAACTCAGTAAGTATGCAGCTTTCACAGCTGCCACAGGAAAAGCAACTGTTGGCAGAAAAGCTGCTTGAAGTATTTGTTCAGGCGTGCAAGGAATAAGAATAGTAAACACAGCGTAAGCCTCACTTGAAAAAGTGAGGCTTTTTATGTGAAAAATATGTGATTTTTTACCGTTTTATATTGACATTTTTTGCTCGAGGGTATATAATCTAATAGTTGGTTAGTTAACTAACATTTAGTTAACTAACTTTTTGCCGAGTAACACAAAAGGGAGTGGCAGGATGATAAACTTTAACGAAGTTATAAAAAAATTCATTCGCACCAACAGAATGCACAAGGAGCTTGTCGACGCAAGGGTGGGATCGCTGGGCGTACATCGCAGCCAGCATATGATGCTTTTGTGTATCAACCGATTTGAAAAAGAGCCTACTCAGCGCGAGATTTCACAAAAGCTTGAAATATCGCCTGCTACCGTTGCAGTAACTGTCAAAAAGCTCGAATCGGCAGGCTATATAGAAAGGAACGGCGACAAAGCTGACGGCAGGTGCAATGTTATAAGAATTTCGGAAAAAGGAAAAAAACTGCTTGAAGACACAAAAGAGATATTCGAAAGTATTGACAGCGTGACCTTTGCCGGTCTTCGCGATGAAGAAATTGATATATTTATGAAGTGTCTTTCGAAAATGCAGGAAAACATAAGCGCATATGGGGAAGAAAGCTCCCTGTCTGCAAGGTAAGGTTATTTTAAGAAAGGAATGATTGTTTTTGAAACGCTGGGGTAAATATATAAGACCTTATAGCAGGTATTTTATTCTCGGTCCTCTTTGTATGATTGTTGAGGTTGTAGGCGAAATTCTTATGCCTTATTTCCTCTCGCGCATTGTTGATGTAGGTGTCGTTGAGGGCGACTGGAAATCAGTTATAGGCGTGTGCGTGCTTATGATACTCACCGCAATTATTATGATGCTCGGCGGTGTGGGAGGTGCCTGGTACGGCGCAAAGGCTTCGGTAAACTTCTCGGCAGACTTGAGGTATGACCTTTTTGAAAAGGTGCAGAAGTTCTCTTTTGCCAATATCGACAAGTTTTCAACAGGCTCGCTTGTAACAAGACTTACGAACGATGTAACACAGATACAGAATTTTGTGAATATGCTTCTGCGTATGTGTCTGCGCTCGCCCGGTATGCTCATCGGCGCGCTTATAATGGCGATAAGACTCAGCCCCCGACTTGCAAGCGTGCTTGCAGTTGCCATTCCTCTTGTAATTGTAATCCAGTCGGTTATAATTTCAAAGGGCTTCCCGAGGTTTTCCAAAATGCAGACAAAGATTGACTCGCTCAACTCAACTGTGCAGGAAAACCTTACAAATATGCGTGTTGTAAAATCCATTGTTCGCGAGGATTTTGAAAAGAAAAAGTTCGGTGCTTCCAACAAGAATCTCAAGGATGCAGGACTTTCGGCAATGGGCGTTATGATCTTTATGCAGCCTCTTATGATGATTGTTATGAACACGACTGTTGTGTGCGTTCTCATCTTCGGCGGCAGAATGATTATAAACAATACAGGTATGACCGATGGTACTCTTATTGCGTTTATAAACTACATAACACAGATTCTTTTCTCGCTTCAGATGGTATCTATGATGTTTGTAATGGCATCGCGAGCTATTGCTTCCGCAAAGCGTGTGTGCGAGGTGCTTGACGAAAAAATCGACATTGAGGATATCACAGCATCCGACGAATTTGAGGTTACAAGAGGTGAGATTGAGTTTTGCGATGTTGACTTCAGATATTTTAAAAACAGCGAGAAAAAGGTACTCGATAAAATTAATCTCAGGATAGAAGCAGGACAGACGGTAGGTATCGTCGGCTCGACAGGCTGCGGCAAGACCACGCTTGTTTCGATGATACCAAGACTGTATGACCCCGACGCCGGAGAGGTGTTTGTTGACGGCGTGAATGTGCGCGATTACAAGCTCGAGAGGCTCCGTGACGGCATAGGAGTTGTTTTGCAGAAGAATACCCTGTTCTCGGGCACTATAGCCGAAAACCTGCGCTGGGGCGACGAGAACGCCTCAGACGAGGAAATGATAGCGGCAGCTTCAAACTCTCAGGCAGATGTTTTTGTTACAAGCTTTAAGGCCGGTTACGACACAGTGCTTGACGCAGGCGGAACAAATGTGTCGGGAGGACAGAAGCAGCGACTTTGTATTGCAAGAGCACTGCTCAAGAATCCCAAGATTCTCATTTTTGACGATTCGACAAGCGCTGTTGACACTGCGACAGAAGCAAAGATAAGACAGGCTTTCAAAAACGAGCTTGCGGGCTCTACCAAGATTATAATTGCGCAGAGAGTCGGCTCTGTTATGGACGCTGATAAGATTATCGTTATGGACGACGGTGTTATCACAGGTATAGGCACGCACGACGAGCTGCTCGAGAAAAATCACGAATATCAGGAAATATATTACTCTCAGATGGAGGGTAAGGGCGAGAAAGCCGCATCGGAAGGAGGCAGAGCGTAATGGCAAAAGGAAGAACTTTAGAAGAACTCAACAAGCGCTATAACAGCTCGGCTCCCGACAGACGCGGTATGATGGGCGGTCCCGGCAGAGGTCCCGGCGGCCCCGGAGCTTTTGCAAGAACAGCCAAGGGCAAGCCCAAGGATGTCAAAAAAGTAATAAGCAGACTGCTCGGTTATATAGCCAAGTATAAGTGGCTGCTTGTGGTTGTGCTTATATGTATGCTCGGCAGCACGGCAGCTTCTCTTGCCGGCGGATATATGATGCGCCCGATTATAAATGAAATTGTCGGTGCGCAGGATGCAAGTGTTGCAATGAGCAATCTTGTAAGAGCATCAGGCGTGCTCTTGGCGGTGTATGTCGTAGCAGCGCTTTTTACCTTTGTGCAGAGCAGAATTATGCTTGTCGTATCAAGAAGTGCGGTAGAGCGCATACGAAACGACCTTTTCAACAAGGTGCAGTCTCTTCCGGTACGCTTTTTTGATAACGAGAGCACAGGTGAAACAATGAGCCGCTTTACAAACGATGTCGACAATATCGGCATGATGCTCGATAACTCTGTCATTTCTCTTGTGTCGGGAGCAGTTACTCTTGTAGGTACGCTTGCGATGATGATTGTCACAAGCTGGCAGCTCACACTTATCACTCTTGTGTTTCTTCCTATATTTGCACTGGGCGGAGGAAGAATTGCAGGAGCTTCAAGAAAGTATTATTCATCCCAGCAGGCAGCTCTCGGTGCTGTAAACGGCTATATCGAGGAGATGGTGTCGGGACAGAAAGTTATCAAGGTGTTCAATCATGAGGACACCTGTATCGACGAGTTTGACACACTCAACAAGAATCTGCGTTCAAAACAGACCGGCGCTCAGTTCTGGGGCGGCGTTATGGGTCCTATTATGGGCAATACCGCTCAGATAAGCTATGCCATGACAGCGGGTATCGGTGGGCTTCTTTGTATCTTTGCAGGCTTTGATGTCGGAGGACTCACAATATTCTGCAACTACTCAAGGCAGTTCTCTATGCCTATCAATAACCTCTCACAGCAGATGACTGTTATCTTTTCGGCACTTGCGGGTGCGGAGCGTGTATTTGGCATTATGGACAGAACTCCCGAGGTTCCCGACAGAGAAGACGCAGTCGATATGCCCGATATGCAGGGTCATGTAATACTCGACGATGTTACATTCGGCTACAATCCCGACAAGGTTATTCTCAAGAATATATCTCTGTATGCAAAGCCCGGTCAGAAGATTGCCTTTGTAGGTTCGACAGGTGCAGGCAAGACCACTATCACAAATCTTCTCAACCGATTCTACGATATCAACAGCGGCAAGATCACTATCGACGGTGTTGATATTATGGATATAAAAAGAGAAAGTCTGCGTTCGAATATAGCAATGGTACTGCAGGACACACATCTGTTTACCGGAACGGTGATGGAAAATATTCGTTACGGCAGACTCGACGCTACCGACGAGGAGGTAATCGAGGCAGCAAAGCTCGCGAGCGCGCACTCGTTTATTATGCGTCTTGAAAACGGCTATGATACGCTTCTTGAGGGCGACGGAGCAAACCTCTCGCAGGGACAGCGACAGCTTCTCAATATTGCGCGTGCCGCTGTCAGCAAGGCTCCTATCCTAGTCCTCGACGAGGCGACAAGCTCGGTTGACACCCGTACCGAGCGTCATATTGAGCACGGTATGGACAGACTTATGAAGAACAGAACAACCTTTGTTATAGCACACAGGCTCTCAACTGTAAGAAATGCAAACGCAATAATGGTACTCGAGCAGGGCAAAATTATAGAAAGAGGCAGTCACGACGAGCTTCTTGCTATGAAAGGCAGGTACTACGAGCTCTATACGGGTATGAAAGAACTGGATTAAAAAAGGAATTTTATGGGACTGTTTGGAAGAAATAAAAAGGAAGAAAACAAGAAGCCTCTACAGGAATCGGTTTCTGCAGAGGCAGGCAGTGTATACCGTGACGGAGTATTTGAGGTGTATGAGAGCGAGGACAGATATTATGCCAAAATTCTCAATTACCACGGCTCTCCCAGGGTGTACGAAATAAAGGAAGCAGAGTTTGCCCTGTGGAAAGATGCAGGCGAGAACTTCGGCAAGTACAGCATAAGCTATGAGCGCGACGAGGATTTTTATATCGAAAAGGCGCACATTGAGCTTGCACTGCAGGAAAAAACACAACCGGAAGACAAGGGTCAGCCTGAAGAACAGACGCAGACACAGGGACATATCCTCTCGCAGCAAGACAAGGAAATCTATAAGACACTTATAGATTTTTATAACAACGCGGTAAGACAGCCCGACTACGGTGAGCAGGCATTAAAGGGCGCGAGTCTTGACGAGTGCTTCTGCTGTGCGGCTCTTTCCGAGCGCAAAATATCCGAATTCGTAAAAAAAGCGAGAGCTGAGCAGGCAGGACAGCAGAAAATCAGCGTAAAGCTGCCGACAGCCCTGGGAAAGTTTTCGGAGTTTGCAAAGCGAGAGCTGTTTTTGCGTATTGCCCAAAGCGAAAAGGTGTGGGTTGTCTACTCCGAAAACACTCATTTCCAGCACAGTGCGGCAGGCAACGCACTTATAAGTCTGTGCGAGGAAACAAATGAGGCGGTAATGTCAGACCTTGCCTCGCATGGCCAGAAAGTTTATTCAAAGCAAATCGGTAAAGACGAGATAAACAAAGAACTGAGCGACATAATGCTCAACGGCTTCCGCGCAATACGCTTCATGCATAAGTTCGGCGGAATAGCTGGTCTTGCTCTCAATAACGAGCAGATGAAAAAGCAGATACTCTTCCCCGAGAATATAGCGCTGCGCGCGGCGATGATTGCATTCTTCCAGGATGTGAGAAACGGCGTTGACAAGAAAAAGACAGGAGCGGCACAGCTTGCTATGTTTGATGCGCTTTTCAAGGGCTCTTTTTTGCAACCCTGTCTCAAGCTTGTTACAGAGGACGGCAAGGAAAGCGTAAATCTTGCACTTGCCAAAAAGGCAAATTGCGACGACGGAATAATCGAGCTTTACACAAGTCCAGAGCTTGTCGAAAAATCACAGTCGCACCGCAGATTCAAGGAGCAGGACCCCAAAGGTGCAGGATATCGGAAGATTGATTTTCCAAAGATTCTTGAAGAAATCGACAATGAGAGTCTGCCTGTAAGCGGCTTTTGCGTCGACAAGGACAATTTCCGTTTTGTCTTTGAGGGCGAGACGCTCGAAAATCTCAAAAAGGCTTATGCCGCCTGGACAGAAAACGGCGGAAGCTTTGTGAAAAAGTAAAACAATAAAGAAAGCGTCAGGACAAATCCTGACGCTTTTTTATGCCTTGTTTTCGTTTTTCCACTTTCCCGTGAAATAGAAGACTATTCCGATCAAAAACGGCGTAAAGCCTGCCAGAGCGTCTCCCAGCCAGAAGCCGTAGTGCTTCATATCAAGCGCTATTCCAAAAAGAAGCGAGAGACCTATGCGCATTACAATTCCATCGAGAATTGCTGTGACAAAGTTTATCTTATAGTTGCCGCTGCCGTTTATAAGTGCGTTCATTACGGCTCGAAGTGCTCCTGCCAGAAACAGCAGCACCGCTATCGGTACAAATCCCGGAGAGATTGCAAGCACATCCCTGTCGCCATCTTCAACAAACAGGCTGAATATCTCCTCGGGGAAAACGCATATTGCAACCGAAAGCACCACAGCAACAGAAAGGGTAATTATTGCAAGCTGCTTTAATATCTCGTTTACTCTGCGGTATTCGCCTGCCGCAATGTTCTGCCCCACCATTGTGGAGCCTGCCGTATTCATAGCGGTAGAGATGAGATTTGCTATACTTGAGATTTTATTTGCAATACCTGCAAAGGCGGAGATTGTGACTCCGTAGGAATTTATAAAAGAGTTTACAAACAGCTTTGAAATTTGTATTGCAGCCATTTTTATCGCCATCGGCACACCGAGCTTCAAAAGCTCTGCGAGCGCTCCGAGATCCCAGTGCAAAAAGTCCTTTATATGTATATTTAGTTCAAACTGCCCTGCGTGTCTATAAAGAAAAACCGTGCAGGAAATAAAGCTTGCCGCCTGACTTATCACTGTTGCAAGAGCCGCTCCCGCCGCCCCCATATCAAGAAATATAACAAAGATAATATCAAGCACAAGATTGAGCACCGCCGCAATACTTATAAATATAAAAGGGTGCTTTGAGTCGCCCATACCGCGAAGTATTGCACTTACTATGTTGTATCCGTAGATAAAGACAAGACCTATCATACAGATAAAAGCATAGTCTGCCGCTCCATCGTATGCTTGCTCGGGGGTATTCATAAGTCTTAGCAAAAGGTCTTGTGAAAAAAGACCGACAATACTCAGTGCCACAGAGCAAAGAGCGATAAAAGAACTCATAGTGCCGACGAATCTGCCTATCTTATCAACCCTGCCTGCGCCTATGTAGCGCGCTATGAGCACCTGCCCTGCGCTGCCGAAGCCTATTGCCACAAAAGTTAAAAGCGTTGTCACATCTCCGCCGACCGAGACTGCCGATATACCTGCTTTGCCGAGAGTGTTTCCGACAACAATCATATCGACCATATTGTAAACAACCTGCAACAGGTTTGATAAAAACAGGGGAAGCGCAAAGATAACAAGCTGCTTTGTCACATTGCCATGAGTAAAATCTTTGATTTGTGTAGTATTGTTCATTATTGCCTCGCGTGGTTATAAGCAAAAGCTTCCGATGTACAGATGGTTCCTGATACTCTTTGCACTGTCGGATTTAAAAAACTTAAAGCTTTTTGGATTGGAAATATATATGTGCGACAGGGCAATGCCCATGTCAATTCGGTTCATATCCTCGATGTTGACAGCCTTAAAAAGACCGCCCTTTGACATATAGGCGTGAATTGTGTCACCCTCATGCACAAAATGCCACGGCTGGCTGTTGACGCTCGACGGAGCGAGCCTGGCGGGTTCAAGACGGTTATCGTCAATATCGGAAATTTCTGATATACCCTTGCGTCTGAACTGCAAAAGATCGTCTCTTAGCTCCTCTTTCGGATAGCCGAACGCGAGTATAATGACAAAGCACAGTTCTTCCTCGGCCCTTACTGCCGGCGAGAGCCGTCCCATGCCGAGCCAGCAGGAGCCGAGGCCTATGCTTTGCAAATACAGATCGAGCTGCTGAAACATAAAACCGATATTTTCAAGATAGCCGTCTTTCTTTTCGCTGAAGATTGCCACAACCTGTCTTGTCGACCAGGGAAGAATGCACCTTACATTTTCTTTGTCCACAATCTCGCATTTTACCATTATATCCGGGTAAAGCGGCGTGAGATTTTTGCAGAAATCTGTAACTTTCTGCAACATTTTGGCATCTACAGACTCTCTTGTGTATTTGCGAAAAGATTTGCGCTTATAAATCATTTCGGATAGATTCAGGCTATTGTAATTTTGCATTGACATAATAATCTGGTCCTTAGTTTACAGTATACATATATTTTATCACTGATATATCTTTTTTACAATAGCTTTTACAAAATATACCGGCAGCATCGCGTAAAGTGTTTGCAAAAAGAGTTATAGACTGTCTATTATGTCAATAATCTGCCTTACGCTCTTTTTGCCGAACGATATATGCTCATCGTTTATGACCATGCACGGAACACTCATTACATTATACTTTTGCTTTATTTTGTCAAAATGATTTATATCATATACCTCTGCGGTGACATTTTTGCTTTCTGCGGCAATGCGCTGCGCGGCAAGCACAAGGTCGGGGCAGAGGCTACAGGAAAGAGTAACAAGGATTTTGATATCAACCTTGCTTTTTATATTGCCAATATCCTTTTTTGCCTGCCCATCCAACGATTGTCCGGGTCCTGCAGCGTTGTAAAGTCCGAGCACAAAGGAGGTAAATTCGTGTCCTCCCGGCACTCCGTGAAAGGCAAGCCCCGTGGCGGATCCGTCATCGTGCAGTATTCTCACAAAGGGAGTGTGCTCTTTCAACTTGTCAGATTCAGCCGTTATAACCGTAAGCTTTTCGGTTATAGAGGCAAGCGCAGTTACATAACTTCTGAGCTCGTCTGAGACAGCACTACCGTCAAGGTGCAGCTCAAGTATGAGCCTGCCGCTCATTTTACCAAAAAGCTCCTCAAGCTGTGACTTCATTTCGTAAGAGAAGAGCTCGCCTGACACAGAAGTTTCGTCACCGCTTTTTTCAGTCTGTGCTTGTTCTTTTGTCTTGGGGGGAGTAGGATACAGTCCCAGCTTGTTCTGCATATGGGCGGCATATTTTTCTAGCTCAGTAGCGGCAAGAGCGCCGTCACCTGTTGCAGTAACAACCTGGCGCAGAGGCTTTATGCACACATCTCCTGCGGCATACAGGCCGTCGACAGTTGTTTTTTGTTCTCTGTCGGTTACAATGTATCCCCATTTGTCAAGTTCAGCCTTACCCTTTACAAGTTCTGTTGCCGGCGCATATCCCACAAACACAAACACACCAAAAAAATCATTATCGTCTGCGCGGAACTCGGTTAGTTCGCCTGTGGAATTGTTTTTGTAACGAATGTAGGAAAGACCTCCGTTGCCAGAGACCTCCTCGACCTCGGTGTTTGTGAGGACTGTGATTTTTTTGTGGTTTTTTGCTGCGTCTGCAACCGCTGCCGCACAGGTAAAGTCGTCCTCGCGGACAAGAATTGTTACATGACGCGCAAATTTTGTGAGAAAGACACTTTCTTCTGCCGCCGCATATCCTCCGCCGATTACAAAGATGTCCTTGCCGGTGAAAAACTCGCCGTCGCAGGTAGCGCAGTATGCCACGCCGCGGCCTTTATTTTCCTGCTCACCTTTGAAGCCTACACTTCTCGGATGAGCTCCGGTGGCGAGAAGAACAGCAAAGCAATGAAAATCCCCTCTTGCTGTGTGTACTGTCTTTATATCACCATCAAGGTCGAGGCTCTCCACCTCAGAAATCAAAAAATCTGCGCCGAAATATTCCGCCTGAGACCGCATTGTTTCGGTAAGCTGCTTTCCGCTCGTTTTTGCTACTCCGGGATAGTTTACAACCTCGTCGGTTATGGTAATCTGACCGCCGAAATTTTCTTTTTCAACCACAATTACGCGGTATTTTGCTCTGGCAAGGTATATGGCGGCGGTGAGTCCTGCAGGACCTCCGCCTACCACAACAACATCGTATAGTGATTCTTTATTTATATTAATATCGTTCATTACAACTGTCCTACAAGGTCAAGGCTGGGCTTTAGTGTTTCTGAGCCGGGCTGCCAGTTTGCCGGGCAGACCTGATCACCGTGCGCGTGTACAAACTGACACGCCTGTACCTTGCGGAACAGCTCCTGTGCGTTTCTGCCGACATTTCCTGCAGTTACCTCGTAGCCTACGATTTTGCCGTCAGGATTTATAATAAAGGTGCCGCGCTCGGCAAGTCCGTCCGACTCAATAAGCACACCAAAATCTCTTGAAATCGAGTGCGTGGGGTCAGCAATCATAGGGTAATTAATCTTTTTGATTCTATCGGATGCGTCGTGCCATGCCTTGTGTACAAAATGAGTGTCGGTAGACACAGAGTAAACCTCACAGCCTGCGGCGCGGAACTGCTCATACATATTTGCAAGGTCCTCAAGCTCTGTCGGGCAAACAAAGGTAAAATCGGCAGGATAGAAGAAAAACACACTCCATTTGCCAAGAATGTCGTCCTTTGTTAACATTTTAAAATCGTTCTCGTGAAAGGCATATGCTCTGAAATCAGAGATTTCCTTGTTGATCATTGACATAAAAATTCTCCTTTTTATTTTTTTAGAAAACACTGTGTATAGAAAGTATTTCCCTTGTTGTGCAAAACAATACCGAAAATAAAAAGAAAAGTTTATGGCTCTGTGTGAGCCATAAACTTTTTGATGATTAAATTTGTCAATAGTTTTCAGTGCCTGTCGGAAGTCCTTTCTTTTCAAGCCTCTTTTCGGTGAATGCTTTGATCGCCTCATATATGAGCGAGAAAATCGGGATTGCAATAAGCATACCGACAATGCCGTAAAGACTTCCCATAATAGTAAGAGATATGAGAATCCAAGTTGCCGAAAGTCCAGTCGCGTCGCCGAGCACTTTGGGACCGATGTAGTTTCCGTCTAGCTGCTGCAGGACAAAAACCATAACAAGGAACCAAAAAGCTGTAATTGGAGATTTGATGAATATAATGAATGCCGACGGAATCGCACCGATAAACGGACCGAAAATCGGGATAACATTTGTAATGCCGACAATAACAGAAATAAGCATTGCATAAGGCATTCTGAAAATTGTCATTGCAACAAAACAAAGAACTCCGATGATAAGCGAGTCAAGCAGCTTTCCTCTGATAAAACAGCCGAAGGCATTGTCAACGCGTGATGCATAGTCGATAGTGTTCTCGGCATGGGTTTTTGACAGAAGCGCAAAAGTGATCTTCTTTGCCTGTCGCAGGAAAGTATCCTTTCCGGCAAGGAAATAAATTGAAATGAATACTCCGAGAAGTATGTTCTTGAACTCAATAGCAATATTGCTGAGCATTGATGTTATGTGCGGTATCATCTCTAGCATAAAGTTTGCCGCATCTGTGAAGTATTTTTCGATAGTTTCAAAGCTGAGCCACGGCAAAAACTGCTCGTAGTGACTGTCTCTTACAAAGGGTAACAGCTTATCGTTGTAAAAACGGAGAATCTGCTTTGACAGGTCTGAGCCGCTCTCGACAAGCTGCGGAATAACAAGGAAGCTGAAGCCAACCACAAAGAGCAACACGAGGATGTAGGTTGACAGAATGCTGAAAACCTTGCACATTCTCGGATGCGGCTTTTTGGCTTTGGCATATCCTTTAACAAAAAGCTGGTGAAACCTCTTTTCAATAGAGTTCAGAAGATATGCAATAATAAGAGCATAGGTAATCGGCTTGAATACATTGGCAAAATAAAGGAAACCCGCCGTTATTCCAGGAAAATAGACTATGCAGAAAATAAGCGCAATAATCGCAGCCGCAGTAAGGAACGCATAGGCGGCGATAGTGGAGTACTTTCTGTTCCATTCAAATTTCAAATTTTATCCCTCCGCTCTTTTTGTATTTCTTTTAATCTTTTAGATAACTCTTACTCTTGTGACATTTTCGATACTGCAAAGCGCCTTGTAGCTTTCTTCAGAGAGCTTACCGGTGATTTCAACAAGCGTGTATGCATTGTCTTTCTTCGAACGGTTTACAAGGTTTTCAACATTGATTTTCTGCTCGGAAAGAACAGATGTGATTTGTGCAAGCATATTTGGAACATTCTTGTGGAAGATACAGATTCTTGTATCTCCTACATGAGGAATAACAGCGTCAGGGTAGTTTACGCTGTTCTTGATGTTACCCGACTCAAGATAGTCCTTGAGCTCTGCAACAGCCATAAGCGCACAGTTTTCCTCAGATTCAGGAGTAGAAGCTCCAAGGTGAGGTATTGTAATAATACCGGGAACTCCGACAGTATCTTCTGTGGGGAAGTCAACAACATAGCTTGCTACCTTGCCGGAGGCAAGTGCTTCTTTGATGTCATCACTGTTTACAAGGTCTGCTCTTGCAAGGTTGATGATACGGACACCGTCTTTCATCTTTGCGATAGTTTCCTTGTTTATCATGTGCTTTGTTTCAGGTGTTGAGGGGACATGGAGTGATATGTAGTCGCAGTTTGCATAGATGTCATCTCTTGACTGAGCGTTAACTACCGACTTTGAAAGGTGCCATGCTGCCGCAACTGTTATATAAGGGTCGTGACCGTATACTTTCATGCCGAGGTGTGTGCACACATTTGCAAGCTGTGCACCGATAGCGCCAAGACCGATAACACCGAGAGTCTTGCCGAGAAGCTCGGGACCTGCGTATGCGCTCTTACCTGCCTCAACCTGCTTTGCAACATCGTCGCCTGTGAGAGTCTGTGCCCAGTTGATACCGTCAACAATCTTTCTCGAGCCCAGAAGAAGTGCCGCGAGTGCGAGCTCTTTTACAGCATTGGCGTTAGCTCCGGGAGTGTTGAACACAACAATCCCCTGCTGGGAGCATTTGTCAATCGGAATGTTGTTTACTCCTGCGCCTGCTCTTGCGATGGCCTTGAGCTCGGGATTAAGCTCCATTTCGTGCATGGAAGCAGAACGGACGAGAATACCGTCCGGATTCTCGACATCTGTGCCTACATTGTAACTGTCTTTGCTGAAGCCTGCTGTGCCTGCTTCGGAAATTTTGTTCAAAAGTTTGATATTATACATTGTCGTTTCCTTCTCCGAACCTGTCGGTAAAAAATGTGTTATTATATATTGTATCACAAAAAACGCCGAGAAGCAATAGGCTCTCGGCGTCTTTGAAAAATATTTCGGAATAATATTTCGAAAAATTATTTATTTTCTGCCTCGAACTTCTTCATAAATTCGATAAGCGCGCTTACGCCCTCTGACGGCATTGCATTGTAGATGGAGGCTCTCATGCCGCCAACCGAACGGTGACCCTTGAGATTTACAAAGCCGTTTTCTGCCGCGAGCTTGCAGAACTTCTTGTCAAGATCTTCGTTTCCTGTAACAAAAGCCACATTCATCATAGAACGGTACTTCTTTTCTGCAGGAGCCTTAAAGAGATCTGACGAGTCGATGTAGTCATAAAGCTCTGCCGCTTTCTTTTCGTTTATCTTCTTCATTTCAGAAAGACCGCCAAGACCAAGGAGCCACTTATATACAAGCCCTGATACATAAATTGAGTAGCATGGGGGAGTATTGTACATAGAGCCGTTTTCTGCCTGAGTCTTGTAATCGAGCATTACGGGAATGTCTTTTCTTGCGTTTCCGATAAGATCCTCTCTTACAATAACAACAGTAAGACCTGCGGGACCCATATTCTTCTGTGCGCCTGCATAGATAAGTCCGAACTTTGTCACATCAACAGGCTCGGAGAGAATGCAGGATGACATATCAGCAACGAGAGTCTTGTCGCCAACATTTGGAACATCTGCGTACTTTGTACCGTAAATTGTGTTGTTGTAGCAGATATGAACATAATCTGCGTCCTCGCGTATCATGTCGGGAGTGATTTCGGGGATGTATGTAAAATTCTTGTCGGCCGACGAAGCAACAAGCTTTACATCGCCGTATTTCTGAGCTTCCTGATAAGCTTTCTTTGAGAACTGACCTGAAACAATATAGTCTGCCTTGTGATTCTTGTTCATAAGATTGAGGGGAACTGCCGCAAACTGTGTTGAAGCACCGCCCTGAAGGAACAGGACTTTATAATTGTCGGGTATATTCATGAGCTTGCGAAGATTTGCTTCTGCCTCATTGATTATCTGCTCATAAACAGGAGAGCGATGGCTCATCTCCATTACTGACATTCCGGAACCGCCAAAATCGGTCATTTCTGCTGCAGCAGTATTCAATACCTCCAGAGGAAGCATAGAGGGACCTGCTGAAAAGTTGTAAACTCTGCTCATTTCATTTACCTCCATATATATTAATGATATTACTATAAATGTTATTATAGACTTTTCCGACAGGGATGTCAAGGCGTTTTGCCAAAAAAACACAAAAATTGTTAAATTTTAGGCAAACTTTGCGTATCGGAACTGTTCCCTGCCGGAAAAGGGAAAATATATTTTAAACGCAGTTAAAAAGAACGCTTGCCCCTTGCAAGACCATCTACAATTTCCTGCATTTCAGTCTTTGTAGCGGCAGCGTGGGTTTTGTCCAAAACTTTCTGCTGCTCGGGCTCCGAGAGCATTGTAAAGGTCTTCATTGCGTCAACATTCTGAGAAAGAGCCATTCCAAATCCGAGAGGAAGACCTTTGCGTGCCAGAAGATTCATTTTGCCATCTCCTTTCTTTGTTTGTTGTTTTATTATTTTTTCTCTTTTGGACACAAAAATACAAAGCGTCGTACTATTGCATAAATGTACCTTAAAAAATCAAAAAATAATAAAAAAATTCGAAAAAGGTATTGACAAATTTGATTTTTAGTGTATAATATTACTTGTCGCAAGTGAGCGACCCCACCCTCTAGTAAAATCAAGTTAATATGCGGATGTGGCGGAACTGGCAGACGCGCACGTTTGAGGGGCGTGTGGAGCACTCCATATGGGTTCAAGTCCCATCATCCGCACCAGAAAAAAGACTATTCGTTAGAATAGTCTTTTTTCAATGAAATCCATCTTGCGACGGAATAAATCCATTTGCGTGGATGAAATCTGCTTCGCAGATGAAATCGCCTTCGGCGAATATAGTGACGGATTTAATTTCATCAAAGCCACAAGGCTTTGATTTCATCCAAACTTGTTTGGATTTCATCGCGAGCATAGCGAACGATTTCATTGTAGTTTTTCATATAAAGAGGTGTTTTGGATGGGCGAAAACAAATTAGCGGATTTGTCTATGAATTTTGCGGTTGAAATATTGAAATTATGTGATGGCATTAAGGGTCATTATTCTATTGTGAATCAACTGGAGCGAAGTGCGACAAGCATTGGTGCAAATATCAGAGAAGCAAAATATGCCCAGAGTAAACCCGACTTTATATCCAAACTTCAAATATCATTGAAGGAATGTTACGAAACAGAGTATTGGCTCTAGCTTATGAGCCGAGCGGAGATTTTATCGGACATTTCAGCGCTTATGCATAGTTGCGGAGTTATTCGGAAAATGCTTATTTCTTCAATCAACACCGCAAAGAAAAACGATGAGCAATGAGCTTTCTATCACGCTTTTGCAAAACAAAGGACACCATCAGGTGTCCTTTTTGTTTTGATATTGGAGGTGAAAGTAGAGGCTCTCCCTCGGGAGAGCTCCCGCGGTAGCGGGTGAGAGGGGGATTCTATTTCGAATCATCCCTCTTAGCCCTCTCCGTCGGTTATGCCGACACCTCTCCCGGAGGGAGAGGCTTTTTTTGTCAGCTGAGTCTTATAATAACGAGATGTGCGCTTACAGGCTCTGTTCCGCCTGCCGAGGGGGTAAGCTCAAGCTCTGAGGAGATTCCTGCGGGATTGCGGATTGTAAGAGTCGAGTTCTCCTCTGTAACGCTTATAATCGAATAGCCCGAAAGCTGACTCGTACCTGCCGAGCGACCTACGACCGTGTAGGGAAGCTCTTCATCGTTAAGAGTCACAACAAGCTGTCCAGACTCTGTAACGCTTGCAAGGAACTTTACAAGATAGTCTCCTTCTTCTGTGAGAATAAAGGTGCTGTCATCAACTCTTCCTATTGAGGTCGAACTTATTACACCGTTTCTTGGAAAGTCGACGTCCTCACCGGGAGCGATCGTCGTAGCGTTGTCGGGGGGCATAATTGCATAAAAATCAGCGTATGCCAGAAGTCCGCCCGGCTCACCCTGAGGGCCCTGCGGACCTGTTTCACCAGCGGGCCCCTGAGGACCTGTCGGACCTGCGGGACCCTGAGGACCCGTTGCACCTGTGGGACCTTGAGGGCCTGTTTCGCCTGCAGGACCCTGAGGACCGGTCGCACCTGTGGGACCCTGAGGGCCTGTTTCACCAACGGGACCCTGCGGACCAGCGGGGCCTGTTTCACCTGCGGGACC
>JAZNMZ010000002.1:0-40708 GCA_045580005.1 Eubacteriales bacterium | reverse complement strand
AACCATGTCGGCGACGACAGCAAGTATTTCAACAGATGCGGCAAGTATGATACTGTCGGTGCATATCAGAGCAAAAAGTCTGAGTATTACGACTGGTTTTTCTTCCGCGACTATCCCGACGAGTACGAATGCTGGTGGGATATAAAAATTTTGCCAAAGATAAATTCTGCAAGCAGCAGTGTCATAGATTATCTCGCGGGAAAGTCTGGTATTGCCGCAAGCTATATTAAAAGAGGCGTGTCGGGCTTCCGTCTTGATGTTGCCGATGAGCTGCCGAATGAATTTTTGGAAACTCTGCGTCAGAGCGTAAAGGGCGAGATGAAAGACGCCATCATTATAGGCGAGGTGTGGGAAAACGCCGCAGACAAGATTGCCTACGGAAAGCGAAGAAGCTATTTCAGAGGAAAACAGCTTGACGGTGTTATGAACTATCCTGTAAAATGCGGCATTATAGATTACATAACAACAGGAAACACCGATACTCTTTATAATACCGTATGCGATATATATTCAAGCTATCCTGCCTTTGTGTCAAACTCTGTTATGAATCTACTCGGCACTCATGACACCGAGAGAATACTCACTGTACTCTCGGGTGATCGCTGGAGGGGAATGTCAAACGACGAGCTTTCAAGATTCAGCCTTACAAGCGACGAGTACGACAGAGCACGCAAGCTTTTGTATCTTGCATCGGTACTGCAGTTTACTCTGCC
This sequence comes from Eubacteriales bacterium, assembly GCA_045580005.1. Taxonomy (GTDB): domain Bacteria; phylum Bacillota; class Clostridia; order Oscillospirales; family CAG-382; genus UMGS1052. Next base: position 39,995 of record JAZNMZ010000002.1, on the reverse strand, counting down.
GGGCACACCGTCAATCTTCTACGGCGATGAGGCAGGCATACAGGGCGCGCACGATCCTTTTTGCCGAAAGACTTTCCCGTGGGGAAGAGAGGATAAGAGCATACTTTCGCACTATAAGAAGCTCTGTAGAATAAGACGCTCTCAAAAGGCTCTTTGCCTTGGTGAGCTTTCTGTTAAAGAACACTGTGACGGAGTTTTTGTAACCGAAAGAAACGCAGACGGGGAGAGAATAGTCACAGCCGTGAATATGGGAAACACAGAGTATACACTTGAGCTTAAAAGGGCGTATGATTTGTATAATAAAATGGAAATCAAAGACGGAGTTTCTCTCAAAAAAGGCGAATTTGCGATACTCAGAATCTGAAATAACAAAGGTCGGCACAGCCGACCTTTTTGTTTTGCCGAACTTGCAACACAAAACAATATTCTTTTAACAAATGTTTGTTCAAAATACACAAAAAAAGCGATAATTTTATTGATAATATTACATATTGCATAATTTGCCATTCTGATTTATAATATTAATAACGGTGCAAACCGAAATATTTTATATGTACTTACTTGTGTTATATATCTTCTTTATAATATGATTTTGTACAATCAGAGAGGAGCTTGCAAAATGGCCAAGATCACGACAAATTACATCCGAAATGTATGTTTACTCGGACACGGAGGAAACGGAAAGACTTCTGTTGCAGAAGCAATGATATATATTGCCAAGGCCTCAGAAAGACTCGGTAAAACTGTTGACGGTACAACAGTGTGCGACTACGATTCTGAGGAAATCAAGCGCAAGTTTTCAATCAATACTTCTATTGCGTCTTTTACATACTGCGACAGAAAGATTAATCTTATAGACACCCCCGGTTATCTCGACTTTGCAGGAGAGGTAATGCAGGGACTTCGAGTTTCGGGCTGTGCGCTCATTGTTATGGATGCCAAGAGCGGCGTTGACGCAGGCTGTGAGCTCGCATGGAAGTATGCAACAGAGGCTACCGTTCCCAAGGCTTTCTTTATCAACAAGATTGACGACGAAAACGCTAATTTCTCTGCAACAATCGACTCGATGAGAGAAAAGTTCGGCAAGACAATCTGTCCTATTACAATTCCGATTTTTGAGGATAGAAAGGCTGTCGGTATAGTAAACCTTATCAGAAACAAGGCGTACCACTACGATGGCAAGGAAGCTTCCGAAATACCGATTGATCCCCAATATAACGATACTATTGCAGAGGCAAGAAATCTTCTTATGGAATCTCTGGCTTCTACATCAGACGAGCTTATGGAAAAGTTCTTTGCAGAAGAAGAATTCACAGAGGAAGAAATGCAGACAGCTCTGAATAAAGGCATCAATGACAGAAGTATTGCACCTGTTATGGTAGGCTCGGCTGCCACCCTTGACGGTATCACATCACTCCTTTATGTTATCGCAAATGCTTTCCCGACACCTTTCGGTAAGAAGCACGAGCGTAACCTTGACGACGAGTATGTAAAGATTGAGCCCGACGGAGAGCCGGCAGTATTCGTATTCAAGACTGTTGCAGACCCGTTTGTAGGTAAGATGTCATACTTCAAGGTTATGAACGGCACACTCAAAAAAGATGCTTCAATCAAGAATCTCACAACAGGCGAGCCCGAAAGATTTGCTCATATTTACTCTGTTATGGGTAAAAAGCAGACCGAGGTTGAAGAGCTTGTCTGCGGAGATATAGGTGTTACCACAAAGCTTTCAAACACCAACACCAATGATACACTTTGCAACGCTTCAAGCGTTATGTATAAGAAGATAAAGTATCCCACTCCTTACTACAATATGGGAATGGTGCCCGCCGCAAAGGGAGAGGAAGACAAGATATCGGGAGGTATTACAAAGCTCCTCGAAGAGGACCTCACAATCAGATATGAAAACAATGCCGAAACAAAGCAGATGCTTATCTACGGTCTCGGCGAACAGCACCTTGATATTGTTTTAGCAAAGCTCAAGACAAGATTCGGCACATCCGTACAGCTTACACAGCCTAAGGTAGCATACAGAGAAACAATCAAGAAGAAGATTGACGCTGAAGGCAAGCATAAGAAGCAGTCGGGCGGTCATGGTCAGTACGGTCATGTCAAGATTACATTCGAGCCCAGCGATACAGAGGGACTCACATTTACAGAGAGTATTTTCGGAGGCTCTGTTCCCAAGAACTTCCATCCTGCTGTTGAAAAGGGTCTTCAGGATTGTATGGTAAAGGGCGTGCTTGCAGGATTCCCGATGGTCGGACTCAAGGCTAACCTCTTTGACGGTTCGTACCACGATGTAGACTCGTCGGAAATGGCATTCAAGATGGCAGCCGCTCTTGCTTATAAGGAACTCAAGAACGCAAATCCCACAATCCTCGAACCTGTCGGAAGCCTTAAGGTGTATATCCCCGACGATTATATGGGCGATGTTATAGGTGATATCAATAAGCGCCGCGGCAGAGTGCTTGGTATGAATCAGACAGACAATGATGGAATAAGCGTGGTTGACGCAGAGGTTCCTTTCTCCGAAATGTCAAATTATACAATCTCTCTGCGCGCAACAACACAGGGCAGAGGCAGCTTTGACTTTGAGTTTGTACGCTATGAGGAAGTACCCTCTCAGATTGCTCAGAAGATAATTGCGGAAAACGCGAGCGCGGAATAACAAAACATAAAAGAAGTCGGGATACCCGACTTCTTTTTTTGCAAAAGCACTTTATTTTTGTAAAGTTTTCTGATATAATACAGACATAAACATTTTGGAGGCGCAAATATGAAAATATCCGAAAAATTAAAGGGCGGACGCCCGACGCTTTCTTTTGAGCTGTTTCCGCCCAAAGCCGGTATGGCAATAGAACCCACTCAGGAGGTTGTACATAAGATTGCAGCTCTTGGCCCTGACTTTATGAGCGTGACTTACGGTGCAGGGGGAGGTAATTCAAAAAATACCGTCCAGGTTGCAGATGAGATACAGAATAAGTGTGGAATCACGGCCCTTGCTCATATGACCTGCGTTTCCTCAAACAAAGAACAGATCAAAGAGAAGCTTGGTGAACTTTCTTCTGTCGGAATAGAGAACATTCTCGCACTCAGGGGAGATATCCCCAAGGACTGCAATTTTCCGCTGTTTGACGGATATAAGTATGCGTGCGAGCTTGTTTCTGATATCAAAAAGATCGGTGATTTCTGTATTGGTGCGGCGTGTTATCCCGAGGGACATATAGAGTGCGATCACAGAGAGCTTGATATTGATCACCTCAGGTACAAGGTCGACTGTGGTGTGGATTTTCTCACGACACAGATGTTTTTTGACAACACTGTTATGTATAGCTTTCTTTACCGCGCTATGGCTAAGAATATAAATGTCCCTGTTATAGCAGGTATTATGCCTGTTACCAACGGTAAGCAGATTGCCCGTTCCTGCCAGCTCTCGGGCGCAACACTTCCCAATAGATTCCGCCGGATTGTGGACAAGTTCGGTGACGACCCGCTGGCCATGAAACAGGCAGGAATTGCGTATGCCACAGAGCAGATTATCGACCTTGTGGCAAACGGTATAAGAGGCATACATGTTTATACAATGAACAAGCCTGATATTGCTGAGAGTATCGTAAAGAATCTTTCACACATCATCGGACCTGACTGCCTGGTGTAAACAATGAATCTTGAAAAAGAAACCGCAAGATACCTCGGCTACCGCGGCAGCGAGCCCGAGGATAGGGTAAAGGAACTGATAGCCGAGTGTCTAAGTGCGGTAAAGCAGAGCTCGGATTTCAGAATAGTCTGCGACAGATTTGATGTTTGGACAAGCGTCAACAGTGTGCACATAGGCGAGCTTGTCTTTGAGAGCAAAACTCTTTCATATCACCTTAAAGACTGCCACCAGGCTGTGGTTTTGTGTGCAACGCTAGGAGTGGAAATAGATAGACTTCTGCACAAGCTGGGTATTTCCGACATAGCAAAATGTGCAGTGCTTCAGGCGGCATCGAGTGCATACCTTGAGTATAAGCTGGACGAGTACTGTAATGGTGTGGCGCAACAGGAAAGAGCAAGAGGGAATCTTACCCATACACGCTATAGCCCCGGCTACGGAGACCTTGCGCTTGAGTGCCAGCGAGAGGTTCTGGACATACTTTCGGCGGGCAAAAAAATCGGTGTCGGCACGACAGACGCCTTTGCTCTGACTCCCACCAAGACTGTTACCGCAATAGTCGGTATATATAAAGAAAAACGAGAGGACAAAATATGACCTTTGAAAAAGCGTTAAAAGAAAAAAGACTCTTTTTTGACGGAGCTATGGGAACAATGCTTCAAGCAAGGGGTCTTGCCCTGACAGAGCTGCCCGAAGCACTGAATATTAAGAGTCCCGAAGTAATAGAGGACATACACGACCTTTATATAAAAGCAGGCTGTGATATCATAAAGACAAACAGCTTCGGTGCCAACAGCATTAAGCTGCATGGCACGGGACTTGACTCATATGAGATTACAAGAGCTGCAATATCTGTTGCGAAAAAAGCTGCGTCAAGGTCAGATAAGAAAGTGTATGTTGCGGCAGATTTTGGTCCCACAGGTAAGCTGCTTATGCCTATCGGCGACCTTTCATTTGAGCTGGCATACGATGCTTATGCCCAAGCTTTAAGAGCGGCACAGGAAGAGGGCGCAGACCTTATTCTGTTTGAAACATTCAGCGACACTTATGAGCTCAAGGCGGCGGTCCTTGCCGCCAAGGAGAATACAAATCTTCCGATAGTCTGTACAGTTATGGCGGATGAGAATGGCAAGCTTCTGACAGGCGCGCCTGTTGAGGGTGTTGCCGCAATGCTTGAGGGACTGGGCGTATGTGCTGTCGGTCTTAACTGTGGTATAGGTCCCACCGAGATGCAGCCGATAGCAAAGCGTATATTTGATGCAACTTCACTGCCGGTTGTTGTAAACCCCAACGCGGGTCTTCCTGCAACCGACAGGAACGGCAGGACTTATTATGATATTACAGCCCGGCAGTTTGCTCTTTCAACTACCGAAATAGCAGAGTATGCAAACATTCTCGGAGGCTGCTGCGGTACAACCCCCGAATATATAAAGGCTCTGATTGACAAAGCAGAGAATATTCCTCTGCCGCCTGAACACGAGTTTACAAAAACTGTCGTGACCTCAGGCTCGTCTGCGGTTGTCCTTGGAGAGGGTACTGTTATCATCGGAGAGAGAATCAACCCTACAGGGAAGCCGCTCTTTAAGCAGGCACTTCGCGAAAACAATATAGAGTATATCCTCAAAGAGGGAATAGCTCAGCAAGAGAGCGGCGCTCATATACTTGATGTAAATGTGGGACTGCCGGATATCGACGAGAAAAGTATGCTTCCTTTTGTCGTAGAAAGGCTGCAGGGAGTCACATCACTTCCGCTACAGCTTGACACATCCGACGCTGTGGCGCTCGAGAGGGCTCTGAGAACTGTAAACGGCAAGCCACTTATAAATTCTGTCAACGGCAAAAAAGAGTCGCTGCAGAGCTTCCTGCCGCTTGCAAAAAAGTACGGCGGAGTTGTTGTTGCTCTCGCTCTTGACGAAAAGGGTATTCCCGATACAGTAGAAGGAAGAGTTGAAATTGCAAAGCGAATTATAGCCGAGGCAGAAAAGATTGGAATTAAGAAGAGAGATATCCTTATCGATCTGCTTACCCTTACAATCAGCACAGGCAGCAGCGCAAAGGTAACACTTGACGGTATCCGCGAGATAAAAAAACTCGGGGTCGGCACAATTCTCGGCGTATCAAATATCTCGTTCGGTCTGCCTTTGAGAGAGAACATCAATTCTGCATTTCTGTCAATGGCAATCGAAGCAGGACTTGATGCCGCGATTATGAATCCGAGCTCAAAGGCGATGATGGACTCATACCACAGCGCAATGGCGCTTTGCGGATATGACAAGAACTGTCAGAACTATATCGAAAGGTTCTCTGACACAGCCAACGAAAAAAAGCCTGTCAAGCCGCAAAATACAGGCATAGAACAGGCTATAAAAACAGGACTCTGTGAGTCTGCAAGGAGTGCTGCCACCGAGCTTTTGCAAAAAGAGGAACCTATGTCAATAGTACAGCACAGGCTTGTTCCTGCACTTGACGAAGTGGGAGCTTTGTTTGAAAAAGGAAAAATGTTTCTCCCTCAGCTGCTCATGAGCGCCGAGGCGGCACAGGCTGCTTTTGACCAGATAAAGGCACATATACTCTTGAATGGCGGCGAGCCTGTAAAAAAGAGCAAGATTGTAATCGCCACCGTCAAGGGCGACATACACGATATCGGTAAGAATATAGTAAAGGTGCTCCTTGATAACTACGGCTACAATGTCGTTGACCTCGGCAAGGATGTTTCTCCCGAAACGGTTGTGCAAAGAGCAATTGAAGAAAAAGCAGAGATAGTTGCACTCAGTGCTCTTATGACAACAACACTTCCTGCTATGGAGCAGACGATAAAACTTGTAAAAGAAAAAATCCCTCATTGCAAGACTATAGTCGGCGGTGCGGTACTTACCCCTGAGTATGCCGAAAAAATCGGTGCAGATGCCTATGCCAAAGACGCAACAGAGGCAGTAAGGTGCTGTAGGGAGCTTATAGGATAACATAAAAAAATCCCCGTTATTGATTGCACCCCAAAAGTGTCTAACTTTTGGGGTGCATATCATTTTTTTATGTTACACAAATGCAGGCTTAATAAGCTCGAGTATATCGTCAACGCTTTCTGTATGATTGACCTTGTCTCTTAGACTTGCGGCTCCTCGCATACCTTTTAAGTACCAGGAGATATGCTTTCTCGATTCTGTCGCAGCGGTGTATTCGCCCTTGTCCTTGAGAAGAAGCTTCAGGTGTTCGCATATATCAGCATACTTTTGCGCCGGAGTCTGCTCGGTTATCCCTTTGCCCTCAAGATGGTCTGTGATCTGAGTGAAAAGATAAGGATTTCCAAGCGCTCCTCTGCCTATCATGATACCGTCGCAGCCTGTATACTCAAGCATATTCACGGCGTCGTCGGCGGTGTATATGTCGCCGTTTCCGATGACAGGTACGCTTACTGCTTTTTTTACATCGCGTATTATGTCAAGGTCTGCAGGAGGGGAGTACATCTGTGCGCGTGTTCTTCCGTGTACATATATGGCAGACACACCTGCTTTTTGTGCAAGAGATGCGATTTCTACAGCGTTTTTGCAGCTCTCGTCAAAGCCTGTGCGTATTTTTACTGTTACAGGAAGCTCGCCTGCGACCTCGTCGACAATTTCCTTTAGTATCGTGTAAGCAAGCACAGGGCTTTTCATAAGAGCGCAGCCGTCGCCTGATGATACCACCTTGTGAACAGGACAGCCCATATTGATATCAATAGCACTCGGCGAAAATTTCATGGCAAGCCTTGCCGCCTTTCGCATTGTTTCGGGCTCGCTGCCGAATATCTGGAGCGCACACGGCATCTCATCGGCGCTGATGTGCGCTATTTTTTCGGTCTTTTTGTCTCCAAAGCAAAGTGCCTTTGCCGAAATCATCTCGGTTGTCACGCCCTCGGCACCGTATTTTATGCACATAAGGCGAAAGGCTCTGTCGGCTACTCCTGCCATAGGTGCAAGAAAAATTCCGTGTTTGTAATTTATGTTTCCTATTTTCATTTTTGCCTCACATCGGTATGCCGTCCTGCTCGCCGCTGATACACAGCACATCAATGCCGCTTGTGTACAGTTCTTTCTTTGAGAGAAGATCGAGCTCTACCGAGTTATATATTATATTTCTGCAAGGAAAATCCTGCGACAGCCTGCCCTGAGAGTATACAGGGAAGCTTGCCCCCACTCTGTCTTTGAGAACTCCGCAGATACCACCTTGCTTTTTCCTACACATTCCTTTTGCACGGATAATACAGCTTTCAAGCACCATAAGCGGCAGTCTTCCCTTGGCATAAAGACAGTATTTAACATCAGCACTCTTTGCAATATCACGCACTGCGCCGAGCTTGAGCTCGGGCGACAGCACAAGGGAGGAAATGCCGAGAGATGCGTAATACTCGGCAGAGGGGCTGTTGTATATATTGAGCCCAATACCGCCGTATACTTTAAGTTCCGCCTCTTTTACTGCGTCAATGTGACCGATGTTTGATATCTCGCAGAAAACAGCTCCACTTTCCTTTGCATTTTTTAGATTTTCTCTAGCCCTTTGCTCTTCGCCCTCAAACATAACTCTCGGGAACAGCACGCCGAAAGGGATGTCAATTTCCACCGACTTTTTGCTTTCAAAAAAAGCAAGCGGAAGTACCACGCTTTCAACATTATGGTATCGTGCGATTTTTTCATTTATTTTGTCGGCACCGCCGAGATACAGACGCACAGACGGCGCTTTTTGCTGCTCTGCATTCCTTGTGGGATAAAAGCCTATCCTTGTACGCTTTATTCCGATGTCCTTTGTCAGTTCTTTTGTAAGCGCTGCCACAGCGCTTCTTCTCAGTTCATTTATTGCCGAAACAGGGAAGAACACCTTCTCACCAAGTGACATTGATATATTCTCAGCACAGAGATTAAATGGCGTATCTCCCATTTTTGTAAGATTTTTTGCAATGCTTTCTTCTGTTGCACTCTGATTTTTGGCTTGTGTGAGAGGTTCTTTGCCCTCTGCCGTCACACAAACATCATGACACAAAAGAGAGAGTGATGGGATTTCGTTTTCGCGGAAAGAGCATACCGCAGAAATTTCACGCTTTGGCTTGGGGATGACAAGAGCTTTTTCAAATGCTCTTGTTTTTTCCTTGTCCTTTTCGCTTCGCACACCGTACATATCCTTGTTGTCGGATAGATATCCTCTTGTAAAATACTTGTCGGTCGAGCCCGAGCGTGAGAAGATATTCTCAAGCTCTTTTTGCTCATTGTCGGTAGCATTTCTGCCCTCGGTGAGCAGATTTTTATACACACCGCACACGCCGTATACATACTCCGGGCTTTTCATTCGCCCCTCGATTTTTAAAGATGTAACACCGCAGGTGGAAAGAGTCCTTATATGCTTTGCAAGCGACAGGTCGCGCAGACTGAGGAAATATTCCTTTTTGCCGCAAAGCTCATATTCCATTCTGCAGGGCTGCGCACACATACCGCGGTTTCCGCTTCTGCCACCCACACAGGAGGAAAACAGACACTGACCCGAATGACTCACGCACAGTGCCCCGTGAACAAACACCTCGGTTTCAAACTCACCGTATGACGAGATTTTTGCTATATCCTCATAAGGCAGCTCTCTTGCGAGCACGATTCTCGAAAAGCCTGCTTCATACAGCCTCTTTGCGCCGTCAAGGTTGTGACAGGCGCACTGCGTGCTTGCATGTAATACCACTTCGGGCATACTCTGCTTTATAAGCCTTGCAAGAGCTATATCCTGTACGATAAAAGCGTCTGCTCCGTGGCAAGCGGCAGTGTATACAAGCTCAAGAGCCTCGGGGATTTCTCTGTCTGACAAGAGGGTGTTCATAGTGATATTTGATAGTCTTCCGTGTATACGGCAGAGTTCAATCGCACGCAAAAATCCGTTTTCATCAAAATTCTCAGCCGAGTATCTTGCATTAAAGCTTTTTGCTCCGAAGTATATTTCATCGGCTCCAGCCGATATTGCAGCTAGCAGAGCGTTATGCGAGCCTGCAGGAGCAAGCAACTTTGGTATTTTACTTTCTCTCATTTTCTTCATTGTCAGAAAAGACTTACCTGACTCTTATCTACAACGAGCGCGTCAAATCTTGACTTTTTGTTCTTGTCGGGCTTAGCCGAGTCGAGCTCACTTTTTACCTTTTTAAGAGAATCGTAAACATCAAGCAATACAAACATCGCGGCGTTCTGAGTAGATGCACCGAGCGCCTCAACCTCGCGTATTTTTTGATTGAGTTCGGCTTCAAGCGTGCGGATATAGTCCTCAGACTCGTCTGATACAATACTGAAGCGGCTTCCGCCGATGTTCAAAGAGTAGTTTGTCTTCATTTGCACTGTCCTTTATATTTTGTAAAATTTAAAAATTTCTGTTGAAATTATTCACTCATTACATTATAATATAAAGAAAAGATAAAATAAACACATTTTTATAAATTTTTGTAGATTTATTGCGAATAATTTTGTTTTTTCAGAAAGGCGACAAAATTTTATGCGGCTCGTTACTGTAAAATCCCGTTTTTTCTCGGTGATGCTCATAATTTCGATAGCACTCTCGGCAATATCTGTCATCTGCTATGAAACCAATTCACTTAGACTCATATATCAGGCGGCAGGAGCGGTTACCGTTCCTGTTCAGAAGCTTTCATCGGCAATCTCCGGAGCTTTTTCCGACATATCCCTTTATTTTTCGGATATAGAAAGGCTCACCGATGAGAACAACCGCCTCAAGGACGAGAATGCCAGACTTACCACCGAGAACAAAAAAATACTTGCGCTCGAAAAAGAAAACGAAAGACTCAAGCAGTACCTAGACCTCAAGGAGGAAAGACAGGAGCTTGAGTTTGTTGACGCGAGAATAGTGTCAAGAGATATAGGCTTTATTCAGACTTTTTCGCTTGATAAGGGCACATTCCACGGAGTAGAGAAAAATATGCCAGTTATTACAGAATCGGGGCTTCTCGGTATTATTATTGAGGCAGGCTACTCGACATCAAGAGGTATTACGATTATTAATCACAACACCTCTGTAGGTGTATATATGGAGCGTGCCATGACATCTGCCATCCTCAAGGGCAGCTTTGAGCTTTACGAGAAGGGACTTTGCAAGGTTGTAAATCTTCCTACCGATACGGATGTTACAGTAGGCGACCTTGTTTATACATCGGGCTACGGCAGTATCTATCCGAGGGATATAGTTGTGGGTACTGTTGTCAGCATTGAGCCTAACCCCGAAAACTACACGCTATCTGCCATCGTCGAGCCGTCGGCGGATATGACCCTTTCGGACAATGTTATGATCGTCACAAGCAGCGAGATTCTGTATGAGTAAATTTGAAAGGAAAGAGAATGTCACATCTTTTTGAACACACCTGCGCCGCAATATCGACAGCCAAGGGTAAGGCAGGTATTGCCGTTATCCGTATGAGCGGCAAGGACAGTGTAGATATAGCCTCGAGAGTGTTTTTTCCGCGCTCTGGCAAGAGCCTGTATGACGCACCGCATGCAAAGGCGGTATTCGGCGACATATACTATAGCGGCGATATTATAGACAACGGACTTTGCACCGTCTTTTATGCACCAAACTCATATACAGGTGACAACACGGTTGAAATCAGCTGTCATGGCAGCGAGCTCGGAGCGGCTCTCGTGCTTTCCGCTCTTGTCAAAGAGGGTGCAAAGCCTGCACAGCCCGGCGAGTTTACAAAAAGAGCGTTTTTAAATGGTAAGATAAATCTCACTCAGGCAGAGGCTGTGGGCGACCTGCTTGAGGCAAAGAGTCCTGCAGCATTAAGACTTTCCGCAGCCAAGGTTGACGGAAAGCTGGGGACTGAGATAGAAAGCATTAGAGAAACATTAGTCAATATCCTGTCGTCTGTATACGCTTTCATTGATTATCCTGATGAGGATCTTGCCGATATGAGTGTCGATCAGATGAGAGAACAGCTTACGCACGCAAGAGAAAGACTGTCGTCGCTCTGCGCAAGCTACAACAGTGGACGGGCGGTAAGTCAGGGTATCAGGACATCTATTGTCGGACTCCCCAACAGCGGCAAATCGTCGCTTTTGAATATGCTTCTTTGCAAGGACAGGGCTATTGTCACAGATATCGCAGGCACGACAAGAGATATTATAACAGAGAGTGTCACTCTCGGCAATATCACACTTCTTGTTTCGGATACGGCAGGTATCAGACATACGCAGGACGCCGTTGAAAAAATAGGTGTGGAGAAAGCTTTTGAGAGCATAAAGGAAGCAGAGCTTATTTTTCTTGTGCTCGACAGCTCAAGCAAGCTTTCGGGCGAAGAGGAAAGCCTTTTGCGCGAGCTCGCAAAAGAGCAAAATAGCAATAAGAATGTCATTGTGCTTCTCAACAAAAACGATATGGATAAGTATTCGGAAGACAAGAAAAATAAAGCCGCTGAATATGGATTTACAAGGACTATATCTGTCTGCGCAAAAAACAGCGTCGGAACTGAGGACATAAAAACTGCACTCAATGAAATCTATCCTGCAGGCGACGAGCTTATCAAAAGCGGTCTTGTTGTAACAGGCGCGAGAATATATGCCGCGCTCAACAACGCCTACGAGGCGCTCTGCGACGGAATTGCCGCTCTTGACAGCTACACTCAGGACATTGCCGGAATGGATATAGAAAGAGCTGTAGCGGCTCTGGGAGAGGCAGACGGCAGGGAAGTTACAGAGGACATCGTAAATAATATCTTTACACACTTCTGTGTAGGCAAATAAAAAATGCATCGGTCAACCGATGCATTTTTTATTTACCCGACATATCGCTCGGGCAAAAGCCGTACATTTTCTTAAAGCTTCTGTAAAACACCGTATAGTCCTTGAATCCGCAGTCATGGGCAGCGGTGACAACAGGCGCTCCTTCACGGATAAGCGAAAGAGCAGCAGACAGTCTTTTTTTTGTTATATAGCTGTGCACACTTCCACCCGTGACATCCTTGAAGCGGTGCATAAGATACGATTTGCTGAGATAAAACTTTGACGCTAGTCTGTCGAGAGAGAGATCTTTTTCGTAGTTTGCATTGATGTACGAAATAATGTCCTCGAGCTTGCTGTCTACCTTATATGAGCTTGAAATATTGCTCTCGTCAAGTATCAGCCTGTTAAACTCTACCATAAGCTGCAAAAAGTACGAGGTTTTGAGGGTTTCGTATGCAAAATCGGTGTTCTTAGCCGAGCTTTCAAGGCCTGAAAGTGCGTTCGCAAGTCTGCTCTTGCTGTCACCTTTGGCGTGTATAAGACAGCGGTTTTCTCTGTCTGCTTTTGTAAAACAGAAGTAAAGCTGTTCGCTTTCTGACGAAACACTCTTGAGATAGTTGTCGTCGATAAATATTACTATTCTTTCATAGGCTTTGATACTGTCTGTTTTTGAGTGATGAATCTTGTCCTTGGGAACAAGAAGAATATCCCAGGGGGACAGGAAGTATGTTTTTCCCTCAACGGTGTATGTAACTCCTCCCGACAGGCAGATAATAATCTTATGGAACTCGTGCGAGTGACTGCCAAAATCCATCGATCTCTTGTCATATATATGAAACAGCCTGAAGTTCTCGCTGAGATAGCCCCTTTTTGTATCCTTTTCCAATACTTCACCCCCAAAGCAGCTTTTGCAACATCCAAGGATATTATTGCATATTTATTGCAAAAAGTCAATAGAATCTGCGCTGCAAAATTACTTTTGCTATTTACATAACAATTAATTTATGTTATCATATAAAAGATGGAGGTGAAACTGATGGACAAGTTCAAACTGCACAGCACATACAAGCCGACAGGCGACCAGCCCGAGGCGATAGACACGCTTGTAAAGAGCATACAAAACGGCAATCGGGCGCAGACTCTTCTCGGTGTGACAGGCTCGGGTAAGACCTTTACTATGGCAAATGTAATAGAAAAGATTAACCGTCCTACATTGGTTCTCGCCCATAACAAAACACTCGCAGCACAGCTGTGTGCGGAGTTCCGTGAGTTTTTCCCCGAAAATGCGGTAGAATATTTTGTTTCCTACTACGACTACTATCAGCCCGAGGCGTATATCCCCGGCAAGGATTCATATATCGAAAAGGACAGTTCTGTCAATGATGAGATAGATAAGCTGCGCCACAGTGCGACCTCGGCGCTTTTTGAACGCCGTGATGTCATTATCGTCTCAAGTGTGTCTTGTATTTATTCTCTCGGTGACCCTGAGGAATACAAGCGCTCGGTTCTTGCTCTTCGTCCTGGAATGGAAATGTCAAGAGAGCAGCTTGTGCAGCATCTGGTAGATATGCGCTATGAGCGCAACGATATTGTCTTTGAGCGTAACAATTTCCGCCTGCGCGGCGACACGGTTGAGCTGTGTATGTCGTCGGCTTCAACGGTAGGCTTGCGTATTGAATTCTTTGGCGACGAGATAGACGCAATAAGCGAGTTCAATCCCGTCACAGGCGTCGCCACTGTCAGTCTTTCTTATGCCGCGATATATCCCGCAACACACTATATGTCGGCTCCCGAGGTGAGGGAGAGGGCACTCGAGGAAATAAAGAAAGAGATGGAAGATCGCGTCAGATTTTTCCGTGAGCAAAATAGATTTATCGAAGCGCAGAGAATACAGGAGCGCACTTTGTACGATATGGAAATGATAAGGGAGATAGGCTACTGCTCGGGTGTCGAAAACTACTCGAGAGTGCTTGCAGGCAGAGCTCCTGGAAGCGTACCGTATACATTGCTTGACTATTTCCCTGATGATTTTTTGATGTTTATAGACGAATCTCATGTTACACTTCCGCAGGTGAGAGGAATGTACGGCGGCGACTTTTCGAGAAAGAGAAATCTTATTGACTATGGCTTCAGACTTCCGTCTGCATACGACAACAGGCCCTTGAAGTTTGACGAGTTCGAAAAAAAGCTCAATCAGGTGGTGTTTGTCAGCGCAACTCCTGCCGATTACGAAAAGGAGCACAGCACTGAGATTTCCGAGCAGGTTATCCGTCCGACAGGCCTTGTCGACCCCGAGGTTGAGGTGCGTCCTATCTCGGGACAGATAGATGACCTCATGGGCGAGATTAAACTCAGAGCCGAGTGCGGAGAGAGGGTTCTTGTCACAACGCTTACCAAGAAGATGGCAGAGGACCTGACAGAATTTCTCGAAGAAAACGAAGTCAAATGCCGCTATATGCATTTCGGTGTTGATACTATTGAGCGTATGGAGATAATACGCGACCTGAGAATAGGTGTTTTTGATGTGCTTATAGGTATTAACCTATTGCGCGAGGGACTCGATATCCCCGAGGTATCGCTTGTGGCAATTCTTGACGCAGATAAAGAGGGCTTCCTGCGTAGCGAAACATCACTTATTCAGACAATAGGCCGCGCGGCGCGTAACGCAAATGGCAAGGTTATTATGTACGCTGATACGGTGACACGCTCTATGCAAAGTGCGATTTCCGAGACCAACCGCAGACGCGCCAAGCAGATTGCCTACAATGAGGCAAACGGTATCATACCTCAGACTATCATAAAGGATGTACGAGATATTATCGAAATTGCGGCAAAGCCCGAAAAGAGCAGGAAGAAAAAACTTTCTGACAAAGAAAGAAAAACACTGCTTGAAGTTCTTAACACACAGATGCTTGAGGCTGCGCGGGCTCTTGATTTTGAAAGAGCGGCGCAGCTGCGTGATGAGATTATAAAGCTGTCGTCAAGGCAGGAAAAAACCGACAAGGAATAGCTTGTCGGTTTTCTTTTATATCTGCTTTCTTATTCTTGCAAGAGCGCCTTTTTCAAGCCTAGACACCTGCGCCTGACTTATATGAATTTCATCTGCCACTTCCATCTGAGTTTTTCCCTGGTAGAATCTCAGCATAATAATATTCCTCTCTCGTGGCGAGAGAGAGTTTATAGCCTCTGAAATTGCTATACTCTCAAGCCAGCTTTCGTCGGTGCTCTTGGGGTCACTTATCTGGTCCATCACATATATCGAGTCACCGTTTTCGGAAAAAACGGGCTCGTACAGCGATATTGGGTCAACAATGGCGTCAAGTGCGTTTACAACATCTTCCTTTGGCACATCAAGCTCTTTTGCGATTTCCTCTATCCTCGGCTCTCTGTCAAGATTTGCGGAGAGCTTTTCCTTTGCCTGGAGTGCTCTGTAGGCAAGGTCGCGCAGCGAGCGCGAAACGCGTATTACATTATTATCGCGAAGATATCTGCGCAGTTCGCCGATTATCATCGGAACGGCATAGGTACTAAACTGAACTCCCAGAGTTACATCAAAATTGTCAATCGCCTTGATAAGCCCGATACAACCCACCTGAAACAGGTCATCCGGGTTTTCTCCTCGTCCTGCAAAACGCTTTATCACACTTAGCACAAGCTTGAGATTGCCGCTTATAAGCTCCTGCCTTGCCGACTCATCGCCCTGCTTTGTTCGCAAAAGAAGCTCCTGCTTTTCCTTGGGCGTGAGAACTTTGAGTTTTGAGGTATTGACGCCGCATATTTCAACTTTTCCGTTGTTCATAATCTATCTTCTTTCGGTTTTACTTTTCTATAGAAAGTATTTCCCGATTTGAGTAAGGAAATTCCGAAATTTGAAAAGAAAACAAAAATGACTGTCGCAAAAAGCGACAGCCATTTTTCGACACCGAAGTGTTAGTTATTTGATTTTTTCGTCAAGCTCTTTTATAATTCTGTCAATTTCCTTCGCAACATTTATGAAGTCCTCAGCACTCCAACCTCTTGTTGTCATGGCAGCTGTGCCTATTCTTACCCCCGAAGTTTCAGCAGGAGATCTTTTCTCGTTGGGCACACAGTTTTTGTTGAGAGTGATGTGGTGTTCGTCAAGCTCATTCTGGAGCATTTTACCTGTGATGTTGGGATGTGTTTTTGAAAGATCAAGCAGGAACAGGTGGTTGTCTGTGCCGTTTGTGATAACATCGTATCCCATTTTCACAAACTCGTCGCACATAGCCTTTGAGTTCTCTACAACATTCTTTGCATAGGCCTTGTATTCTTCAGTGAGAGCTTCCTCGGCGCAGATTGCCTTGCCTGCGATAACATGCATCAAAGGACCGCCCTGTGAACCGGGGAATACTGCTCCGTCAACCTTCTTTGCAAGCTCAGGTCTGCAGAAAATAAGCCCGCCTCTGGGACCGCGCAGGGTCTTGTGAGTTGTAGTTGTGATAATATCGGCAATACCGAAAGGAGAGGGGTGTACACCGCCTGCAACAAGACCGGCAATGTGAGCCATATCAACCATAAAATAAGGCTTTTTGTAATCGTCTGTCACACATTCGTCAAGAATTTTGCCGATAAGGTCGAACTTTATTATTCTTGAGTAAGCGCTTGCGCCGGCAAGTACAAGAGCGGGTCTGTGCTCGATTACCTTTGATTTAAGATCATCATAATCTATAAATCCGTTTTCGTCAACACTGTAGAATACAACATTGTATACCTTGCCGCTGAAGTTTACCGAAGAACCATGTGTCAGATGCCCTCCGTTTTCAAGACTCATGGCAAGAACTGTATCGCCGGGATTGAGTACGCTCATGTATGCCGCATAGTTTGCCTGTGAGCCGCTGTGAGGTTGAACATTTACATGGTAGTCTGTGTCATATACCTTTTTCCATAGGTCGCAGCAATACTCCTCAAGCGCGTCTGCGTGCTCTGTACCTCCGTAGTATCTGCCTGTTCTGCCTGTTGTTCTCACATAAGGATAACCCTCGCAGTATTTGTTGGTAAGGCAGGAGCCTACTGCTCTGAGGATATTTTCGGAAACAAAGTTTTCGCTCGCGATGAGCTCAACATTTTTCTCCTGTCTTTCTTTTTCTTTTGCAATGAATTCAAATACTTTACTTTCCATTTGCGTTCTCCTTGTAAAAATAATAATAAACTATCAGTATAATATCATATTCTACGGGAAAACGCAATAGTTTTGTTCAAGTATCGTCACAGATAAAAAGAAATAATGTCCTTTTTCAGGCTTTCAATAATCTTTTTTTCAAGCCTTGATATATACGACTGCGAGATACCGAGAAGATCTGCAACCTCTTTTTGAGTTTTTTCTTTTCCGTCAAAAGAGCCGTTACCGATACCGAAGCGCATGCATATTATCTCGCGGTCTCTCTCGGGAAGTCTGTTGACTGCTGAGATTATGAGCTTGCGCTCCTCCTGCGTCTCTATTGATTTGTTTATCTCATCCTCGTCTGTGCCGAGAATGTCAGACAGCAAAAGCTCGTTTCCGTCCCAGTCCACATTCAGCGGCTCGTCAAGTGACACCTCGCCTTTGGTACACGATATTTTTCTTATATACATAAGAATTTCGTTCTCGATACAGCGTGAGGCGTAGGTTGCAAGTTTTATGTTCTTTTCGGGATTAAAGGTGTTTATCGCTTTCATCAGCCCTATTGTGCCGATAGAAACCAGATCCTCGACGCCTATTTTTGTGTTTTCAAATTTTTTGGCTATGTATACGACAAGCCTTAGATTCTTTTCTACAAGTGTTTTGCGTATTTCGCTGTCGTGCTCCTTGCTTTCTCCCAACTGCGAGAGGATTTCTGCCTCCTGCTTTGATGTGAGCGGCGGAGGAAGCGTGTCTGGACCGTTGACATAGTAGACCTCGCTTTTCCCGAAAGCCTCAAGTATTCTTTTTATGAGTTTTATTATTGAAGTATTATATATATTCATAGTGTCCTCCGGTGTTAAAGTAATGACTGAGGGAAAATTCCGTCAAAGCCTGCAAAGTCCGAGTTATCGCACCTTCCGAGAAGCGCATTGTAGGAGGTTTCTCTGCCGTTGTTACTGTATGTAAGGCTTGCGAATGCTGCAGGGATAAGCGACTTTCCTACAGCGGTTTTGACGGGTATAAGCCGCAGTCTGCAGGTTGACGCCGCTGCACTGTCATACAGAATGTTGTGAGGAAAGATAGAATCGAACTTTTCTTTTCTTATAAGTATCACAGGCAATCCTTCGAACGGGTCGTGCAGAAGATTTCCGCTGTCGCACAGAAGATGTAGGGTGCTGTATCTTTTGCCGCACTTAACATCAAGGTCAATATGTGACACCGAGGCTGACAAAGAAAAAATATCAAAAAAGTACATACTCACAAAGAAAAGGATAGAAGCAAGGACAAAAAATATCCCGAACGAAAGCCTGCCTCCGCTGCGCTCAAAGAAAATCTGACACCCTCCGCCAAAAATCAAAGACACTCCGAAGAATATAAAAAGCTGTTTTACGGTCGCCCGAAGACCGGCTTTACTGAATGATAAAATCAGCATAAGATATGGAATAAGCACAAAAAAGAGTAATCTCAAAACAAACGGTATATTAAGAATCACGGTAAAGCAGCAGTACAGAGCCCCAATAGCACTTGAAGCCAAAAGCCTGAGGCACCTTGTGGACAGGTGCAGTATTTTTGCCGTGACTGCAAGCGAAAGATAGTCGATAATAAAGTTTACAAGAAAGTAAAGGTCGATAAATAAGGTCATAGGAGATCCCCTCGCGTGTTGTCATAGCTATATTATGTCACAATAAAAAAACAAAGGCTGTCGAAAAGAGTAAGACATATAAAAAAACAATTACTCATATAATGCCATAAAGAAATTTTGCGAGGTGCAGATAATGAGCAGCGGTTTTTTGACAGTAAATGTATCAAGTGCGGCCAATGCAATCCCGATAGAGGGCGCTGTCGTCAAGATATTTGTAAGGGAATATAAGGCAAGCGGAGATTATGTTCTTGCCGACGCTGTGACAAATGTGTCACAGGATAGCTTTGACTATACAAGGACGACAGACAATAGCGGAAAATCATCGGCAGTGCGCATTGAGACTCCTGATATTGAGCTTTCGTATGTGATAAACGGGGCAGATGCTCCCTTTTCAATTTGCGATGTGAGTGTAGACAGGGAGGGGTATCTTTCGGCAGTCTTTTTCGGCGTCCAGATTTTTCCCGAAAGAGAAAGTATTCTCCCGGTGACGCTTAGGCCCTATTATGAGAACCTGTCGGATAACGACAGAGTCACCCCCAATATCACAGGCAATAACACCGAGGTGTTTGTAATACCCTCGCCGAGGGTTTTCACCGAAACCGACAGGTCAAAGATAGAATATGCCATGCCGCAGGTGCTCGTCCCCGATGTGTCGGAGGAGGTATATGTGCCCGAGATAATATCGGTACACCTCGGAACGCCTCAGAGTAATGCGGATAATGTTTATGTGAACTTTGTCGATTATATAAAAAATGTTTCGTCAAGCGAGATTTTCCCCACATGGCCCGACAGTGCATTGCGTGCAAATATTTATGCCCATATATCAATAGCGCTCAACAGAATATATACCGAATGGTACCCGAGCCAGGGGTATAACTTTCAGATAACAAACTCGACAGCCTTTGATCAGTCGTATGTCCCGGGACGGAATATTTACTCCAACATCAGCGAGATTGTCGATCAGATTTTCAACACCTATGTAAACCGTCAGGGCTTTGCCGAGCCTCTTTTTACAACATACTGCGACGGTGTTAAGGCTACCTGCCGCGGTATGACACAGTGGGGCTCGTTTGAACTTGCAAACGAGGGATACACGCCAATCAGAATTTTAAGATATTACTACGGAAACAATGTAAATCTTGTTACAACAGACAATATAGACGGAGTCGAGAGCTCGTACGGCGGAGTTCCGCTGTCAATCGGCAGCTCGGGCGAGGATGTCAGGACCATACAGCTGCAGCTCAACCGTATAAGGGAGGATTATCCTGCGATTCCTGAAATTTCAAATGCCAACGGAGTTTTCGGCTCAGACACAGACGCGGCGGTGCGCAGATTTCAGAGCATTTTCGACCTTGCCGTCGACGGAGTTGTGGGCAAGGCTACATGGTATAGAATTTCATATCTGTATGTAGCAATAACAAAGCTCGCTGAGCTCGGCAGCGAGGGAACAACACAAGTGCCTCAGACACCCCCTGACGAAACATTAAGACTCGGCGACAGGGGAGATAATGTAAGTCTTTTGCAATATCTTTTGCAGTATATCAGTATATTCTACGACCTTGTTGAGCCCGTCAGTATTGACGGAGTGTTCGGTCAGGCAACAGAGAATTCTGTACGCAGCTTTCAGCGAGCTTTTGCAATCCCCGAGACAGGGGTTGTCGATGAGGCTACCTGGTATACTCTGAGCGGCGTTTATGAGGCAATTGTTGAGGTTGTAACTCCAAGAAGTGCCGAGCAGGTATTCTCACGAAATTTGTCTGTCGGCTCGAGTGGAGACCAGGTGCTCCTTATGCAGCAGTATTTAAACAGAATTTCCGATTATTATGGGCAGATACCGAATGTCGACGAGGACGGAATATTCGGACAGAACACAAGAACGGCGGTCGAGGCGTTCCAGAGAGAGTACCTTTTGAATGTTACAGGTACTATTGACTCTGTGACCTGGTACCGTATTGTTGAGATTTATAATCTTGTACAGGCGCTGAGCCTATAAGCAAAGAGGTAAAAGAAAATGAAAGATCAGGTCGGAAGAATTATTCCTTATCTCCCTGCAAGACTTGCACGGGCAGTCGAAAGCAGCTCGTTTTCAAAATGCTTTGACGAGATAAACGAGCTGCGCCTGCGTGCCGGTAAGCCGACAACAGTAACCGCAGACGGCAAAAACCTTTTTCTTTCTGAAAACGGCGGTCTCTGGGAGCGCAGCACAAGACCTCTTGTACTCACTGCAGATGAGCTTAGGGAATGTGTTACAAGATTGTGCGGAGGCTCAGTATATTCATATTATGACAGCATAAAGAACGGATATATTACAAAAGAAAATTTCAGAGTAGGCATTACCGGTAAGGGGATTGTTACAAACGGTCATCCCGACGGTTTTTCACAGTACACCTCAATCAATATCAGAATTCCTGCGTTTTTTAAAAACTCTGCAAACGACCTTCTTTCATATATCGCAAGATACGGCACCGAAAACACGGGCGGCATTCTTGTCATTTCGCCGCCCGGTGTCGGCAAAACAACTCTTCTGCGCTCGCTTGCGTACAGTCTTTCGAAGGGTTATACCGACGGTGGAAGATTTTGTATAAAAAGGGTCTGCATAATAGACGAAAGGGAGGAGATATATTCGGCTGAATTTTTTTCAGACACCATCTGCGATGTTATTTCCTCTCTGCCCAAAGGATTTTGTATTGAGCTGTGCACAAGGGTAATGTCGCCCGAGATTATCGTCTGTGATGAGATAGGTAATTACGATGAGGCAGAAAGAATAAAAAATGCTGCAAGCAAAGGAGTGCTCTTTGTTGCTTCGTGCCACGGAAAGGATGTGTATGATGTGATAAAAAAGCCTTTTATACGAGAGCTTTTTGATATCGGCGTTTTTAGTACTGCTTGTGTTATCGGGTTTTCGAACGGCGCACGCGTATGCAGTATAAAAAGAGCGGATGAGATGTCGCATGCTTAAGTTCTTTGGGATATTTTTGGTTTTCATCTCTGTATGTGTTTATGGGAATATGAAAGCTTTAAAGATAAAAGAAAAGCTCAGACAGCAGGACGGATTTTTATCGTTTCTCAAGTATGTGAGAATTTGTGTGTCGACCAACGGAACACCCCTTTGCGATATTTATCGCAGCTTTAATAACGATACTCTTCAAAAAAGCGGCTTTATCGGCGCTCTTACCGTGACAGATAGTACCGACGGCATTAGATATGCCCTTGAACGATGTAAAAAATCAGTCTTGCTCGACAAAGCGGATGTTGATGCGCTATGTGAATTTGCGTCAGCGATACAAACGGCTCGCAGCAGGGACGAGGGCGAAAAGCTGTGTGATAAATATATCGGAATACTCGAGCTTAATTTCTGCTCCAAAAGGGAAGAAAACGAAAAAAAAGCAGAGCTTTACAAAAAGCTCTCGGTGCTTGTAGCGCTCTCCAGCGCTCTCTTGCTGCTTTGATAAACAAATTCGGAGGATTAAAATGGATGTAAATGTCGTCATAAAAATAGCAGGAGTGGGCATTCTTGTTGCTGTTGCCTGTCAGGTGCTTGCAAAAGCAGGCAGGGACGAGCAGGCATCACTTGTCAGTCTTGCAGGAGTGATAATCGTTCTTTTGATGCTTGTAGAGCAGATAGGCAAGCTGTTCACCGCGGTGAGAAGTATTTTTGGGTTTTAGATATGTACTTAAAGATAGTATTTATTTGTATTCTTACAACGGTTATCTGCATATATCTTAAAGCTCATATACCGCAGTATGCCACTGTTTTGTCTGCCTTTGTGAGCGTGACGGTATCGGCGGTGTGTATTCTTTCGCTTTCTCCTGCGATAGACTATCTCAAGGAGCTTGTGAGTGATGAAAACTTTTATTCGTATGGACAAGTTATGCTCAAGGTCTGCGGAATCGGTCTTATCACAAAAACAGCAAGCGAGATGTGCGCCGACGCGCAGGAGAAGAGTATTGCGGGCAAGGTCGAGCTTGCAGGCAAAACGGCGATAATTCTGTGTGCTCTGCCGGTTGTCAGAACGCTTCTTACACAGGTAAGGGAATTTATAAAATGAAAAAGACTATGAAAAAGATAAGAATTTTTTTGATTTTACTCACAGCGCTTTGCTTTCTGACTTTCTCGGCTTTTGCTCAAGCCTCGGACGCAGAACTTCAGGCGCAGGAGACCTCGCTTTCTCTTAGCTTTAATAATATTGTGTCTATAATATCCGAAAGCCTCAGAGATGCGTTTTTACCATCGCTTGGCGTGTTTGCGGGACTTTTTTGTCTTGTAGTGCTCTGCGCTCTTACGAACACCGTCACGCTGAGCTTTGGCGGCAGAGATGTCAGCTCATATATCTCGGCAATCTGCTTTTCAGGATACACCTTTTCTCTTATAAGAACGCTCAGCACTAATGTCGGACAGTGCGCCGAGAAGATACGCAACATCACTCTTGCAATGCTGCCTGGGATGGTAACCGCCAACGCTGCCGAGGGTGTAAACACTGCAAGAGCGGGATACACAGGGGTAAGTATTGCGCTGGAGGTTGCACAGAGCGTTGTGGTTGAGGGTATTATGCCGTGCGTGAAGCTTCTGTTTGTAATTGCCCTTGTCAGCGCAATATCGGGTGAGTTTATAGATCTTTCTGGACTCTCGTCCTTTGTCCGTTCGTGCACAGTATGGTTTTTGTCACTGAGTATGACGGTGGTCGTCACTGTGATGCACTTCCAGAATATTGTCGCCAAGGCACAGGACAGCATTTCGGCAAGAGCGCTGCGCTTTGCAAGCGTGAGCTTTGTGCCTGTTGTGGGTGGGCTTGTGGGAGAAAGCCTTAGAACTGTGACAGAGAGCATAAAGTCAGTAAAAGCCATCTCGGGAATGACAGGTGTTTCCGCCATTCTTGTTGTTGCGCTGCCGCCCCTTGTCGCAATATTGCTTTATAAGCTGGAAATACTTTTGTGTGCAGGCTTTGCAAAAATGCTCGGTGCAGGAAAGCAGGCGGCGTATCTTTATGAGATTAACGGCATTCTCAATATCCTCAACGCCGTAGTCTATGCCACGGGAATATGCTTTGTGCTGATTATCGGAATACTTGCCTCGGGGATGTGACAGGTTATGACAGAATATATAAGTACAATTATAATAGCAACAGTATCTGCCGGCATCTGCGGAATGCTGTTTGACAACAAGGATGGCACAGGGGTCGGAAAGTATGTGCGGTTTGCGGTGTCGCTGTGCGTTCTCTGCGCGCTGGTGCTTCCCGTATTTAAAAACATGGGGAACATAGATTTTTCGGTAAGAGAGTACCGGGCAGAGTTTGACGGGCAGTACGGCGGAATAAGTGAGAAAACAGATGAATATATATTACAAAGGGCAAAAGAAAACATCTGTGAAGAAATAAAAGAAAGCATCTTTTTAAAATTCGGAATAATGCCGGTATCCTGCGACATACAATTCAGTGTAACAGAAAAAGGCGGAAGTGTCGCAGTTATAGTGGACTCTGCAAAAATCACACTGAAAGAAGAAAACAAAGACAGCTCAGACGCTATAAGAGATTATGCAGAAACCCTGCTCGGAGAGGCTGTTCAAATAGTTCTGCAATGACATTCGGAGGACAAAGTGAAAACCGAAAAAGAAGACAGAGAAAAACAAAGATTACTTGACATAAAAAGCATCTTGCTTGACGAAAAGACAAAGCTTATACTTCTTGCACTTTTACTGTGCGGTATTGCCATAGCATTTATTCCGCAGTATCTTTCTGACGATACAAAAAGCACTGCAGAAAGCGAAACAGAGCTTTCCTCATATACAAGAGAACTTGAGGAAAATCTTGCAAGAATTGTGTCGGGAGTAAAGGGAGCAGGAAAGACTCAGGTCTTTGTGACGCTTGAGAGCGGCTTTGAAAACATATATGCCAGCGACGCTTCTGTTTATGAAACAAGCAGTGCAGGTGGCGCCGATGTGAAAAGCGAAAAGCAGCTCGTACTTACAGGCACGGGCACAAACGGCGAGCAGCCTGTTGTCGTAAAACAACTCTCACCAAAAATAAAAGGTGTTGTCATTGTATGCGATGGCGGTGCCGACCGCAGTGTAAAAGAAAAAGTGACCGAGCTTGCAGCTACGGCTTTTAATATATCTACTACAAAAATTTATGTAACCGGAGGTAATTTGTCGTGAGAAAATTCAAAGTAAGCAAGAGCCTTATAAGACCTGCAATTATCGCGGTGTGCGCTGCAGTAGTCGGTCTTTCTGTTTATGCCGATTGGCTGTACGCACAAAATGAACTTGATGAGAGCGCAGGATATATATATAACTCGGCAGTGACGGGAGATAGGGCAAAGATACTCGGCGAGGCAACCTATGTGGGAAGCGTCACATCTGACAGTGAGGAGACTCTTGAGGATTACGAAACCGACTATTTCGCCGTTTCTGCAATCAACAGACAGCGCACCCGCGACGAGAGCCTTGAGCTTTTGCAGGAGGTCGTCGACAGCTCGGAGAGTATGCCGGATGCCAAGAATAAGGCGCTTTCGGATATAACAAAGATTGCAAACGCAATGGAGTCTGAAGCTAATATCGAAACTCTTATAAAAGGCAAGGGCTTCGAGGACTGCCTTGCTGTTATAGGCGATGACAACGATGTCAGCGTTATCGTAAAAACAACAGGCCTTTTGACATACGAGGTGGCACAGATTAAGGAAATAGTGATGAACGAGCTCGGAGTTTCGGCAGACAAAATCACAATAGTGGAAAAAATCGGATAACCAAAAAGAGCTGTGTATTACAGCTCTTTTTTATATTTTGACAAAAAAAGTCAAAAGGTGTTGACAACACTTTTAAAAAAAGCTATACTGTTCCTGTACGAAAAAACAAGCTCACGGGTAAAGGAAGCAAATGAAAGATAAAACAAAGGAATTAGTGAAAAAAGTTCTGAACTTCATATTCAATCCGCGCCTGCTTTTGTGCTTCGGTATTGCATGGATAATTACTAATGGCTGGAGCTATATTTTTGCGGCTCTGGGGCCCTTTCTCGGCCTTGAGTGGATGACGGTTGCGGGGCTTGCATATATGGGCTTTTTGTGGCTACCGTTTACTCCCGAGAAGCTTTTGACTATCGCTATTGCCATTTTTCTCTTGAAGATTATTTTTCCAAAGGACGAGAAGACGCTGCTTGTCCTCTCGGAACAGTACAGCAATTTAAAGGAAACTGTGAAAAAGAACTGGAAGAGCATGAAAGAAAAGAAAAACAAAAATAAAAAATAAAGAAAATATTGGTATAAGCACATTACCTTTAGCAAATAATACTTGCGAGGTGATAAAAATGCAATTAACACAAAAAGAAAAAGATCTTTTAAAGGATCTTAAGGATCAGGAACAGCTTTGTATCGACAAGTATACAAAACACTCGTCCTGTGCTGTTGACCCACAGCTCAAGAATCTTTTCAGCGAGCTTGCCGGTGTGGAAAGAGGACACCTTGACACACTTACAAAGATTGAGCAGGGGCAGACAGTGTCTATGCAGGCAGGAGACATGCAGCAGAAGACTTTTACTGCAGCCTACAACGCGCAGGAAACCCCCGATAAACAGAATGACTGCTACCTGTGCACAGATCTTCTCACCACAGAAAAGCACGCTTCACATCTTTATGACACCTGCGTTTTTGAATTTGCAGACCAGAATGCAAGAGATGCTCTGAATCATATTCAGAAAGAAGAGCAGGAGCACGGTAAGTATATCTACGACTACATGTCGGCGAACAGTATGTATTGATAACAAAAAACTCGTATCCGCTGTGCGAATACGAGTTTTTTTATTTGAGCTTTGCAATACCTGTGTTGTCATTGAGAGCATTTAGGTTGTAGATAATCATAAGGTCTGTGACATTTTCATTTTCGTTTACATAGTCGCTCACAGCACCTCTGAAGAATCTCGCGTCAATCATATGCACCTTTTTGTAATGCTCGGCGAGAAAAGGGGTAAAGCAGTTTGCAAAGCTGTCCTTTACCACAACGATTTCGGCAGTTGTTTTTGCATTTTCGTTTTCAAGCACGACAAGGTCGGGATTTTCGTTGCCGAAGTATGCATACTTGTCTTTCTTTGTGAGATAGTCAGAGTTGTAATATTCTTTTTCCTCTTCGCTTCTTCCAAAATACGCCCGGAAAGAAACTCCGTCCTTTGTATATTTGTGAATACTGTCTGCAGGCATCGAATCATCAAGGGTCTTGGAATAAAGCGTTCCTCTGAATTCATCTGTCACCGACTCCACTGTGTAGCTGCCCTGTTCCGGGGTATCAAGCCCTCTTGCCTTGCAGAACTCCCTGTAGGCGCAAAATGCACCGTATGTCGTCCAGTGATGGTCGAGTGTATAAAAGACATTGCCGCCACTCTTTGCGTCTGTCAGAGCGTGATACAGGTTGATGAATATATCAGAGTTTATGTTGATTTCAAGCTTTTCGTTGATGTAGGCGTTCTGGTCAAGCACGGGTGCGTGAGAGGGAAGCTCCTCAGCATATATGCTTGCCGCCGTGGGTATGAGAATAACGCTTGTTGTAATCCTGTCATTTTCAATGTTTTTTATAAGGCGGTTTGTTGTTGTTATAAATTCCTCGCACTCGGGCTTCACAACCTCAAGGAACAGACGGTTTTTTCCCACATACGCTCCGCCTATCATTTTGTAGCCGAGTGCTTTTTGCACATAGGTTCGCAGTGTTATAAGATTCTCTTTAAAAGGGAAGTGGTCGGAAACATAATCCTCAAACTCCTTGGAAAATCGGTGCGACACAATATTTTCAAAAGATATTTCGGGAAAGTCAGAAAGTACCTTGTTCTGGTTTTCCGAGAACTCTTTTTTCGGACCGAAAAAAAGTCCGAGCATGGCACCGACAAGAACAAGAGAAACTACCGACGATATAATTATTTTTGCTGTCTTTTTCATTTTTTTCACCGTTAATCAGAATTTAAAATACAAAAACGGACTGTATGAATCCGAAGCTATCATCGCGCACGAAAGCACAAACATACCGATATAAAACACCGTGCCTAGCGAGTAAGCGGTAACCTTTACGGCTTTGCTGTTGCTTGATGACACAAAGCTGAGGATTTTGTGGTATACCGGTGTAGCGCACACTCCGCATATTACAAATAGCGGCAGATATGGCATAAGGTAGTAAAGGAAAGTGCTGTCGGCAAAATTTGAGAAGTTGAACATACCTGCAATATAGCTGAACATTACAGGGAAGCTCTCGAGTGAGAAGATCGCCCAGCCGATTGTTACAAGAAAGGCTGTAATAAGAAATCTTATAAATGGCGGTGTTTTTGACAATAGCTTTGCAAAAACCATTTTTTCAAGTAATAAGATTACCCCGAAATATAGTCCCCATACAAGAAAGTTCCAGCTCGCGCCGTGCCATATACCTGTGAGCAGCCACACGATGAGGATGTTTATGACCTTTCTGCACGGTGCACATCTCGAGCCGCCGAGCGGTATGTATACATAGTCCTTGAACCAGGTTGTGAGCGACATATGCCATCTTCTCCAGAAATCTGTAACAGACTTTGCCGTCATCGGGTAATTGAAGTTTTCGAGAAAATTGAAGCCAAGCATTTTGCCCATACCGATTGCCATATCCGAGTAACCCGAAAAATCAAAGTATATGAGAAAATAGTAAGCGATAATGCCGAGCCACAGAGTCATCATGCTCTGCTCTTTTATATTGCTTGCCGAAATCTCATAAAAGGCAACTGCCACCGAGTTTGCAAGCAGTACTTTTTTGAATATACCATGAAGAAATCTTATCATACCGTCGCAGAAGCCGTCGGCGCTTATCTGCCTTTTGTACATTTCCTGCTCTATTGTTTCATATCTTACGATAGGTCCTGCAATGAGTTGTGGGAACATACAGATATAGGTGAGCAGTGTGAAGTAGTTCTTCTGTACAGCAACCTCGCCGCGGTATACATCTATAACATAGCTCATCGTCTGGAATGTATAAAAGCTGATACCGATAGGCAGTGCAAGCGGCAGCAAAGGAAGTGATGAGCCAAACGCGGTGTTTGCCGAGGAAATGATGAGGTTTGAGTACTTAAAAAGTATCATCGGCACAAGGTTTACTATTATCGACAGTATAAGATAAAGCTTCTTGTGCCTTGCACTTTTCTCCATAAGCAGTGCAAGACCATAGTTTGCCGCAACACAAAAGAGCATAAGCAGTATATACGACGGCTCGCCCCAAGCATAGAAAACCAGACTGAAAAGCAGTAAAAGCGTGTTTTTCAGCCTGAAAGGTAAAATATAATAGAGAATCAGAAATAGTGGTAAGAATAAAAACAAAAAAGGTATTTCGCTAAAAACCATAAGGCCCTCCGATTTATATCAGTAGGGGAGAATAATCTGTCCCCAGATGTCAAAAACATAGTCTTTTGATTTCAGAACACGCACGAGCTCGCACGAGTCGCTTATTTTTTTCTTTGAGCGCATGGCACACATACCTTGGTGACCCTCGTGATGAAAATCTGTACCGCCTGTTATGATAAAGTGCGGATTGTCCTTTGCAAGCTGCGCAGCAAGCGCAATTCTTGCATTGTGATGAGGGTGCAGATTGTAGACTTCAATTCCGTCAAGTATTTCGGGACTGCGTCGTACCATATCGTTTCTGTACGGATGAGCTTGAATCAAAAGATTTTTGTCTGACTTGAACTCATTATAAAAAGTCCTGTAATCCTTGTATATATAGTCAAACGCCCTTGCAGCGTCCTGCTCATCTACGCCATAGACAAGATAGTCGTTTGCGTATTCAGGATAACGGGTTTCAAGGCCGAGTATTACATCAAGACCATATTTTTTTCCTGCTTCCTTTGCCTTTCTGTAATCGTTGAGATAAAACGCCAAAGCCTCTTCTTTTGGCATATGCCCGAAAACATAGTCTCTGAAGTGGTTTGTAACCACAATTCCGTTAAAACCAAGCTCTGCATAGTGTTTTACCGTTGTTTCGGGATCAACCTGACCGCAGGGACTAGCAGGACTTGTGTGAACATGCAGGTCGTATTTATATCTGTATTCTTCTTTTATCTTGTCGCTAAGCATTTTTGGCCTCTTTTTATAAACTTTATCACATAGTAGTATAACACAGTTTTTGTCGATTGTAAAGTAAACATACAAAACAAAATGAGAAAACCCTATCAGTTTCCCGATAGGATTTTCTGTCAGTATTAGCTTAGTCTTCTATCTCAAACTCGGTGAGCATAACCTTGCGCCAACTGTCAGAGCTGTCCTCAAGAAGGAATGTATCTGTGCTCCACTTAGTGAGTGTGACATCCAGTTCCTTTCTCAGAGCGGGACCGCTCAGTGTAACCGCTGTGTCCTCGCCAACAGTTTCTGTAAGGCGCACAACAAGTCCGTTATTGTCCTCTGAACGCTTTATTGCGCTGACGATTACATTGTTGTTGCTGCAGCAAATCGCGCTCATGCTTTCGGGAAGAGTGCCGTTGTGGTTATTCTCGATAACATTTGTAAGCCCCTTGTTGAGAATGATAGCCTGCCTGTTAACCTCGCCCCAGTTTCCGTCAAAGGGAAGAAGAGCGTATCTGAACTCCTGGAGACCCTGGTCGGAAATTTCAGCCTCGGGGTCTTCGCGGTTGAGTCCCGATTCGCAGTAGATAGGGCTTCTGAGAACTGTGAGATACATTGTTGTTCCCTCGGCGCTGTAACTGTACTTGCCGTTGTTGAGAATGGCAAATCCCTCGTCTTTTCCTTTCATGGCAACCCATTTCTGGGCAGGACATTCAACACTATCTGCTTCGCGCTGAGCTACCCCGAACGGAACATCGTATATCGGCTTTGCGTCGTCTGTGTTTACAGGGAAAGCAATTTTAAATGTCTTGAACTTCTCGTGCCAGTCAACAGCAACATCTACATCGAGCTTTGCGCTGTTTTCGGTGAGAGTAAAGACTTGTGTGAGCTTTGATTTGCCGTAGAAAGTTTCTACTCTTAGTCTGGCGCGTACAGGCCCTTTTTCGAGCAGTGTGAACTTGGGGTCTACAAACTGTCCGATAGGCTTGTTGAAGCGGATAACATTCTGTCCCCAGGTGTTTCCGTCTGTGTCGTTCATAATCACAGGAACCGCGCCGTTACCGACGAGCAGCTCCTTGTTCTTCTTTTTATCAAAGAAAGATTTTATCTGGCCGCTCCAGAAGTCGAATTCAACTCTGACAAGATCATTTTCAAGCAGGTAGTCTTCTGCGATAAGCTTGCTTTCGGGAAGTTCCTTTTTCTCGTTGCTCATGTAGTATGTAGCATATCCGAGCGCAGGTACTTTGGCAACAAAAACAAGATCGTCGCCTCTGGGCAGATTATGTCGTTTGGGTGACCATACGCGCTTTGAGGGGATAGCGTTGCCGTCGCTGTCTGTCACGCAGTCAAACTGTTCGTTTACAGTGATAAGCTGCTCTACCTCAAAGCTGTGAGGATTGAATACCACAACAGGTGTACCCTTTGAGCTGTCAGAGGTGTCAATTGCCCACGAGAGTGTCTGCAGAGCGTTGTTTTCAACAATATCGGCAAAATCGTGTACCGCACCTGCGATTCTTGCAAGCTTCTTGTATACCCATCTTGTGCAGGTACCGCATACAACATCGTGGAAGTGAAGAAACATCATTTTTTTCCATATAGCTTCAAACTCTTTCGGAGTAGGCATCTTTTTGCCGTAGAGCGCATTTGCCATAATAGCATATTTTTCTGCGGCAATAAGGCTTTCCTCGCATGCTCTTACATTCTGCTTTATTTCGGAAACGGCTGCATAGCAGCCCTTTTCATTTGACTGCAGCTCTCCGAGATGAGTCGGCAGATCGTAGTTCTTTTGCTCAACAGCGTCAAATAAATCCTGAAAGTTTGAGAACTTCAGCTTCTTGTCGGGATGTTTTTCTATCAGTCCGATTATAGACTCGATGTTTTTCTTTGTCGGACCGCCGCCGTGATTTCCAACTCCATAGAAGAAAAAGCTTTCCTTGATGGCGGGGGTGGAATGGCTTTCTTTGAACTCAATCTTTTCCTCGAGCTCCTCTACATTCTGCATATAGAAGAACATCTCGTTTCCGTAGCCTATCGAGCGGAATCCGAGAATTTCCGATCCGTCGGGTGAGCGCCACTTGAATAGATTTGAGGTTAATTGTTTGCCGTCAAATTCCCATGGCTCGGGGCGCATGAATGTGTAATTCTTTATACCGGATTTTTTAAGTATCTGCGGCATCATTGCGTTTCGTCCGAAAGTGTCTGGGTTGAAGCCTATTGTTACTGTTCTTCCAAACTTTTCTTTGTAGTAACGCTGAGCATAGAGGAATTGCCTTGCAAGTCCCTCGCCGCAGGGTATGTTCTCATCGGGTTCGACAAATGTGCCGCCTACAAGAAGAAGTCTGCCTTCCTCAATGCGCTGTTTCATTTCCTCAAACATGGTAGGGTCGAATTCCTCAATCCAGTGAAAAACAAGCGCAGTAGGGAACATAAATGTAAACCCCGGGTATTCCTTTATTCTGTCAAGTGCACTGCGTATTGTTCCTTTTGTAACGCAGCTGCCCTCCTGCCAGTCCCAGCACCACGCAGGGTCAATATGAGCGTGACCGACAAAATAGTGGTCCTTTTCTATTTTAGCCATAATACTGCCTCCTTTTTTGTTGTCTAATTTAATGATACACACAAAAAAGTACAATTTCATCCATATTTTTAATTGATTTTTCTAACTTTTTATGATTTTTGCTTTACTTTTGTTATTCTGAGTGATAGAATGTAATGGGTGATATAATGGCAGAAGGCAAATTCAGATTTGACGCAGGTGATTGGCATACAGACCATCTAACTGTTATAAAGAAGAAAATAGACCAAAACTCTCCCTTGCATATGCACTCGTTTTATGAGATTGAGCTTGTAACAGACGGGACAGGGGAAACAAATTTCAACGGCAAGACATATAAGCTTCAAAAGGGCTCGCTTATGTTTTTAACTCCGATAGACTTTCATTCTGTTGAGTGTCGCGGCGAGCTTGAACTTATAAATCTGTCTTTTGATGAGATGGTTATAAACCCCGGATTTCAGAATCTTTTTATGTGCTCGGGCAACAGTGTCGTCTTTGAACTGTGCGATGGCGAGAGGGAAAAGATTACAAGCTTTCTGTCCCAGCTCGAAACAGAGCTCGCTGTAAGAGATGAGTTTTCAAACAGGGAAATTGAAAACATTCTCAACACCGTTCTTGTTTTTATTGCACGCAGGCTCCGCGGTTCCTCGGGAGCTTTGCCGTCTGCGGCAATAACTCCTATACAGGCTTCCATAAGATTCCTTTTTAAGAATTTCAGAGAGAATATAACACTGAGCTCCGTTGCCGAAAAAAGCGGATACACGCCAAACTACTTCAGCAAGCGCTTCCGCGAGCTTACAGGTACTACATATATCGAGTTTTTAAACAGGCTGAGGACAAATTATGCAAGAATGCTCCTTGCCTCAACCGAGTACACAGTGCTTGAGATTGCGGCAGAAAGCGGATTCGACTCGCTTTCAAACTTTCTGAGAGTTTTTAAGGAACAGACCGGAACTACTCCTGCATTTTACAGAAAAAGCAGCAGAACTGTCTGGAAATAAAAAAATCCTGCCGGTATTTCGGCAGGATTTTTCACGCCCATAAATACATTATACCATAAGAAAATACCGTTTGTAAATACAAAAGCAACAATTTCTCTCTTTTAAACAAAAATCGGTTAAATAGTTTTTATATTTTGTCAATTGAAAAAGCATATAAAAGTATGTTACAATAAAGACGGGAAAGGAAGGTACACTCCAATGAGAAATTAAGAACAAAAACTTTGATATGAGGGTGTGAAAAATGATTTGAACAAACACGGCGGTGTTACGCATAATATAGATGGCACTATCCACTAAGATTAATCGGTTTGTAGTAATCAGTTGTAATAACAGAGTTAAAGAAATTTTATTACGGTAACCGATAAAGTTCAAATCCAAAAATATACCTTTGTTGAGAAGTTAAAAGTTCACCTTTTGAAACATAACTGCAGAATGGCATGATAACTCCCGTCGGGAGTAAAGTGAAGGAGAGATATTTGAACTGTAGTTGTGAATTGGAAGGCATACAAGGAAAGAGAGGATAAACAAATGATGTTAGATATCAAGAGTGAACAGAAATGACCCTTGGTTGCGGGAATAAGCAATCAAGGGTCATTTCTTTTTTTCTTACACTTTTTCTTACATTTTCGCAAAAACTTGACACTAACACAATTCTTATGATATAATTATAATTCAAAGAGAGATACACAGCACAATAACTTTAGCTTTTGTTGACAAACGAAGAATAAAGACTTGTTTATGCGTCAGATGGAGGTGAGAACTGTGCCAGAATATAATGTAATCGATCTTTTTGCAGGCGTGGGCGGACTAAGCTATGGGTTTTCCAAATTGCCTGAATTTAATGTAGTTGCCGCGAACGAGATTCAAAAAGACATTTCGATTGCCTACACATTAAATTATCCTGATGTAAAGATGCTGAATTGTGACATCAAGAATCTTACCGACGCAGTATTGGCAGAGACTCTTGACGGAAAAAGTATTGATGTTGTTCTCGGAGGGCCTCCTTGCCAATCATACTCAACCCTTGGGAAAAGACGGATGGATGAGCGCGCTAACCTTTTTATGCAATACAAGCGTATTCTTCTTATATTACAACCCAGGGCTTTTGTGTTTGAAAATGTTGCAGGCATACTAAGCATGGACAAAGGCCGCCTGTTTGAACAAGTAAAAAAAGAGTTTGAAGATATAGGTTACATATTGAAGCATGAGATTCTCGACGCTGTAGACTATGGAGTTCCTCAACATAGAGAAAGGGTCTTTTTGGTGGGTATTAAAGGAAAAAATACTTTTAAATATCCTACTCCCACGCACGGCGCAGGTTTAAAACCCCATGTAACTCTTCGACAAGCTATCGGTGACTTGCCTGTGCTTAAAAGCGGCGAGTCGTGCACAAAGTATGCGCTTGAGGCTGATAATGATTTTTTGCGTTTTGTTAGAGCAAATTCGCAGGAGTTGACGGAACATAATGCTCCCAAAAACGGTGCTCATTTGATCAGAATAATGGAAACTTTGCAGGACGGACAGGGCAAAGACGATTTGCCTGAGGAAATCAGACCAAAAAGTGGATACGGAAATACATACGCAAAATTGTGGTGGGATAAGCCCTCAACAACAATAACACGAAATTTTGCCTGTCCCTCATCGTCTCGCTGTATACATCCCAGAGATTCTCGTGCAATGTCTATACGTGAGGGCGCCCGACTTCAAAGTTTTCCTGATGATTATAAATTTTATGGTGCCGATGGAATGAAACGACTGGAAATCGGCAATGCGGTTCCGCCACTTCTTTCAATTGCTATTGCTAGGCAAATGCTTGAGGCGCTAAAATAAGCAAAGCAGAAGTCTTTATATTTAGAGACTCCTGCTTTGCTTTTTATTTAAGAAGTTTTACAAGTTTATAGTGGCTATGATGAAATTGTAACTGTCCTTGATGCCACTGGACAAAACCAAAAGGCAGTTGGATTGTTGTTCCTCCGTTTGTTGAGCTATAAAAGGTTTCTGCTCTTGCACAATTTCGGACAGCAGCACAAATATCCGTAATAGAGAAAACATCATCTGTATCGTTTTCTTCGAGCATATTTTTGTACCAGATAAAGTCAGCCCATTCGCTACTGTCGCGCACTGCTCCCATAGAAAAACAGAGTTCCGCTATTTCATAGGCATTGTCGATGAACCAGGAAAGCAAATCGTTATACAGCTCTTCACTATACGCCTTTAATGTAGCTGCATTCAAGCTTTTGTGACGGAGTTGGAGGGTGTAGTTCTTTTCGTTAGAGCGGTCGGCATATTCTTCGATTATGTCAATGGCGTCGTCTGCAGCTGCCCAAAAGAGATTTATTGCTCTTTTTACGGAATCTGGGATGACTTTGTCAAATTGTTTTTCAAATGTGTTTATAAACAACCCTGCACGAACAAAATAAACCTGTCCTCCCAAACTCTTTTTTACAGATACATTAACAAAACTGTTGTCCAGAAAAATTTTCAAATCGGTTTTTGATTTGGTTTTTCTTGTGCCAAGAACACTTGGGACATTTGTTTCGTGGAGACCGCCAATACTCGTTTCCACAATTCTCCCTTCGCGCAAACCGATTCTGCAAAGAAAGTCTGCAGCATATTTCTCATCGGTATCCAACAGATTTTTTACTAAATCCTCGTTTTTGTGACCAGAAAGCTTTGCGTATTTCCAGCCGCTGGCCCTATCTCTATGCTCCATTGCTATTCCTCCAAAAACAGTTTATAGGTCTCAATCCCTAACGCATCCGCAATACGCTGGATGTTTTCAAGAGATATACTGCGCCTAAAACACTCTATAGCGCTGATGTATGTGCGGTGCATACCACATTTGTCTGCAAAGGCTTCTTGAGACAACCCAATATCAGTACGATATTTTTTTAGGTTGGTTCCAAACACTTTAATAATATCCATAACACACTCTCCTATGTTGTAATTATAACGCGTTAGAACACTATAAGTCTACATACAATAAGTATCTATGCTTGAGGGATTTTTCTTGGTACAAAAGCTTCATTAAGGATCAAATTCTTTCATGCAAAATTCAAAAATTAAAGGTCGGCTTTTGCCGACCTTTAATTTTTGGTGTGTTATTATAGGATTTACTCAAATCAAGGGTTTTATACGGTCATAATAAACACTTATCCTCTTAAAATATAAAAAATGGCGAGGAAATTCTCCGCCTTTTGGTGGATCAGGGCTTTTCAGCCAGCCCAAAAGGCAAAATGAATAATTAAAAACAAAATCGCTTTGCGATTTTCCATCTCACTTCTTCACTATTACATATTACTTATTACTTCAAATCGACAAGCTCGATTTGAAGGGAATAGTGAAGAGTGAAGAGGTAAAAAGTAAAATCGACAAGACTCTGTCGAATCTTGTCGATTTTGGTGCACCTGACAGGACTTGAACCTGCACATCCTTGCGAACACTAGAACCTGAATCTAGCGCGTCTGCCAATTCCGCCACAGGTGCGAATATTCTGCTTGTGCGGTTTTTCGCCTACCATAGAATTGTACCACAAGGACTCTTTTTTGTCAAGAACTTTTTTATATTTTCTTCGAGAGATTTGATATGAGGTTTTTCTTTGCGAGATGCTCGCTCTCGCCGTACAGCACAAGCTCGTAGCTGCCGTTATTGTCGTACCGCACAACCGTTATAGAGGCATTTGACACCCATTTTGTCGATGTAATAACACTGAGAGGGAGACCGTTCCATACGCTGTACATAACGCGCAGGGGAGTGGCGTGTGTGGTGATAAGCACTCTTTTGCCGTCGTTCTCACTAGCTATCCTGTCAAGCGTTTCTTTTATTCTGTCGCGCAGATGTGAAACACTCTCGCCGCCGGGGCAGATGCACTCGTCTATTTTTTCGTGCCAGAGTCTATATTCCTTGGGATACTGCTCGGCAATGTCGGTATACTTCATAAGCTCCCATTTGCCTGCATATATCTCGCGCAGTCCCTTGTCGGGTATAATCTCAAGATTTTTGCCGCTGATGATGTGCCTTGCTGTTGACATAGCTCTTTTTATATCACTTGAATATACAGCGTCAAACTCATAATTTTTTAGAAAAAGCCCTGTTTCTTTTGCCTGCAGGGCACCTTTTTCGGTAATGTCGGTGTTGCTCTGACCGTGAAATTCCTCGCGTACATTTCCGATGGCTTCTCCGTGTCTTACAATTACAAGTTCTGTCATGTTGTTTCTCCCGTGTGATGTATAATAAACCGCTTATTTATTATACATCACATTCTTTTTTGTGTCAACTTAAAAGAAGCTCTTTTTATCCTTTTTGTCGTGAGATGGCAACGGGGGCGGAAACCAGTCGAGATTTACAAGGATTATATCGTCACCTATTTTTTCTATACAGTCCCACGAGATATTTATCCCGTCTGATTTTCCGAATGAGAATTTTCTAATATCCCTTACGCTGAACGAAATGATTTTTCCGCACTCTGCGTCGAATTTTATGTCGTCCGGACAACCGAGTCTTTTGCCGTCCTTACAGTTGATCACTTCCTTTTCACTGAAGCGTTCGAAAGTATATACTCTCATCCTTTTTGCCTCCGGATAAATAGCTTTTTAAATTTTTATGAAATTCGGGTGAAAAGTATTACTCTTTTGCTAAAATGCACAGTTTTGTCGACAAAATATACGATTTTTTTGGATTTTTGTGTAAAGTTTACAAAAAATTAATATTCTAAATCGCTTAACCTATTGAAAAATCTGCTATGGTATTATATAATATGAGTGGTGCAAAGTGGAGCGCAAAATAACACTAAGAAAATTAAAGTGGAGCGCAGTAAAGCTAAGAATCCACTGAATGAGCACTTTTTATCAAAAAATAAATCAAAAATGGAGGTGAGTGCGGTGCTTACAGGTGAATATCTACATTCTGTCGATGTGAAGGGCAGAGCGTTTGTTCCCTCGAAGTTCCGTGCTGACCTTATCGGTAATCTTATCCTTGTAAAAGGACTTGACGGCTGTATCGTTCTTTATAACGAACAGCAGTGGAACAACTTTATCGAGAAGCTTGAGACTTTCGGCGAAATGCAGATGAAAGAAGTTAAGCGATTTATTCTTGCAAGCGCTTTCAATACCGAGCTTGACTCTCAGGGAAGAATAGTTATTCCGCAGGCGCTGCGCGAACACGCAGGTATTGCAAAGAGCATATCCTTTGTGGGCCTTAGCAATAATGTTGAACTCTGGAACCCTGATAAGTTCGCAGAAGTCAACAGCAAGATTGATCCCGAAGAAATGAAACTTATATTGAGCAAGGCTGGTTTCTAAAATAATGTGCGAACAAAAGGAAATGAATTTCAGCCATTACTCGGTAATGCTGAAAGAAACGGTGGATGGGCTTAATATCAAGCCCGGTGGAGTATATCTTGACTGTACGCTTGGCGGCGGCGGTCACTCGGAGGAAATACTCACACGACTTGAAGGAGCAGGCGGAAAGCTTTATTGTATAGACCGCGACGAAGATGCAATCTTTGCTGCCGGCAAAAGGCTTGAAAAATACGGCGATAAAAAGACAATACTCAAAGGCAATTTCGGCGATGCTGCAGAGCTTTTAAAATCTGTTGGCGTTGAGGCTATCGACGGTGTTGTGGCAGATCTGGGTGTTTCGTCATTTCAGCTCGATACTCCCGAAAGAGGCTTTTCTTACATGCATGACGCCCCTCTTGACATGAGAATGTCAAAAGGCGAGGGCAAAAGTGCATATGATGTTGTAAATGGATATGACGAGAAAAGATTGCGCGAGATAATAAGCCTGTACGGAGAGGAACGATTTTCCTCGAGAATAGCTTCGTTTATTGTACAGGCAAGAAGCGAGAAACCGATACAGACAACATTTGAGCTGAATGAAATAATTAAAGCGGCAATTCCTGCAAAGAATCGCAAGGACGGGCCTCATCCGTCAAAGCGAACCTTTCAGGCTATACGCATAGAGGTAAACGGCGAGCTTGATGTAATATCAAAGGCAATAGGAAGTCTTTTCCCGATGCTTAATCCCGAGGGCAGGATGTCTTTTATCAGCTTCCATTCCCTTGAGGACAGAATAATCAAGCATACATTCCTCGAGTTTACAAAGGGCTGCACCTGCCCGCCGGATTTTCCGGTCTGCGTGTGCGGAAACAAACCTCAGGCAAGAGTGCTTACCAAAAAGCCAATATTGCCGTGCGAGAGTGAACTTGAAGTTAACCCTCGCTCAAGAAGTGCAAAACTCAGAATA
>JAZNMZ010000001.1:0-6313 GCA_045580005.1 Eubacteriales bacterium | reverse complement strand
TTTGCCTGAAGCTCGGGGTCGGAAATACGGATAGAGCCGCTTGATAATTCAACACCGTTAAGTACCAAGTCGTAAGCCTTTGCGAAAACCTTTTCGGGGCTTGTATCAAGGTATTCGATACATTCATCCAAAGGTGAAGTGAAGGGGTGGTGCATAGCATCCCAGTTGCCTGTTTCCTCGTTGTATTCAAAGAACGGGAACTCCGTAATCCACAAAAGTCCGATTCCTTTCTTTTCGATGCCGATTCTGTCGGCAACCTCAACACGCAAAGCACCCAGGTGCGAGAGCACCTTTGAGGTGTTTGTATCTGCAATAATGAGAATAACATCGCCTGTCTTGGCGTCTGCTTTTTCGATAATGGCGTTCATCTGCTCGTCGGTCATAAACTTTGCAAACGACGATGATATTCCCTCGGGAGTCATTCTTATCCATGCAAGACCCTTGGCGCCTATACCCTTTACCATTTCGGTGAGCTTGTCTACTTCTTTTCTGGTGAGAACGCTCACAGCGCCCTCTGCCTTGATGGCGCGTACCGAGCCGCCCTTTTCGAGAGCGCTCTTGAAT
This sequence comes from Eubacteriales bacterium, assembly GCA_045580005.1. GTDB lineage: Bacteria > Bacillota > Clostridia > Oscillospirales > CAG-382 > UMGS1052. Next base: position 5,749 of record JAZNMZ010000001.1, on the reverse strand, counting down.
ACAACAAACTCGCTGTCAGCTACAGTGTCCGACAGGTCGAATATTTCCATACCGTAGCGGATGTCGGGCTTGTCCGAGCCGAAGCGTTCCATAGCCTCCTTGTATGTGAGTCTGGGGAGCGGAAGAGCTATGTCAACTCCAAGAATTTCCTTGTAAATTCTCTTCATAAAGCCCTCGCCGATAGCCAGAACATCTTCCATTTCGACAAAAGACATCTCAAGGTCTATCTGTGTAAACTCAGGCTGTCTGTCGGCTCTGAGGTCCTCGTCTCTGAAGCAGCGTGCAATCTGCATATATCTGTCAAATCCCGCAACCATTGAAAGCTGCTTGTACAGCTGAGGCGACTGCGGAAGAGCATAAAAACTTCCCGGATGAACACGGCTCGGCACAAGATAGTCGCGCGCACCCTCAGGGGTAGACTTTATGAGCATAGGTGTTTCAATCTCGATAAAGCCGTTCTCGTCAAAATAATCTCTTGTTACCTTTGTTACCTTGTGGCGCAGAAGAATGTTTTTTGCAAGGTCGGGACGGCGCAGGTCGAGATAGCGGTGCTTGAGTCGGAGCTCCTCATTTACATTCGAGTTTTCAACAATTTCAAAGGGAGGAGTCTGTGCTTCCCCGAGAACTTTGAGCTCGGTTACAAAAATTTCAACAGCGCCTGTGGGGATGTTGTCGTTCTTGCTTGCTCTTTCACGCACAGTGCCAACGGCGCCCAGAACAAACTCACTTCTTGCCGCAAAAGCCTTTTCGTGTATATCCTTGTCGGTAGTGTCGTCAAATGCGAGCTGTACTATACCTGTTCTGTCTCTCAGGTCGATAAAGATAAGGCTGCCGAGGTCTCTCTGCTTCTGTACCCAGCCCATAACGCAAACTGTTCTTCCGATATCATTCTCTGTGAGCGTGCCGCAGTAGTCGGTGCGCTTCATATTGCCTAAAAATTCTGCCATTGTATTCACCTTTCCTTACTCATTTATGTCTGCGATTTTGTCTATTTCAATGTCGCTCTTTTCGCCGTCGCGCAGGTTCTTGAGCTGAGCTTTGCCCTCGGCAAGCTCGTTGTCGCCCAGAACCACTGCGTATTTTGCCCCGATTTTGTCAGCATATTTCATCTGAGCCTTGAGGCTCCTGCCGGTTATGTCGCATTCTGCCGCAACACCGCGGGCTCTGAGCTCACCTACAAGCGAGAGCGCCTTTATCTCGGCTGCAGCACCCATAGAGGCAATGTATATAAGCGGCTTTTCGTTCTCAGGGAGCGAAAGACCGTTTTTCTCATAATTTGCTCTCATTGCAAGCACAAGTCTTGTAATACCCAGGCCAAATCCGATACCGCAAAGATCCGGACCGTCAAGCTCCTTTACAAGTCCGTCGTATCTGCCGCCACCGCACACAGTGCTCTGCGCACCGATGTCGTCGGATATAAATTCAAAAACCGTTCTTGTGTAGTAGTCGAGCCCTCGCACGATTCTCGGGTTTACGCTGTATGAAATGCCAAGTGCGTCAAGCGACGCCTTGAGCGAGTCAAAATGCTCCGAGCACTCAGGACACAGGTGCTCAACAGTCTTGGGCGCGTCCTCGCATAGCTTTCCGCATATAGGGCTCTTGCAGTCGAGGATACGCAGAGGATTTGTCTTGAGTCTTTCCTTGCAGGTGTCGCACAGCTCGTCCTTGTGAGAGGTAAAGTACTCAACAAGCGCCCTGTGGTAGTTGGGTCTGCAGCTTGGACAGCCGATGGAATTGATGTTGAGCTTAGCATTTACTCCGAGTCTTTCAAGCAACGAGTGCGCGATAGAAATAACTGTTGCATCTGCGCTTGCTTTTGATGTGCCGAACATCTCAACGCCAAACTGATAAAATTCACGCGATCTGCCCGCCTGTGGCTTTTCGTATCTGAAGAAGTTTGTGAGATAGTAGAGCTTCAGCGGCATGGGCTCGTTGAAAAGACCGTTTTCGATAACGCTTCTTACAACACAGGCTGTGCCCTCAGGGCGAAGACATAGCTCGTTGCCGTCCCTGTCGTCGAGAGTAAACATCTCTTTTTGTACAATGTCGGTAGTGCCACCGACTCCTCTTTTAAAAAGTGCCGACTGCTCAAAGGTGGGAAAGCGAATCTCGCCGAAGCCGTACTTTGAGGTGATGTCGCGCACGGCATTTTCAATCTTGTGCCAGAGCGCCATCTCGTCGGGAAGAATATCAAGCGTGCCTTTCGGTTTCTGTATCATCATTTTTGTATCAACGCCTTTCGCAAATCTTTGTTTTAAAACTTAAATTTACTGTCGGAAAAGGGCATTTTCCGACGAATATATACTTATAGATATTATACCACGCGCTATACATATTTGTCAATTACGAAATGCGCTCTGCGGCAAATTTTTAAAAGAAAAAGCAGACTTTACTGTCTGCTTTTTATATGGTCTATATAGAGTACTTGCTTTTGTAGTCGTTGTATAGCTGATCAAAGTTTTCGCCGCCCTTTTTGATACTTCTCAGATACTTGTGCATATCGAGCGCGTGATGCTGCGAAAGTTCAATAATACAGCCTGCGATGTTCGAGCAGTGGTCGGATACCCTCTCAAAGCTTGTGAGAAGATCAGACAGGACAAATCCGTGTTCTATAGAGCACTGACTCTTCTGGAGTCTTATGATGTGATTGAGTTTTATCTTGTCGCGCAGATAGTCAACAACCTGCTCGAGAGGCTCAATTTTTGCCGCCAGCTCTATATCGCCGGTGCTGAAAGCCTTTTCTGTGATGGATACAATCTCTGTAACAGCACCCATAAGAGCGGCAAGCTCTTTCTGCGCCTGCTCGGAGAAAGTGATATCCTTTTCTTTCATTTCCTCTGCAGATTCGAGAATGTTTACTGCGTGGTCGGAAATTCTCTCAAAGTCGCCTATAAGATGCAGGAGCTTTGTAATTTCAAGGCTGTCAGACTCGTCCATATCCTGCGACGAGAGCTTTACAAGATATGTGCCGAGGTTGTCCTCATAAAGGTCAACCTTGCTCTCCTTGTCGCGCACTTTTTCTGCAATCTTTGCGTCATATTCGGTGAGATTTGATATAGCCTTGAGCAGTGCGTCGCACGACAGGTGTGCCATTGTCTTTGTAACTTCCTTTGCCTGCTCGACAGCAACTGCAGGAGTGTCCATAAGACGCTCGTCAAGAGGAGTAACCTCCTGTTCCTCGTCGGATTTGTCGGGAACAGTCTTTACTGCAAGAGTTTCGAGCAGCTTTGAGAAAGGCGCAAGGAGCGCAACAGATATAATCTTGAATATCGTGTGTACTGCCGCAATGCCCCACATTCCGATGGTGTTCTCCACAAAGCTGAAGTTTACAAAGTAATCTATAAGATAAAATCCCGAAAGAACGACAACAACGCCGATTATGTTGAAATATAGATGAATCAAAGCCGCCCGCTTGCCGTTTTTGTTAGCGCCGACAGAAGAAATCATCGCCGTAACGCAGGTGCCTATATTCTGTCCCATGACAATCGGAATTGCCGCTCCGTATGTGATGGCGCCTGTTGCCGACAGCGACTGCAGAATGCCGACAGAAGCAGAGGAAGACTGCACGATAGCCGTGAGTACAAGACCTGCAAGCACGCCGAGAATGGGGTTGTTGAACATTGTGAGAATCTGTCTGAAGCCTGCGTCCTCTTTAAGACCGCTCACCGCTCCCGACATAAGATCCATACCTACCATAAGAACGGCAAAGCCGAGAAGTATCGTACCTGCATTTTTTCTCTTGCTGGTGCTGCCGAACATAAGCAAGCATATGCCGATAACCGCAAGAATCGGCATCCATGCGTCGGGCTTGAGCCACTGAATGGCAGATGAGGCCGCAGCTCCCGCGCTGCCGAGACCCGACAGACCTGTAAGCCAGGCGGTAACTGCCGTACCTACATTCGCACCCATGATAACGCCGACAGACTGCGCGAGCGTCATTGTTCCCGAGTTTACAAAGCCGACAACCATAACGGTCGTAGCCGATGAGCTCTGGATGATGGCGGTGACAATAAGACCAAGGAGAAAGCCTCTGAAGTTGTTTGAGGTCATTTTTCCAAGTGTTGTTTTGAGTTGACTGCCTGCGCTCTTCTTGAGCGAGTCTCCCATTACCTCCATGCCGTAAAGGAACAGCGCAAGTCCACAAAGTAATTCGAGTATTTCAAACGGGCCCATAATAAATCTCCTTTTTGTCGTCTCCTGTGGGCAGTGCGGCAACCATAATTTGCCTGATCACTTTGCAACTATTGTAACACAAAAGCTGCGTAAAGTCAAGATTTCTGTCGGCTGTTGACTTTTTGTGTGATTTGGTATAGAATGTTAGGAGAAAATAAAAAAGGGGGTGTCTTTGTGGATAGCTTTAAGACGGCGGCTCGCCAGGCAAGTGCCGAATTTGCAGAGAAAAAATCTCAGTTTATAGGATATATAAAGCCTGTCAGCAACGAGCAGCAGGCGCAGGAATTTATAAAAAGCATAAAGAGCAAGCACGCAGACGCAACGCATAATGTTTATGCGTATATTCTCAAAGACACGGGAATTGCACGCTTCTCGGATGACGGCGAGCCGTCGGGCACGGCAGGTATGCCGGTGCTCGAGGTTATAAAGCGAGAGGAACTGTGCGGCACAGTTATCGTTGTTACGCGGTACTTCGGAGGTATACTCCTTGGTGCAGGTGGTCTTGTACGCGCATATGCCAAGGCGGCAAAGCTGGCAATAGACGCCGCAGGAACTTCGGTTTTTTGCAAATTCACGCAGTTTAGCGTGACAGTTCAGTACCAGGACTATGAGAAGATAAATAAAGAGCTTTCGAAATACGGCGTGCGGTGCGATGGACAGGATTTCGGCGAGAATGTAAAGCTCACGCTTGCCGTGCGCGAGGACAAATACGGAGCGTTTTATGATTTTGTTACAGATTACACAGGCGCCAGAGCACACTTTGAGATTATCGGCGAGCGCTTTGATGTGGAATAAGGAGTAAGCTATGGAACTTTTGATAAAAAAAGTAGACCTTTTCCCCGAACGCGATTTCGGATATCTTGAAATTCTCTGCTCGCTTCCGACGGCAGAGTATCATGAAAAAAGAAAGGCAATTCTTGTCATACCCGGCGGAGCATACGCTATGACAAGCGAGCGCGAGGCAGAGCCTGTTGCGCGCAAGTTTTATGCAAAGGGCTATAATGCTTTTGTCCTGAAATATTCTGTCGCAGGTAATATCACCGACAAAAAAACAGGTCATCCCAAGCCGCTTCTCGAGGCGTCAAGGGCGATAAGCCATATAAGGGAAAACGCACAGGAATACAATATCGACCCCGACAAAATAGCGGTTGTCGGCTTTTCGGCAGGGGGACACCTTGCCGCAAGCCTTGCGACAATGTGGCATTGCGATTTTGTCTCAGAGGCGGCACAGATAACGCCCGGCAGCAACAGACCCAACGCTGTTATTCTCTCTTATCCGGTTATTTCGGGCACTGCGGCGTATGCACATAACGGCTCTTTTAAAAATCTTCTGGAAGATTCCGACAATTTTGAAAGGGATGCGCAGTTTTATTCTGCCGAAAAGCAGGTTTCGGACAAAACAGCTCCGTGTTTCCTGTGGCACACGGCGGATGACCCGGGCGTTTCTGTGCTGAATACACTTCTTATGGCAAAGGCGCTCTCGGAGCACAAAATTCCGTATGAAGTGCATATATATCCCCACGGAGCTCACGGACTTTCCACCGCAGAAGCTGATGTTCTCGGCGGAGCTGCCGAT